>JAZKAG010000159.1:19655-20897 GCA_040389265.1 Acidobacteriota bacterium
TTGTAGAAGGGATGCCAGAAGTATCCCGCACCCCCGTCATGGCCAGAGATGTATCGTGCAGCAACCACGAAGAAAATCGCGATCACGACGCCCATAGCCACCGCTAAACCGAAATTCACTCGTGCGGAACTTTTGATGCCTTGGACATTCAGTCCCGTAAAGACCGCCGCGAAAAATACGGCCCAAGCCCAATACGCGACGTGGGGTGCAAACACGTGTGCCTGCTGGCTGCACCAGATAATGCAAATCATCGGATTCAGCAGGTAATCCATCACCATGCCCCAACCGGTGATATATCCCAATGCCGGACTGATTTCCTGGCCGACGTATGTAAACGCGGAGCCCGCGCTGGGGTAGACCCTCGCCATGCGCCCATAGCTGATGGCCGTGAACAGCATGGCGATCATCGCGATCAGAATGGTCGTGACGGCGTACCCGTGGCTTCGATCGCTCAACACGCCAAATACAGACATGGGCGCAACGGGCTGGACCACAATCACGCCATAAAGAACCAGGTCCCACAGTGTGAGACTGCGGCGCAAATGAGCAGCGCTGCTAAGGGGAGCGCCGTTTTTTTTCTCCATGAACGATCCTCAGGACGGTTTTTGTATCCCTTCCAATGTAAACGTTCATTGCATCGTTTTATTGCTGAATCTTCGTTTCCGCCAAGTTTGGGCTTTTCTCCACCTGGGAAGGCGTGGGCAGTTGGGAGGTATCCCATCCACCTCCCAGCGAACCTACCAGCCCCACAGCACCCGTCATCTGCTCAATTTGCAGATTTGCCAGAGTCTGCTGGCCATTCAACAGGGCAGTTTGCAGGGTTACTACATCGATATAAGGATCGATGCCGGTTTGATAGCGCGCCATTTCCATTTCCAACGCCGACTTATCGAAAGCGACGGCCTGTTGCTGCTGCTGAATCTGCTGCGACAGGATGCGAACTTCTGCCAGATAGTTCTCGACCTGTTCAAATGCGGTCAGCACGGTCTGCCGATAGTTGGCGAGGTCGGCGTTGTAGAGGGCCACATATTGATGCACGGCGGCGCGACGCAAACCTCCGTCGTAAATGGTCTCGGATACGGTGGGCCCGATGGACCAGAACCGGCTTGGCCAATCAAAAAGATGCTTGAATGTGGAGCTTTCCAGGCCCCCGGTTGCGGAGAGCGTCAGGTCCGGATAATAGGCTGCGTCCGCGATACCGATCTGCGCGTTGGCGGATGCCATGGTGCGTTCGGCGGCCGC
>JAZKAG010000160.1:0-12263 GCA_040389265.1 Acidobacteriota bacterium
TTTCACCGACAAGAATTTGCCCGCAGAGGCGGGACTCGATAATTTCTCGCTGGAGACCCAATTCGTGATGAGCGTCACAAGTACATGTACTCCCCGTCACCGCCTGTAGGCCCTGCTTCGGTTCAGCTTGATATGAAGGACACTGCTTCGAGGGAGGTAGTCTATGGCACAGTCCATGCATGCGGGCGTCACATTGGAACGCGGAAAATCCATTCCTGCGTTCGAGAAAGTCCTGGTCGCCACGGATTTTTCCAGGTCTTCGATCGCAGCTCTCTCCTATGCGGAAGACCTGGTTAAGGTTTACGGTGAGGAATTGTTGCTGGCCCACGTGGTGAGCACTGGAAATGCCTCTCCGCCCGAACCCATGGCAGTCTTTGCCGCACCGGAAATCGGGCAGGCGATGGCAGAAGACCTGGATCAGTTGACCCACCAGTTGCGGCGTCGAGGCATCCATGCCCGCGCCATTCTGTCCGAAGGTCCAGTCGCGGATGCGCTGGAGGCTCTGGTTCAAAAAGAAAAGCCGAGTCTGCTGGTGACTGGCACCCATGGCGCACACGGGCTGGAGAGGTTGATTCTTGGATCGACGGCGGAGGCGATTCTTCGCAAAGTGACTTGCCCGGTGCTGACAGTGGGACCAAGCTGCGAGCGCCTTTCCGCGAAATATCTCGCGATGCAAACGATCGTTTATGCCACTGTGCAGCAACATCCCTCCGAAGCCGCGCTGCTGTATGCGGCGGCCCTGGCTCGGGAGATGCATGCCCACCTTCTTCTCGTCCATGCAATTGATGAGATCAGCGATCTTCGCGAGCGTTCCGTGGATAACGAAGTCCAATCCCAGTCAGACATGCTGACGGCGGCACTGCACGGGTCCGGCTGCAAGGTCAGCGTGCATCGTGTCTATGGCGAGCCGGTGGAGGCAATTATCCGCCGCGTGATCGCGGCACGGGCCGACTTGATTGTTTTAGGTGCGGAACGAGGTAAAAAACTGGCGGCATTCATGCCCGCCGGCACTGCGTACGGATTAATTCGCTCGGCGCCCTGTCCGGTGATTACATTAAACAGAGAGGGACTGTATCATCGCGGGTAGGCAAACCTACAGGGAGACTGCGCATGGTCAGGGAAGCGAAAATCCACACCACTGTTTTGGTCGGTCAAGGAATTTTAATGATTTTCCTGGGTCTTGCGCTCTTCTGGGTCAGATCCACCATGACAAACGTATTGTTTGAGGCGACGGGCACTGTGGTAGCCGTCCTGTTGACGGCAGCCGGCCTGCTGCTGATCGGCGTGATCGATGCCATCGGCGGTCTGGCACTGCATCACGGACACCGCCGGGAACTTCATTTCTATCTGTTCTTCGCAGCTCTGGCTATGATCGCTGGAATCTTTTTCTGGCTGAGCCCGTGGGGTTCGGTGCAGTTGCTTGCAGTTCTCGCAGGGCTTCAAGGATTGATCTGGGGAGCGTGGGACCTGCGCTTCGCATCGCATCTGAGCGACCATCCGCGCGAACGACGAGCTCTCCGTTTCATGGGCATAATCACCCTGTCGCTGGGAGTTCTCCTGGTTCTCGCCATGGCACTTACCAGCCGCGGCGCGCTCTTTCTGCTATCGACCTACGTCATTTACATCGGCATTCACATTTTGCTGATCGGCATGTACATCTATCATCCATGGAAGAACGTATTCCCGACGGGCAAGCACATTGCTCCTTCATCGGATACGAAATTGATCTGAGCTCACCCGACCGAGGCGGTTGATAAGATATTTTCGATGACCGCTTCCTTGGAAGAGCCAATGGTGCTTCGCGACCGCACCGCAGTGATCACCGGGGCAACCTCCGGAATCGGACTCAGCCTGGCGGATGCATTTGCTGCCGCTGGATGCAAACTCGCTATCAATGGGATTGCCACCCCGCAGGAGGCGGATGCGCTGACCGCGCGCTTGCAGCAGCACGGGACCGAGGTGTTGTTTCACGCCGCGGACCTGGCCGATGCAAAGCAATGCATCGCCCTGATTCAGGCGGCGGAGAGGCGCTTCGGAGCTGTCGACATCCTGATCAATAATGCAGGCATTCAATACACGGCCTCGGTGGAGGAATTTCCTGTCGATCGGTGGGATGCCATTCTGGCCATCAATCTTTCGGCGGCGTTTCATACCACTCGAGCCGCGCTTCCTGGAATGCAGCAACGTGGCTGGGGCAGAATCATCAACATTGCATCGGTGCATGGACTGGTCGCTTCAACCCACAAGGCGGCCTATGTGGCGGCGAAGCACGGATTGGTTGGCCTGACGAAAGTAGTCGCGCTGGAAAACGCGACGCGGGGAATCACCTGCAACGCAATTTGCCCCGGATTTGTGCTCACTCCCCTGGTCGAGCGGCAAATTGACGATCAGGCGCGGGTGGGTGGACTCAGCAAGGAGGAAGCGACGCACGAACTCCTGCAAGAAAAGCATCCCACCGAAAACTTCACAACCGCAGAGGACATTGCAGAACTGGCGAAGTTCCTTTGTTCTCCTGCGGCGTCGAATATTACCGGCGCCTCACTGCCGATGGATGGCGGCTGGACGGCGCAATAAGATCTTCAGGGCTAGCCCAGCGTGCTGGACCAGCCGAGCACCGCAATCGCGACCAGGGTCACGATCAAGCCCAGGCCCATCCATTGACGATCGCGAGGGTGAGTCAACTTCCATTCGCCTGCAAGAAAGCCGCAGACATTCACCGTGATCAAGCCGGCCATCAATGTGAGCGGCCAGCCGATCGAGGGGCCCAGCTTGCCGAGCATGGGTGAGGCAAATCCATACAGATAGGTGTGACCGCCCCAGATAAGTCCCATGCCGATGGTCAGTGCGTAGAGGCGGGAGGAACCTGGAGCGAGATATCGTTGCCAGGTGCCATTCTTCTTCATCAGATACGCGCAGAAGACGAGGCTGGGGAGAGAGCCACAGGTCAGCATGAAGAGCCAGATCAAGCTGGTGCCGGCGAAGGCAGTCTGCCCCATACTTACCGCGGTTTCGCGAATGGGCTGAGCGAGACTGTAGCCGATATTGAAGACCGCCGACAGTAGACCAGATCCGATGCACAGTAGTAGCCCGACCGAGAAGGGACGCGCCTGGCCGACCATATTACCGCGTATTTGTTGGGTGTTGCCTCGCTGGCTTTTCTCTCGGCGAAACCCGGCATACCCAAAACAGGCGATTCCGGCGATACCGATGGAGGTGCCGACGATGATGGCCAAGCCTTGCGTCCGAAACAGCCGCTCTGGCGCCAGCACCAGAATCGGAAGAACAGACCCGAAAGAGGCGCTGATGGCAAGCGCCAGCGTGTTGCCCATGGAGATGCCAATGGCTGACACTCCCTGGCCGAACATGATGGCTCCAAAACCCCAGGCGAAGCCAAAGAGGCACGCGAATAGGATTGCGTGCGGCGGCGAAGCGTGCAGCACATCGGCATAACCTGGCACCCACAACAGGACTATGGCGATGGGCATCAAAACGCAAGGAACCAGCATGACAATGGCCCAGACATTCTCCCATGACCACTCTCCCAGGTAGCGCATCGGCAGCGTGAAGATGCCGTTCATGATGCCAGAGACAAGCGCGCAGGCAATCCCAAAAACCAAAACAGGAGCGGAAAAGTGCATGAATTCCTATTCTCAGTTCAAGGGTTAGCGAACAGTGAGCCAGCAATGTGTGATGTTGTCATTGGACTTCCTGCCCGGCAACGTAGACAGATCGAATTTCAAGCGCGCTGGTGATCGGCTCTTGCGGTGACCAGTCGAACAAAACAAGTTCAGCGCTGGCGCCCACGTGCAGGTTTGCATTGCGACCGACAAAGCGGCCGGGATTTTCTGTCGCCATTTGGATTGCGCCGCCCAGTGACACTCCGTCGATAGATGCAGCATGAGCGATGCCCACTGGCAATGTCCGGTAGGCTCCGGCAAGAAAACCTCCACCGTTCCCGCTGATGACGCGACCATCAACGGTCACCTCCACCACGCCGCCCACATCTGCCAGGTACCTGCCGACGGGCATGCCGCCCAGGGAAACAACATCCGAAACAAGAATGCTGCGGTTAATTGTCTTGGCGCGCAACATTGACTTGAGTGTATCGGTTGGCAAATGATGGCCGTCTGCGATGAAAGTGGCAGTGAGTCGATCCTCCGCAAGCTGCGCCCACAGCAAGTTCGGATGGCGCGGTAGTGGACTGCCGAGTCCATTGCCCAAATGCGTGGAAAGAGTGGCGCCGGCGTTAGCGGCCGCATGAATTTGCGCCGGC
Organism: Acidobacteriota bacterium; assembly: GCA_040389265.1. Taxonomy (GTDB): domain Bacteria; phylum Acidobacteriota; class Terriglobia; order Terriglobales; family Acidobacteriaceae; genus JAKAAZ01. The sequence goes on from JAZKAG010000160.1 coordinate 4,274, forward strand.
GTTGCATCGCTATGTCCGAGGGCGACGACGATGCCTTTCGCGGCAAGCGCGGAAATACATTCAAGCGTGGCGTCATCATGCGGCGACAGCGTGACCATCCCGACCAGGTTGCCGCAAGCTTCCTGCCACCGTTCAAATTCATCGAAATTTGCGGGACGAACATAGTCGCGATCGTGAGCGCCGCGTGGTCCGTCGTTCGGCGAAATGAAGGGGCCCTCCACGTGCACGAAGGGAATGGCGTGGGCCACCCTTGGATACGCGCGTCTGGCATCGGCAATGGCCCGCAGCGCACGAATAATCTTTACTTCAGAGGCAGTAATGACGGTGGGAAGAAACGTCGTCACTCCCAGCGCGAGCATATTGTTCGTCAGGGAGAGGATGACATCCGCGTCGACTTCTTCCGAATTTGCATCATTGCCGAGATAGCCATTCACCTGAAGATCGATGAAGCCGGCAGAAAGCCACGGCGCCTCTTCAATAGGGCTTGGAATGATCGCGCGAATGCGACCGTTCTCGATGATGACCTCGAGCACATTGCCACTGGCTGGATCGCGTCCGATAATCGATCGTGAGTTCATCGTGACCTCAATAAAGACGGGTGCATCAACTGCAGAATTAACATGGCGCCGCGCGGAAGGTGGAATGGATCTTTCACCGGCAGCGCGATGACTTCCGTAGTCGGTGTGCCCTCGCGCGTAAGGCGCTGCATCCAGTCTCCACCATTTCGAGTGGGAAAGTGTGACCAGGCCCAATCGGCGACGCGCTGGTACCACTCCAGGCACCACGATTCACCGGTTAGCTGGTGAGCGAGTAGTGTCGAATAAAGGGCCTCCACATGCGGCCACCAAAGTTTCTTGTCGGAATGAGGCAGGTAGGGTGGATGACCTTCAATATCGCGCGATAGACAGAGACCGCCGTACTCAGGGTCCCAGCCATATTCGAGATGCCAGCGAATGACCTCTGCGGCGCGGCGAATCAAACCTTGGTCGCCGCGGCGACGGGCTACATGCAGGACGAACCACATCGACTCGATGGCATGGCCCGGCATCACAAAGGTTCCGGCGGGTGCCGGCAATTCCCGGTAGTCTGTGGTGAGAAATTCCAGTAGCACCTTTTTGTCAGGACGAACAAAGTGATCCATGATGCGGGCGACATAATCGTCGAGTCGCACTTCCAGGCGAGTCTCTCCTGTCGTCAGGATGAATTCGTTGATGGTTTCCGTCAGGATCATGGGAATGCCATGATTCTTCCATCCGAGCGGCAGCGGATACGGTGCGGTCTCCTGAAAATCCGGTTCCTCGATGCGCTGACAAACGCGTTCCAATGTCTCGCGCGCGATGGAGAGAATCTGTTCATCGCGAACCGCACGGTAATATTCGCTGAAACCGTAGATCACAAAGCAGTCGGTGTAGATGCTGGTGGCGCCTTCGATTTCGCGGCCCTGCTGATCCGCGTGATAGATCCATTGACCTTGAGTATCGCGGCCATGCTCGAGCAAAAAGCGGATGGAATTTTCCGCGGCCGCCAGAAACTCCGGACGCTTCTCCACTCGGTTGTAGAGCGCGGCAAACGTCCATACGGAACGGGCCTGCGACCACATGAACTTGTCGCCGCTAATCAATGAACCATCATCGCGGATGCAGGAGAGCACGCCGCCATATTTCCAGTCGATACCGTTATTCAGCCAGAAAGGAACAACGTCGTCGAGCAGCAACGCTTTGTACTGCGCGTAAATTTGCTCGTGATCGAGAGTCAGCGAGTTCATCTCGTACCCGTTACCATCGCGCATCGACACCGGGTGAAATGATGTCAGCCAGCGCGCGACCGGTCAGGCTGGTGGAGGTGTTAAATGCGTTGGCCTTGTCCTTTGGGCCATAATCCGCGCCATCATTCAGTAGTCCGTACGATTTGCCGTTGGCAGGAACAACGATGAAGGCATCGAACCGCTTGACCGCGGTGACGATGCGAGGATCGCGGTCGACATGGTTGTAATACCAGCTCAGGTAATTGATGATGCCGGGGCTGCGAGTGCGGTCCCAACTCTTTTGACCAAGCTTTGACCAGGTCCCATCGGGAAGCTGGGTGCGCAGCAGGAACTCAATATTCGGCTTCACGGTTTTGCCGATCCAGGTCTTCCAGGCTGGTTTGTCACAGTAAAGATCGAAAGAGATGACGCCTTCGCCAACATAGGCTGAGGTGCCGTAGGTGCTGTCGGTCCACAATTGATAATCATTTTTCGCGTCGCCACGCTTCGCCCAGTCCGCGCCCTCTTCGGCAAGGATGTAGGGAATGTTGCCGTCGGCCCGCATGGTGGAGAAGACCCACTTCAAAGCGCGATACGAAATTTCACGATATTTGTCCTGCTTCGTCTGGTGATACATCCAGGTAAAAATAGTTGCGCCGGTCAGGGCGGAAGACAGCGTGTATTGATCGCGGATGGAATCGGTTGGGACACCGTTCTTAATCTGTTGCCAGCCGGTGCCAAACGCTCCGCTGGTCAGGATCATGCCATCGTGCTGCAGCGAATTGGTGTAACGCTGGACGGCGTCAAAGTATTTCTTCTGTCGCGCGGGGTCGACGTGCTTGTAGAGAACGATGAAGAGTCCAAGCGCGCTGCCGGTATCCGCAAGATAGATGGGCCCGTAGCCAGTCGCCCAGAAGCCGCTCGGCATTTGCTTCGTCAGCAGGTAGTCGCCGTAGGCGATGGCAGTGTCGAGATAGCGGCGATCGCCGAAGATTTCGTAACCCGCAACCAGGTCGCGCATGTAGTAGCCGCCGACATAGATGGTAGAAAAGTTGCTCTTTTCTTTGACAATGTAATCGCAGAGACTTTTGAAGGTCTTTCGTGTCGCAGTACAGTTTGCGTCGGCGCAAAACGGCGATGTCGATTGGGCGACCCCGGTCGCGATGAACAGAGGTATTACAAACAGCAGGCCCACGCGGATGAGAAAACGGCGGAACAGTCCGTGACGCATCATTCATATCTCCTGACGAAAGTTGCTGTAGCGTTACGAGGGTCCGATGCGTCAGCATGCGCTCCACGCAACGTAACGAAGTGCTACCAAACGTAATATATAGGCTATGCCATCCAAATGAAACTGAAAGCGTGCGATGCCGTCTCCTTCAATAGATTAAGGAGCGAAGGGGGCGATGGCGATGGAGCGGTTCTGCCGACAAGAATCATAGACGCTGATGACGGCCTGCAGCGCGCGATAGCCATCGAGCGCAGAAACCAGCGGCGCGCGTCCGGTGGCGCATGCGTCGCCGAAGTCGAGGAACTGACGTTCAAGCGTGAGAGTCGAAATCGCCATGGGATCGGAAGCGCCGGAGGCCATGGCGGTGTCGATCGGTGCAGGCTCGCCGGAATCCTCCTGCACATCCCAGCGCGTCAACTTGTCGCCGGTAACAATCGCAGAGCCTTTACTTCCGTGAATCTCAATGCGCTCGGGATATCCGGGCCAAAACGCGGTGGAAGCCTGCAGAACTCCCGTGGCGCCGTTGGCATACATCAGCAGCGCGTTCACAATGTCTTCCGATTCGATCTGGTGTGCGGCTCCAAGCTGCCAGGCGGCGGCAACGCGATCCAGCGGGCCGATCAGATACAAAAGCACATCGAGTTGATGAATCGCCTGGTTGATGAGCGCGCCCCCGCCTTCGCCGGCCCAGCTGCCCTTGATGGGACGACTGTAATACTCCGCGGAGCGATACCACTTGACGTAGGCATCAGCTTGAAGAATTTTTCCGAGACGACCGTCGCCGATCGCCCGCTTTAGAAAGACCGTGGAGTCATCAAAGCGGTGCTGGCTGACAACGCCGATCTGGATGCCTGCGCTGCGTGCCGCTTCCATCATCTTGCGCGCCATTTCCAGATTCGTAGCGATGGGCTTTTCAACCAGCACGTTCTTTTTGAACTTCGCGCTCAGCTCAACAGCAGGCAGGCGGAAACCGGGCAGGGTGCAGATGTCAACGACATCGACGCGCGGGTGGCGAATGAGTTCCTCATAGTTCGAGATAAACTCCGCACCGGTGGTATCCGCAAAGGCGCGACCTTTTTCCGCAGAGGTGTTGCTGCACACCGTCAATTCCCAGCCGATGTTTCGATAGGCCTGGGCATGCTTGTGCGACATGGTGCCGGTGCCGATGATTCCTACTCGCAACGGGTATCTCCTTACGGGGTCGATCTGAATTTCCTTCTGGTCAGCCGAGGACAAATGGTGGTGAACGATTTCTCCCCTAGAATAATGTCAGAAAAGCGGAATTCCTCCAAGCTTCAAAACTTCTTCCAGCATGGGTTCCGTGGGGAGAGATGAATGTTCGATCTGGCAGGCCTGGAAGCGGCCGCGGCGATAATCTATCGCAACTTTCCTGCTACGCCGCAGTTCGCATGGCCTCTGCTGGCAGCACGCACGGAGTGCGAAGTATGGGTCAAGCATGAAAACTACACTCCCACCGGAGCTTTCAAAGTGCGCGGTGGCCTCACCTATGTTGAGAAGTTGCTGCGCGCAGGCCCAAGACCTTCCGGCATCATCAGCGCCACGCGAGGTAATCACGGGCAAAGCCTGGCGTATGCCGGCCGCAGCGTAGGCCTGCCGGTTACAGTTGTTGTGCCGTACGGCAATTCGCTGGAAAAAAATGCGGCCATGCGCGCGTTCGGAGCGGAACTGATTGAGTATGGCCGCGACTTCGATGAAGCAAGGACCGAAGCGCATCGGCTTGCGAGCAGCCGCGGATTGCACATGGTTCCATCCTTTCACGCGGAGCTGGTTCGTGGAGTGGCGACCTACGCGATGGAGCTTTTCACGGCGGTTGCGAATCTCGACGCACTCTACGTTCCCATTGGATTGGGTTCCGGAATATGCGGCGCCATTCATGTCCGGGATTTGCTTGGATTGCGTACCCAGATTATCGGAGTTGTTTCAGAAAATGCGGATGCCTACGCGCGCAGCTTTGAGCAGGGGAAAGTGGTGACAACCGATTCGGCGGATACAATTGCCGACGGAATGGCTTGCCGCGTTCCTGCATCGGATGCATTCGAAATCATACGCCGCGGAGCCGCCAGAATCGTTCGAGTATCGGACGAAGAGATCAAAGCGGCTTGCCGCGCTTTCCACCAGGATACTCACAACACCGCGGAAGGAGCCGGAGCCGCGGCATTGGCTGCCTTGCTGCACGAGCGGGACGTGCAACGCGGGCGTCGGGTGGCCGTGATTTTGAGTGGGTGCAATATCGACCGATCGCTCTACGCTACAGTTCTGGCAGAGGGCGCGTAGCACTTCGTCCACTGAGCTGCCGCGGTTGCGATCTTCGACGATGCAATTAAGCTTGCGGGCCCAGGAAGTGCGTCAGCCATTCATTCATGCGCCAGATTGCGTCGGCGGTCGGGCGATGTCCGGTATGGTGATTGAAATAGCCGATGTTCTGCGGCTTGCCGTAGAGCTGATACACTGCACGCGCCGCATTGATGTAATGCCAGCTCTGCTTCGTATCGTACTTGTCCCCGCCAATTAACAGGAACGGTCGAGGCGCGATCAGCGCGATCAACTCATGCTGATCGGTACCTGGTTCCATGCGATCGACGACGTCACCGAGATACCAATAGTCCTCGTAATTGGAAAAGGAAAGGCCGATGCCAAGCTCGTTCGACACCACGGCAGTGATGCGATCGTCAAAGGCTGGGGCATAGAGCGACATCTTGCCGCCGAGGGAATGCCCAATGATTCCGATATTGGTGCGGTCCACTTCCGGCAGCGAATACAAATAGTCGACCAGGCGGTGCGCGTCCCAGACCCATTTCCCCAGGCCTGTCACCTGAGGATGGCGCAGCTTTAGATTCGCGACCGCTTCGTTCCAGAACTCGCCGTAGCTTTCTCCCCACCATCGGATGGCTACTGCGATGTATCCCTTCTGCACGGCGCAATAGGCGTAGGGATCCACCGTGGGGCCGAGATATTCATTTCCTGACAAATCTCTGGCGGCGGACGTATCCACGTCATAGAACGGCACGATGACGACCGGGCGCGGACGCGTCATCGATTCCGCCGGCATCATGACCAGGATTTTTTCCCAGCTGTCCGGCTCCATCTGCAGGTACATCAGCTTCGCGGTGTAGTTCTGGTGTTTCACAACACGTACCAGCCGTGTTGTCACAGGTGGAGCGGCGATTTCCATGGACCCGAGCAGCCTCAGCCATTTTTCCCGGATGCTTGTGCGACGGGATTGCCATGCTGCAACGGAGTGAATGCCGGTGACGAGGGAGGACAGATTTCCGAGGCTGGTTTCATATCCGGCGGGAGCCTGGTTGTATTGTGCGAACCACTCCGGACTACGATGAGCCGGCGGAAGAACCGGGTCGGGTTCGAGAGTGCGGCAAACACGAAATCCAGTGAAGCGCGATTTGTATTCGGGTTCGATACATCGCCGATAACCGGCTGCCCAGGAAGAAGTGGTGCTGATGAAAGAACCGCCGCGCAGGATACGATCCAGCCCTCGCAACGGTCCGGCGGAATCGTAAGAGGCCTGCGGCTCCTGCAGGGGGTTGAAGTAATCCGTACACCACTCCCAGACATTGCCGAACATATCGTAGAGACCATATTGGTTGGCGGGATAGCTGGCGACCGGCCTGGTGCCGGAGTGGTCCAGCTCTTCGACCAACGAGCGCACATGAGTGGTGTCGGAATTGCCGAGGTTCGCTTGCGATTTCGGAGTGGGAACCCCACCGGAAGCGTGTGTCCATTCTGTATCCGAGGGCAGGCGATAGCCGTTCTTGCGCATGTCACAAAACCCAGTTTCAAGGTCGTAGCATAGAACCAGATTTTCTTTCGCGCTGCGCAGATTGCAGTAGCGGATGGCGTCCCACCAGCTGACTGTTTCGACAGGCAGGTCAACGCCGCGATGGAACGACGGGTTTTCTCCGGCAATCTCCTCGTATTCCTTTTGGGTCACCAGGGTAGGAGACAGCAGAAATTTCCCCAGCGTCACGGTCACGGGAACCTTTGTCAGCTCATCGGTGATTTGAAGAGTTGTGCCCGGCACTTCGATCAGGTTGCCGGCTGTACCTTTCGATGCAGTGGTAATAGGGTCCGGCTTTACGGTAGCGCCAGCCTCCCCAAAACCGACTCCGCTCATGAGTGTGCCGGCCGCTATGGCCGAATCTCGAAGAAACTCTCGCCTCTTCACCGCTCCTCCAAGCTGCCAGGTGCCTAATTCTAGTGGAGCCACTCGTCAAGATGGTCCCGGACGAACGCATCATCGTTCAACTGAGGGTAAGCGCGATAAACACGATCGATTTCTTCGCTCTGGCCTGGGGACATGCCTTCTTTCGGATCAAGACACCAGGTACCTTCGAGCAGTCCCTGGCGCCGCAGCACCTCGTGAATTCCAGCGATGCAGCCCGCGAAGGTATTCGCCGCGTCGAAGAAGGCGGCGTTGGCGTCGGTGATCTGCTGCGCCAGGGTGAGGTGGTCGGCGGGAATCGGGCCGCGCGCCTGTCTTGCAAGCTCAAGGTGCGCGACCGCGGTCTTAGTCCAGACCGCCCAGTGACCGAGCAGGCCGCCGACGATGCGAGCACTGCTCCCACCGAAGTTAAACTCCGTCAGCAGATCGATCAGGATGTTATCGTCGTTTCCGGTGTAGAGCGCGATATCGTTTTCGCGTCCAGCGTCAAGCACCGCACGGATCACATCGATCGTCTGATAGCGGTTGAATGGAGCCATTTTGATGGCGACGATATTCTCTATCTCGACAAATTTGCGCCAGAAGCGATACGGGAAAATCTGGCCGCCGGCGAGCGGTTGCAGATAAAATCCCACGATCGGCAGAATCGATGCGATAGTCCTGGCACGATCCAGTTGCTCTTCCGGTGTGAGCGATTGCAGTCCACCCATGCTGAGCAGCACAGCATCATAGCCCAGCGAGCGAGCCAGTTCGGCCTCAGCCACCGCCGCTGCGACAGGTCCGACCACGCCCGCGATTTTTACCATCTCGGATCCGC
>JAZKAG010000160.1:12277-15371 GCA_040389265.1 Acidobacteriota bacterium
AGTTGGAGCACTGGCTGCAGCAACCCGACCTTGCGAATCGCGAACTGCGTGGTATGCACGCCGACTGCGACGCCGCCAGCACCTGCGGCTCGATAGTATCGGGTCAGCGCACGCTGACGGCGCTCATCCAGCTTGCGCGCGCTGTTCAGCGCCAGCGGATGAGCCGGAATCACGAGGCCGCTTTTGAACTTTTCTCGTAGAGTCATCAGTACTTTCCATCCCGCGTCTGAAAATGTGTGGGCTTCCCCAGGTTTCTTTTCCCGCCTGCGATCCAATGGGCGGTCCATGCAATCATTTCGTTCGGAGTTACCCTCGGATAGCCGAACAGCTGGTGCTGCTTTGCCGCATTGCCCAGGTAGGCCGAATTCGTTTCTTCGCCGACGAAAATAGGTTCACATCCGAAATGCTTGCCAAACTCCTCTGCGATCCAGCGAATACTGAGAGTTTCGGGCCCCGTGAGATTCAAGATAAACGGCGGCGACTGGCAATAGTCAAAAGTGCGAAAGCAGACCGAATTCGCATCGCGCTGCCAGATGGCATTCAATGCGGGAGTGCGGATGTCGAGCGGCTGGCGCTGAAACACCGCTGTCCCGATATCCGAAAGCACGCCATAGCGAAGGTCGACGGCATAATTCAATCGCAGCAGAGTAAGGGGCGTGCCCCAGCGATGCGAACCGTACTCAAAGATGCGTTCGCGTCCAAGAACCGACTGGGCATATTCACCGTGGGCATCGGCCGGCGTCTCTTCCGTAGCTCCGCCAAGATGCAGCGGCCGAAGCGGATAGATATTGCCGCTGGAAAAGCAAACGATGCGCGAATTGCGATAGCGGCTGGCGACCAGCGCAGGTAGTTGCGTGTTCATCGCCCAGCTGAGATATTCCGCACCCGTGGTCCCGAATTTTCGCGCCGCCATAAAAATCACGTTGGGCACGTCCGGCAGGTGATCGAGCGCGCCATCGTCGAGCAGATCGCAGGCGATAGTCTCGATTCCATCGGCCTGCAGTGCCGAGGGCAGAGCCTGATCGGTAAAGCGTGCGACCGCGATGATTTTTTTCTTCACTCCGGCTGCATCGATCGAGCGCTGCATCAGGCGCGCCAGGCTGGGTCCCATTTTTCCACCGACTCCGAGCACCAGGATGTCACCCTGCAGCGCCTGCATGGCTGCGATGTCATCCGGCGATGGCTGGGACAACTTGTCTTCCAACTGCTCTTCTGTATCGATCAGCATAAACATTTAACCTCAAACTATTTTAGGGTACTGCCGGGGATGCTGGACTGGAAAGACGGTCGGCGATGGAGTTTAGATAAAGGCCCACGGCGCTACGCCATTCCGGTTGCGCGTAAAGGGACTGAGTAGAAGAATCGTTGATTGAGGCGCGCTGCCGGGGCGTCGTGGCACTCTGAAACACTTGATCCGCGCCGGACGCGTAGGGGCGCATGGCTGGGGTAGAAAGAATCAGCTTGGGCATCTTCAGCGTGGGAACGATGGCGGAAATATCGAACCGATCCTGAAAGACCAGCCACATGGGCAACAGATGGATATGCTGTTCGCGTTTGACCTCCGCGGTCAGCGAGGGCTGCGGATCTTCCAGGATGAGGCCCCCAATGTTTGGCGAATTTTGTGCGACGTGGACGGCCACAGCGGCTCCAAGGCGAGCGCCATACATCACGATGTGATCTGCGGGGATATGCCGAAGTCCTGTCAGATAATCCAGCGCGGCAGCACCGTTCGAATAGGCCTGGTTCTGCGAGGGATGACCGGCATGGCTGTTGCCAAATCCCTGGTAGTCAAATGCGAACACGTTGACGCCGAGCGCGTGAAACGCCTTAAGAGCCTCGACATTGTCCCGCAGATCCGTATGGCCGTTGGGGCAGAAGAGAACTGCGAAATGCGAAAAGCGCGTCGCCGAAGACGAAGAGGGAATCCACCAACCATCCAACCGCTGTACACCTTCTTCGGTGGTATCGAAGCGCGCGTCTGTAATGGGAAGTCCGCTGTTGGCGGCGACGGTGGCTGCGCTGGGCTCAACTGTCTTCGGCACGAAGAAAGTGAACTGCCACTGGCCTTGATAGAACAGCAGGCAGACAGTTAGATATAGCGCAACTCCGGCCGCCGCCAGTACCCCCAGGATCGCCTTAACCAGCCAGCGTCCGCTGACGACTTCCGCGTGATCGAGTTGATGGGTAGACTCGTCGTGGGTCAGCATGTTGTGAGTTTTCTGCCCGGTCGCAGGGTCTGGGTATTTGCTTGGGCGAACTTTCTCGGGTGCTCTAGCCACAAAATCGACTCTAGCATGCGAACGGGACTGCGATTGCCCGATGAAACGTACCGAAGAAGCGAAAAATCCTTCCAGCGATTGCATCGGGTGAATATAATCGCAGCGATCGATCCGGATCGACGCGGAATCCACCCCAACGTTTGGCATCATTCTCCGAATTGATGACGACATCTGGAGGTACCGACCACCATGAAACTTCGAATTGCATCCGGCTGCATATTGGCCGTTCTCAGTTGCACCGCGCTTGCGCGAGCTGAAAGCGCGTTTGTCGGCACCTGGAAACTGAACCAGGCAAAGAGCCATTTGACCGGCGAAACGATTACGTATGCGGCTGCCGCAGATGGAGCCATCAGAGAGACCACAGCGGCCGGCTCCTACACTTTCAAGGCTGATGGGAAGCCGTACACCACGCCGTTCGCTTCCACCATTACATGGAAACAGACTGGGCCTTCAACCTGGACCACGGAAGAGCGTATTAATGGCAAACTGCTGAGCAACGACATCATGCAGATTTCCGACGATGGAAAAACTATGAACGTGATTTCTTCTGGCACGAACCCGAACGGAAAAGATTTCCACGACACCGTGGTGCTGACTCGAGTTGCTGGAAGCAGCGGCCTGATGGGCACATGGAAAAGCGAAAAAATGAAAAGCTCCACCTCTCCCATGATGCAGTTTGCAGCGAACGGTTCGGATGGAATTGCTTGGATCCTGCCCGAAATCAAAGCCAGGCTCGATTTGAAGTTCGATGGCAAAGATGTGAAGCCGGTGGGGCCCACGGTGCCTGACGGATTGACGATTGCAGCCACGAAGAT
>JAZKAG010000160.1:15382-18932 GCA_040389265.1 Acidobacteriota bacterium
GACGGATGTGTCCACTCCCATTCATGGGGAAAACACGCGAACCGCCGTGTATGACAAGCAGTAGGGTGCGGCCAAAGAAGTAACTGCATGCGGCGATGAATCACAGCGTTGACCTGGCCAATCAGCGAAGAGGGCACGGAATTAGAACGCTCGTGCCCTGGTCTCGCTGACCTTTCGCTTGTCGTCCTGCTCAACATCTAAGAAAACCTTGTCAACCGTTTGATGTCGAAGGCGGGCGCGTCGGAAGAGATGCGCTCGTCGGGAATGGGAGGGTCGACGCGCATGTGCAGGGGAACCACTCCAGCCCAGATGGCAATTTCGTAGTCTTCCTCGTCATCGATAGGCGGACCGGTGCGCACCTTGGCCGAAACTTCTTCCATCGGCAATACCAGCACGCTGGTGGCTTTCAGTTCCAGATCTGTCGGCACTCGCGCTTCCTCCCAGCGCCCGGGAACCATATGATTTGTAAATCGGCGCAGCGCATCCATCTTCTCTTCGCGATCGAGCACAAGCGCTGCCGTTCCCAACACCACCACAGAGCGGTAGTTGATGGAGTGATGAAATGAGGAGCGCGCCAGCACCAGGCCGTCAACCAGGGTGACAGTCACGCATACTTGAATTCCTTGGTCGAGAGTGCGCAGCATGCGGCTGGCAGCCGAACCGTGGAGATAAAGTTTTTCGCCGGCGCGAACGTAGCCGGTGGGAATCACATAGGGCTGCCCATCGACATTGAAGCCGACGTGGCAGAGAAACCCTTCATCGAGGATGGCGTGCACTTGCGCCTTGTCGTAGACGCCGCGTTTCGGCAGGCGTGTCACTCGGGTACGTGCATTGGGCTGGTAGGTGGCCATGCGCTATTATCGCCCACCAACGCCCAATTTATCGATGAAGGGACTGCGCCAGTAGCACGCATCCGACAGTCGCCAGGCCAAGGTAAACATAGCGCAGAAAACGTTCGCCGTGCAGGCGGCGATTGAAGGCCCTGCCGATCCAGATCGCTGGGAGTACAGCCGGCAGCGACCACAGGTAATCGTGCGTCACAGTTCGGGTCCAAAGACCACCCACCCAATAAGACGTGATGCCAAGAATGCTGGCCGGCAGAAAGTAGCCTTGCAGCGTGGCCCGAAATTGCTGCGCCGACCAGCGCCGCATGGCGCCGTAGAGGATGAGGGGAGGTCCGTTCATCCCATAGGCGCCCCCGAGGACTCCGGCAGAAAATCCGCAGGCGAAAAGCCATCCCTTGCTGTCGCTTTTCAGTGTCAACAGCGGTCGTCCACGCAAACAATAGATTGAAAAACAAATCAATAGCAGAGCAAGAGCCGCTTTCACAATCTGAGGCTGGCCTAGTTTCAGCAGCAGCAGGCCCACGGGGATTCCGAGGATGGTCGATCCCAGCAGTCCGCCGACGCTGGGCAAATGTATGTGTCGCCAATCCTGCGCCACAACGACCATAGCGATCGTGATAGAAACGAGTACGGCCAACGGAGCCGCAACTTGAAGAGGGATGCGAAGCGCGAGTAACGGCACCGCAATCAACGCTTCGCCGAATCCAAATGTAGATCGAATCACAGTCGCCAGAAATAGGACGGCGAGAATATACAGGAGCGCAGAATGCATCGGCGACTATCCGCCCAACGGAAGTGTGGGGGCCAATTTATTTATGTTCGCCGCTATGCTCGGGGGTAGCGCCGGGCTCAGGAAAATCCGTGTCGTTGCCGCTGATCATGTCATCGGCGTTGCGATGGCCTAATTGTCCGGCCATCGACTCTTGTGATTGGTGCCGCTTTCCAGGTTGGCTCGGCGAAGAATCTTCAACCACGCCTTTATGTTCGTCGGCGTCGGGCTGAGGGGAAGGAGTGTTGGTTTTGGTCATAGAAATGTTCAATCCTCGCAAAGCTGGTGCGTGCAACCCTACAGTTGCGTGGGCTGTTCTGAGTGAGATGCTCTATGGATGCCCAGCGGTAGGCTTGGCATATATGTGCACGCCCATTCCATTCAGTTTGCTGCGCGCCTGCATTGCCTCCGGAGTTTGCGGGTAGCGCGCAATCAAAGCACGCAAATCGTGAATGCCCGAGTCGCGTTGGCCTAGAGCCAACTCGGATTCTGCTTTGCGCAGTTGGGCCGTCGGCGCCTTGGAACTGCCGGCATATTGCGACAGGACAGCTGAGTAGTTATCGATCGCACCCTTGTAGTTTCCCGCACGATAGTCAATTTCTCCCATATAAAACTGGGCGTTGGCTGCCTGCTGGCTTTGCGGATAATACTTGATGACGTCGGCGAATTCCTGGCTGGACAGGTTATATTTTGCGGCGTTGTAATCGCTGGCCGCAGATTGATAGAGCTGCTCGAGTGGAGGAGCTTGCGGGGCCGGCGGCTGATCCGATGCGCCCTGCGGTTGATCTCCTGCCGGAGCACCATTGGCAGGCATTGCCTGTCCCGATTGACCGCTGGCCAGAGGCTGTCCTGCGGCCATGCTCTGCTGCTGCGACTGAATTCCGTTCAATGCTTTGTCGAGTTTGTCCAGGCGCGCCCGCAACTCATCCAGCGAGTCGTTCATGGATTGCATCTGCCCAGAGAGTTGTTGCAGTGAACTGCCTTCGGTTCCTAACTGTGTCTGGGCGGCTTTCTGCATCGCATCCACTTGCGCCGCGACTTTAGATACGCTCTCCGAGGTTTGCTGCATCAGGTTGTGCATAACGGCATAGCGCTCGTCATTGGTCTGCTGCATGCTAATCATCATCTGCTGCATCTGGTCCACCTGGGCCTGCAGGGCGATGATGTCTCGATTGGCGGCAAACACGCTCGGCGCAGCCGCCACTAGAAGGACGCAAACCGAAATTGTGGAGACTCGTAAAAAGGTACGCATGCGACACCCGCTGTAGACGCGAACCGCGCCGGAATTGTGGTTCTAACCAAAGTGTACGGCAAGTAGGAGGCGTGTTTCAAAATCCACGGCAGCACCTGCAGGATGATGCTCCATGCAAGTGCTGCCAGGGGTGAGGCTTTTGATTATCCACGAAGAAGTGGGGTGCATTCTCCGCGCGGCAAGCAACCTTTACTGGTCCAGGCTGAATTGGGCGCGACGATTTTGCTGCCAGCAAGATTCATTCTCTTCCGTGCAGAACTGCTTTTCCTTGCCGTAGCTGATGGTGCGAACGCGGCTGGCATCCACACCGGCTTGCACCAGTGCGGTCTTGGCGGCGTTGGCGCGATTCTGGCCGAGTGCCAGGTTGTACTCTGCCGATCCGCGATCGTCACAGTAACCGGCGATCACAATCTTGGCGGTTGGATGCGACTGAAGGAAGGAAGCGTCCTGAGTAATCGTGGCCTGTGCATCGGAGCGAATGGTGTAAGCGTCGTAATCGAAGAAGACCGGCTTAACGTTCTGCTCGAATTCCGTCTCTGTCAATGCCCCTGAAGAAGCTGCCGGCGGTGGCGCTTGACGTGAAGGCGTGGCAGGAAGTCGTGCGCCGGATCGTGCTGATCCCCGGCGGGGCGTGGGAGATCGAGGGGAAATTCACCGGCAGCGCGGAGGGCCGGCTGGCCGGGA
>JAZKAG010000160.1:18942-21372 GCA_040389265.1 Acidobacteriota bacterium
GCGGTTGCATCCGTCGATCCACCGTCGCCGCGCGCCACCAAGTGATAGGTGGTGGTGTCGGTAGGACTAACAGTCTTGGTGCCGCTGGTCTCGACGGCGCCGATTCCATCGATGGAGACATCGGTCGCATTGGTGGTCGTCCAATTCAGGGCCGCGCTTTGTCCAGGAGTAACCGTGTCGGGTGTGACAGTAATGTTGGCAGTCGGGGCTGGCGTAGTTTCGGCCGGGGGCGCCGGGGGCTCGGGTGCTTCGGCCTTTTTGTGATGGCAGCCAGTGGTAAACAGGAAAACAGCAAACGCCGCACAAGCGAGCGCAGAATTCTTCTTATAGTTCTTCATGGATTCTCCTCAGGACCTTCCTTCGTTAAGTAGTGTAGAACGAAAAAACCAGCTATAGTGTGCTTCTCATCACCGACTCGATCAGAACCTAGTGTCATATGGCCGCGTCCACTTCAGCATGACGGAGACTCGCTATGATTGCGAATCTCACACCGAGGTATGGACCGATCCAGGTTTATGAGACCGTCTCTACTTCCAACTCCAGTTCGGCATATCGCTGTTGCCCACCGTGGTTAAAGCTTGTTGCCCGGTCCCATCTGCCAGCATCGTCCAGATTTCACTACGACCATGCACGGTACGCTGAAAAACAATGTGTCGACCATCGGGTGACCATGAAGGAAAATCCGTGCGGCCAATATCGTGAGTCAACTGCTCCCAGCGATGGCTGGCAATATCCATCACATAAATGTCCTGTCCGCCGGGAGCCCCCGGTCCATAGTGCCTCGACCACGCGAAGGAGAGGAACTGGCCATTCGGTGACCATGCCGGCGACGTGGCGTAGCCTCCGTCGGTGAGTCGCTGCACGTTGGTGCCATCGGATTCCATCGTGTATACCTGCGGCAAACCAGTGCGGCCGCTGATCCATGCGATCTGATTTCCCGTCTTGGGATTGAATACAGGAGAGACATCCGGTCCGCGATATGCGGTGATGCGCCGCAGACCGAAGCCGCTCGCGGAAGAGATCCAGATTTCCGGATCGCCGGTGCGCGATGAAGAAAACGCGAGGCTGTTGCCATCCGGAGACCAGGCTGGCGAATAATCTGTTCCATTATGGATAGGGAAGTTCACCAGGCGGTGCAGGCTCATCGAGTAGATACGGATATTGCCACCGTGTGAATTCAGTTCGTCGAATGCCAGGCGAGTGCCATCGGGCGAAATACGAGGCGACAGGCAAATAGCGCTCAGATGCGTGACCTGGTGTTGATTGGCGCCGTCGTAATCCATCTCCCACACTTCTTTGGTGCCGCTGCGATCGGAGATGTAGTAGATCTTACTTTCCGCAATGCCGTTAATCCCGCCACCGAGTCGCGCGATGATGGCGTCAGCAAATTCATGCGCGATATGGCGCGCGGTATCGGGAGTGAGCGCCTCATCGTAGCGCTGGCCCAGGACTTGCGGAGACTGAGTATTTTTCGCGTCAAACAGCCAGCCGTCCACAATCACTTGTTTGTTCTGAACAGCGATGGCGCCGAAGGCCACCATGGCGGCATTGGCCGGTGGCGAACTCCACTGGCTCAGATTAATTTCAGACGGAGCGCCCGGAGTCGCGGTGGGCGCCATGCTCTTGGAAACCATGTCGAAGATGCCCGCATTGGTCAGGTCGGAAAACAGCACCTGGTCGAAGGTCAGCTGCGCGCTGCTCAGGGCGGGATCGTTGCCGACCAGTTTGAAATCCGCCGCGGCCAGTCGAATTTTTTGCGCACCAAGATTGGTGCCAGTCCGAACCCAGTCCTGCGCCGAGGCCAGCGTGGTGGCCAGCAACAAGAAGATGAATACAATGCGGATGGCTTGCTTACTAGCAAAACTTGGGGAAGCTTCCATTGTGCACTCCGTTTGACGTAATAAATCCAATTTTGACTGCGCAAAAAGACATTTCAATCGCAGAAATAATGAAATTCTTGTATTTCTGTCGATTATCTCCGTTCCGCGCTGCAATTTCTAAGAAAATCACGGGCGGGTACTTTGGTCGTAAGTAAAGGTATAGGCCACGGTGACTGAGCTGCCAGCGTATCCGGCGGGCAGAGGGCCGAAGCTGTTCACGCGCTGAATGGCCTGAATCGCAGACAGGTCGAGCGAAGAAACGCCGCTGGCTTGGGCGACGCGCGGGTCGCTGACGGAGCCGTCGCGGTGCACGGTAAAGGTAACTACCACGGAGTGGCCCATCGAAGCTTTTGGGTCTGCCAGCTGGCTGTACCAGTTTTGCGCCACGGTCCGCTTGATCACATCGACATACCAGCCAAAGCGGGAGCCGAAGTCGCCGTTCTGCACCACCACGCTTTTGTCCATCGATGTTGGGATCGAAGTTGGAATGCTCGAAGGCGCGGCCTCGCCATAGTTGGCGCGGTGCTGCTGTTGTTTCGGCTGAACATAT
>JAZKAG010000161.1:0-6217 GCA_040389265.1 Acidobacteriota bacterium
CAGGGCGGAAGCCGCCATCCATCGCTACCTCATCATGGAGCGGGAGTCACCGGACATAGTGGTTCCTTCAGAAATCAGGTCGCCGCATCCGTCCGCGTCGACGGTTACCAAGCTGACCCAACGCCTCGCACAGCTAGGTGACATCCCTTCGTTATCGGGGCAGCCAGATCTCTCCGATCCCGAGATGATTTCGATCATCAAGCGCTTTCAGAGCCGCCACGATTTGCCAACCTCAGGCATCATTGATGCCCGCACGCTGCAGCAGCTGAACGTACCCATCGCGCGGCGGTTGGAGCAGCTCAATCTGACGCTCGAGCGCTGGCGCTGGGTCCCTCGCTCCTTTTCGGAAGCTCCGGTGGTGGTCAACATTCCGGAATTCCGTTTGCGCGCCTACGATGAGCACCTGAACGTCGCGCTTTCGATGCCCGTCATCGTGGGCAGAGTAGCGCACCGCAAAACACCGGTTCTTCAAGCCACCATGACCCAGGTGATCTTCCATCCATACTGGAACGTTCCGCGCGATATACAGCAGCGCGAGATCGTCCCTCATATCCTGCGCTCACCCGGCTATCTCGCCGCCAGAGACTACGAACTGGTGAACCGGAATGGTGGGGTGGAACACCTCAGCACATCTGCAACCGTCGCCGGTTTGAGTAACGGAACGCTTCGCGTGCGGCAAGTTCCGGGCGCGAAAAACGCGCTCGGCTCCATCAAGTTCGTCTTTCCCAATGGCTACAATGTTTACATGCACGGCACGCCCGAGATGAATTTGTTTCAGCAGACCCGGCGTGACTTCAGCCATGGGTGCATCCGCGTGCAGGACCCCGGATCTCTCGCTGCGTGGGTGCTCCGTAGACAGGATGGCTGGTCCCGCGAGCATATCGACGCCAGCGTTGCCAACCCCGCGTCCACGACCATTTTCCTCTCGCACCCGATTCCCGTTCTTGTCGTGTACGGCACGGGCATCGCTGCAGAAGACGAAAGTATCAAATTCCTCGATGACGTCTACGGATACGATGCAACCCTCGAGAAAAGTCTCGATCAGTTGTCCGAAACTCGTCGCTTAGCACAGCGTTGATCGGTTAGCAGAACGAGACGATACCATCCCCATCGTAGCGAACGTCATTTTCTCGCAGCCCACGATTGGCTAGCCAGGGACTCGCGATTAGTCTTGGGCCGCGCTATCGTGGTTCGGGCAACTCAGCCAATGGGTTTTTGCGGGGTGTCGGGGAGTGCGCTCCGGCCATGTGCTGTCGTATAGCCCAGAATGATGGGTGCGACCACGTGATGCGAAAGCGGCAACCCAGTTCCGCTTTGGTTGACGCTAAATCGAACCACGGTCGCGCCAGTCCCATCCAGCGCGGCCCACTACGTCCGCATGTCAACCGAACACCAGCAGTACTCCCCCGAGAAATAAGGCAGACATCATCCGCGAGTACGCAGCGAACCACAACATGGAAATCGTGCGAGTTTACTCAGACCACGGGCGAACTGGCTTAAAGATCGCCGCCGGGAAGGCCTGAACCAGCTCATGGCTGACGTCGAGGCGAAGCGGACCGATTTCACTTCCTACTGGTCTACGATGTCAGCCCTTGGGGACGCTTCCAGGTACGTCCTCAAAAGGGCCGGACTATTCTCGGAATGTGAAGCGATCGTCGGAATTTCTTATAAAATTGGCCCCCTCAAAATGACCGGTCGCGGGTATGAACCAATGCGCAAACGATGAGAAATATCAGAACGAACGACTGCGCCCGGATCCATGTGCGAGCAGCAACTCCGAGTTCAGACAGCACGACACACCCGGAGAAAAGAAGATACGGGCCAGAGCCCTAACGCCTCTGGCCCATACCTCCGGCCTATGGCACATGGTTCGTCTGGTAATAGTTGCTAAGGCCTGCACCAGGGCCGGGATATGTCAGATTTCCATCGGTGCCGGTCACTTGCGTGTTGCACGGAAAGGTACTGTCGGTCCATCCGGTAAAATTGGTTGAGTGCAGAGTATTGGCGGGCAGTTCGTTGGCCGGATCCTGCAGCCAGAAACCTGCCTCTTCAAATGCTGTGGCGGTCATCGACATGGGAATAACGTTTCCAGGCCCCCCCGTGGTCATCCAGGAGATGAAGTCGTCTTTGATATCGAGACTGGTCCTCATTGTCGTGTAGTTTGGAGGTGTTGGCGAAGGCTGTTTCGGCGTATGGGTATCCCAGCACATGGGGACGTCACCTCCAGATGTGATCCATTCCGTCACCATGACAGGCGCCGGCATGTTTTGTGATACAAAGCCAAAGTAGTCATCGTAGTCGGCCTTGTTGAAATACCCCATATTAACCGTGCCGGCGACGGACACAAAGGGGTAAGGATGCACCGCATAGATCACGTAGGTATCATTTGCATTCGCGAGTGAATCGGTCATCATGTACATGTTGGAGTTATAGGTGATTGCCAGCCCACCCAAGGTGGTGGCGTCCAGGAGCCTTGCCTCTCTCAGGCCATCCACAACCAACACATTTTTCGCGGAGTATGTGTTGCTGCCCACCGTCAGCGTAAAGCTGCGAATCCCCGACACAAGCGTCTGCATCGGGCCGTTCCACGCCGTCCAATCAGACGACGTGCCCGCTACGGTGCCGAGCAGTGGCTCGTTGAAGATCTCGAGAAGCACGCCGCTGTCGTTGAAGAAGTTTCGTGTAATGCCGCCTACGGACGTATTTGCATACCAGGAAGAGGAGCTGAACAAAGCCTCCCAGCCATTGAGAGCGTTATCGGTCGTTGGGTTTCCTGTCAGCACGTGCCCGTAATGGTTCGTCGGACTCGCATTGTCGCAGATCGAACTGCCATTGGTTCCTGACTCCCATTGCATCGAAACAATCACCGCCATCCCCTTGGAGCGCGCCAACGCAATCGCGTTTCCAATGGTTGCGATGTAGTTGTTGACTACGGTCTGGTCGAATGGCGAGGCCTCGGTAAGCTCGTCAAGCGATACCTGGAAACGGACTGTGTTGCCGTACATCTGTTTCACCCAGTCAAGCTCCTCGCTGGAATACGTCCCCCAATAAGAGTTGGGCGTCGCGTAGTAGGGTGTAGCACAGGTGGTCGTGTTCGCAAGGCCCACGAAGGTCCAGCCAAACAACGTGCCCCGAGCACCATTGATGAAAATCTTGTTTCCTGTGCCTGCGGTTGGGATCGTGATGGCCATGTTGTTCACCAGAATTTGCATCGCCTTGGTGCCGAAGCCTCCTCCAGAGCCTGTCACTTTTACCGTAAAGTTGGAAGTGATTCCCCCAGCAGTTGGAGTGCCACTGATGGTTCCGGTGGAAGCGTTGATACTGAGCCCGGCGGGCAGGCTACCTGTACTGATGGTCCACGTGTACGGGGTGGTTCCACCGGTAGCCGCTAACGTGACAGAATACGGCGTTGCAACCTGGCCCGACGGCAATGGAGATGCCGTTGTAATGGTAGGAGTTGTGGCAGAGGCAAGCTGTGCGCATCCAAATAGGAGCACCGTGACCGAAAACAGGATAGCGATCGCGCGCAGCGGCACGCGCAAGAGACTCTCGAGCATGAAGCTCATGGATCCTCCTAACGATTCGTGTAGGCGCTGAACAGTCAGTCTCCATATACATCGGTCCGGAACACTGAACAGAGGAGCTCGTGAGAAGCGGCAGTTCGCATCCACTGGGACAAGCAGCGCAATGCGACTGCATCAGACCTTCGAAAGCCAAACAGATAGTTGCAGCAATATCTGGCGCCTGTCGGCGCAGAAGTGCCCGTGAGCGCAAACCAATCTTGCTTTTTCCCATCGTCGCGTCTGAATCAGAACTGGTACTTCAAAGCAAACTGCACGACTCGAGGTGTTGTAGACGTCGCCGAGATTGTTCCGAACTTCGGTGCACTGAGAGTTCCATTGGGATTGCTTAAGTTCACGTTATTGAAGACGTTGAAGATTTCGCCTCGGAAGAGAAGCTGTTGTCCCCGGATCGTAGGGAATGCCTTGGAAGCCGCAATATCCGTCTGCATGATCCCCGGTCCAATCAGGGAGTTCCTCGGAGTATTTCCGTACGGCGTATTCACGGGCACTCGTAGGTAAGCTGCCGTGTTGAAAAAACGAGCAATCTTTTCGGCTCGTGTACCACCGCCGGGAAGAATGGGATTTCCCACCGTATCGGGACGGTCCGTGGCAATGCCATCAAAGTTAGAGTCAACACCGGAGACGATGTTGAACGGCGTGCCGGTGCTGAACGTGGTGATACCGTTGAGCCGCCATCCGCTGATGACCTCTCTTCCTACTAACCCCCACAGGTGGATATCAGGCGTTGCGTACAAGTACGACGCGACGAAACGCTGTGGCATATCGAGCGATGACAGCCCATAGTCACGCTTGGTGTTGTATTGGTCCGAAAGGCTATACGTGTTCACGCTTCCGGGGTCGTTCGAAAGATCATCCATCGCCTTAGCCCACACATAGTTGGCCTCGACGGAGAAGTTATGGTTGAAGCGGTGAGAGAGCGCCAACTGAAGTGCCCCGTAGTTGGCGTTGCTGGACGGGTCCAGTAGGCTGATCGCGGCATAGGGCTGAAACGGGCGCCGGGCATTGAGGCCGGCTGTGGTCGTCGACGCACCGGGTGCAAAAACCGGAGCATTCTGGTCCCGAACTGAAGGCATATGTGTCGATATGCTTCCCACATAGGAAATTCGCGTTCCCCAGCTCGTCCCATATTGCTGCTCTACCGTGAGGTTGTACTGCTGTACGTAAGGAATGGCGCTTGAATGAGGAGGCAGACCCGCCATGGTCGCTCCGGCGACAAACGTGGGGTTGCTCAGGTTCGGTACATAAGGAAACGGACTCGTACCGTTGTAAGGCGCGATGCCTGCATACGGGTTGACTAGGCTTGTCGCCTTGTTCAAAGTCAACGCCAGGGTGAATGGCTGTTGCTCCAACGCGTCCGCGGTGAGTGATGTTCCGCTGGCTGCATAGAAGATGCCATAAGCACCCCGCAGAGAAGTTTTTCCATCGTCGAAGACGTCGTAGGCAAATCCTACACGCGGAGCGAACTTCTTATAGGACGTGATGAGAATTCCGTCGGGCACGCCGGGATCTCCGGAGCTGAGGAGCCCCAGTGGCGCCGTCGGAAATCGAGCCGATGTGGCTCCTGGTACAAATGTGCCCATGTCATTTTGACCGGCAAAAGGCGGAAACACTTCCCAGCGGACACCGAGATCGAGCGTGAGTCTGCGGGAGACTTTGAAGTCGTCTTGCAAAAACAGGGACGGATCCGCAGAATGAACACGCTGCTTCGTTCCGCTGTTCTGTTGAAACGTCGCAGCTTTGCCCGTCAGGAAGTCCGCCAGCGCATTGCCCGTGGTTGCCCCAGTAAACGATGCCTTCGCCGATCCAAGAAACGGCCCCGTTTCCTGATACTTGTTCTCGACGAAGGCGCCGCCAAACTTGATCGCGTGGCGTCCCTTCGACCAGTGGATCGTATCCGTAATCCCGTACGGCAACTCAGTCTGATTGAGCGGCCCGCCGCCGCCGGTACCCATGGACCAGTACCCGGCAACCGCAATCAGCGGCTGCGTGGATATAGGTGCTCCTTCTTTGACCAGGCTCCCGAAGTCTGCCCATCGCGCTCCCTGGACCGCATTGTCGAGAATCGACTTGTTAAGCGTGTAAAAGACCCGAATGTCGTTGACCATGTTCGGCGTCACGGTCCAGGTGTCGCCAAGGACATCATTTGTCTGGCCCGCATACAAAGAGTTGCCGGAGTAATCGAGAATCTGATTCCCGTTGGCGAGCCGAGCGTAGCTCGATCCTTGGCTATTGAAATACGTGAAGGAAACCCGGTGCGATGAACCCAATTGAAAATCAAAACGCGCCGTGCCCTGATCCGCGCGGACAGGATTCGGAGCAGATTGTTGCGGAGGAGTGCCTTTCGTATCGTTGCCGACAGGAACATACGCCAACATTGCCTGCGCGACCGGGTCGAGTGCGCTCGGGCAAATGACATACTTCACACCATTGCAGCTGATGTTGATCAACTTCGACGTAATAGCGGTGCTGTCGTGCGAGAAATCTCCGGAACGCTCAGCCGCAGTGGGCGTCACAAGACCGGCAGCAAGCACGATCTGCGATTGCCCGATGCGCAGCCCCTGGTATGACAAGTAAACGAACGCTTTATCGCGAATGATGGGACCGCCGGCCCCCGCACCGAACACGTTATAGAC
>JAZKAG010000162.1:0-4296 GCA_040389265.1 Acidobacteriota bacterium
CACTGCAGGCCGCGGAATCGACCTACGCAGTCAATGAAATCCAGATAGGTCATGTTGTATTGATCCTCTAACCAGGAAGATTGACTCTTGTGGCAGGCGAGCATCTTCTTCTTCACGTCGAACGTGCTGGTGATATCGACATAGTGCTGCGGGACAAAATCGATGCCCGCCATGGTGTCGAAAAAGTATATCTCCGGCAGCAGTTGGTAGGGGGGCGCTTCGGTCTTGATGTTTGGCACCGAGATCATAATGCGTACATCGCAGACGATTTGCGACGTCATGCGATGGTCTGGATGGTAGTCGCTGGGAGAATGCGTGAGGATCACGTCGGGCCGCGCCGAGCGAATGACATTCAAGAAATCCAGCCGCGTCTCTTCAGTAGAAAACAAGAAGCCGTCGCTGTAATTGTTCATGGTGAGAAATTCCGCCCCCAGGACGGCCGCGGAAGCGCGCGCTTCGCTGCCGCGGATGGCGGAAATTTCTTGTTTTGGCAGTGTGGCCGAACCGCAATCGCCACTCATCGCGACCGCCATAGTGACGTGGTCGCCGCGCTGTGCATATTTGGCCAGCGTGCCGGCACATTGCAGTTCCAGATCGTCCGGGTGAGCGCCAATCGCCAGTACTCGCAAAGGGGCTGTCTCCTGTGGAAAATCGCATTTGATGCCGGGGGTTGCTACAACAGTCGGCCGGCGGATCGATGACTACGTTCACAATATAGGAAATGGAAAGTGGCCGATGAATGTCTCGCCAACAGCATGCCGTCCGAAGCCATCTTGATTATTTCCTTTTGCGGACAGGCTTTGTTATGGGCGCGGTTGACCCACGGGCGATCAACGTAGGTTTCATCAGGTGGCTGTCACCGTAAGGCTGGCTTCCATCTTCAAGGCGATGGGCCAGGTGCTTGAGGATGTAGTCGGCCGCGTATTCTCCCATCTCGCGCATGGGTTGTTGAATGGTGGTCAGGCCCGGGGTACTAAGTGCGGACGGGGGAACATCGTCGAAGCCGATCACCGAGCAATCGTCGGGCACGCGTCGACCGGCTTCCGATAACGCGCGGATCGCACCATAGGCTGTTAAATCGTCGAACGCGAGGATGGCGGTGAATTTCTCGCCAGACTGGATGAGCTCATTGGCGACTTTCAGTCCACCGTCAAAGCTGGAACTGGAATCCATGGTGCCGGGCAGGTCGCGAATGAGAGCTGAGTTTAATCGGAGGCTAACCTCGGTGGCAAAACGCCGGACGCCCTTCCAGCGCATGCGGCTGTCAGCCATACGGCGCGGGCCGCGCACGAAGGCAACCTCACGATGACCCAGCTGGTACAGATGTTCCATGGCGGCGTAGCCGCCGGCCTCGTTATCCACCAGGACTGAATTCACGGTGGGCGATTCAAGGTCGCGACCAACGACAAGCGTGGGAATCTGGCGGTCGTCAATGTCCTCGAGCACGGTGATATCAAATAAGAGCCAGTTGGCGACGGTGATCAGCCCTTCGACTCTGCGTTGAATCATCATCTCGACATATCGTTCCAGTTGTGCCGGCTGATTGTGCGCGTCCATCACGATAGGGAGATAGGTGGTCGGCAGCAGCTTGCGTTCTACGCCCTGCAGAATAAGAGTGCAGAAGGGATCGGCGAGGTCGATCACCAGCACGCCGATCATCTGGCTGCGCTGGCTGCGCAGCGACCGGGCAAAGATGTCGGGCCTGTATCCCAGGCGATCAGCGGCTTCCAATATTTTCTGCTTGGTTTTCTCGGGAATGTAGCGCGCCAGCGGCGCCTCGTTCAAAACAAGAGAAACAGTGGACGGTGAAAAACCGCTGGCACGCGCTACATCCATCAACGTGACGCGACGGCGGTTCGAACTGATCTTGGTCATTATCTTCCCGCGAGTGTATTGGTTCGATTTAATATCAGCTTCGACTCTCCCCGTCAATGGGCAAAATTATGAGCGGTCGGTTTCGCAAAAACGATTTAATACTTGACATGGGTTCGGGGGGAATAGTACAAACCATGCAATCGCTGTCAACAAGTTGCATGCAAGTTTTTTCGGGGGAGCGCCGCAGATGAATCATTCTTTCCGCCACACACCTTTTGTCTTAGAGTCGCTGCTGTCAGGCGAAGCCGAGAATTATCGTCATCACGCGACCACGCATCCGTTCGCGCCAAAAACCATGAAGGCCAGATTTGTGGCATGCCTCGTTGCCATGGTTTGCGTGCTGATCCTGGGATCGCTCTCCACGCCTCGACTCGCCGCGCAGATTGCAACCGGCGGCGTCACCGGCACGGTGAAGGACGCGGCCGGCGCTGTTCTCCCGGGTGCTGCTGTCACGCTCACGAACACCCAGACTAATGTGGTTCAGTCGACCCAGTCGACGTCGACCGGCACCTACGTGTTTACGGCGGTACCAGTCGGAATCTATACGTTGAAGGCGTCGCATGCGGGCTTTCAGGATGTGGTGATCAGCAACATCGATGTTCACATTCAGGTGGTGCTTACCGAGGACGCGACGCTGGCGGTAGGTTCCGCAGCGCAGCAGGTCACAGTGACAGCAGCGGCTCCGCTGCTACAGGCGGAGAGCGGTACGATTGGTACGACGATTGAAGGCAAGGCCGTGATCGACCTTCCGTTGAATGGTCGCAACTGGGCAACGCTGGCGCAAATCGCCGCGGGCGTCACGACCGCTTCAACTCAATTCTCCGGTGCGCCCGGCAGCGCCTATTACGTCGTCAATGGTTTGAACCCGTGGATGCAGGACTTTCGGCTGGACGGCATCGACGACAATGTGGAATTGTATGGCGGCGCCGGACCGACGAACAGCAACGTGAACGTAACTCCGCCACCGGATGCGATTTCTGAATTCCGCTTGCAGACTGGAGATTTCCCGGCTGAGTTCGGACACTCTTCCGCGGGCATCATTAATGCCGTGGTCAAGTCGGGCACGAATTCGATCCATGGTGATTTGTGGGAGTTTGTTCGCAACGACAAGCTGGACGCGAACGATTACTTCTCCAACCTGTATGGGGCGAAGCGCGCCGCTTATCACCAGAACCAGTTTGGCGGAACTGTCGGTGGCCCGGTTTGGATTCCAAAACTCTACAACGGTAAAAACAAGACCTTCTTCTTCTTCGACTATCAGGGCACGCGCATTGTTCGGCCCAGTCCAACCACCGCCAGCATTCCGACTGCGCTGGAACAAAGCAGTGGCTTCACGAATTTTTCAGACGTGATCACGAACAACTCCGGAACCAAGACAGACGCGCTGGGCCGAGTTTTTCCATATGGCACCATTCTGGATCCAGCGACGACGCGTTCTGTCGCTGCCGGCCAAACCGATCCCGTTTCTGGACTCCAAAATACGACAGGAAATACGGTGTATGTTCGCGACCCATTCTTTACCGCGGGCAGCGTGGGCGGTATCAGAGACTTCACCTCCTACGCGGCCGAACTGAATCAGATTCCCGCCGGGCGAATTGACCCCAATGCGGTAAAAATCCTGCAACTCTATCCAGCGGCTACAAGTCCCGGTACCGTCAACAATTATTTCCAGAACAACAAGACACCGAACAATATCAATCAGTTTGATGTTCGCATTGATCAAAGCTTCGGCGAGCACGACACGCTCTTTGGAGTGTATGACTGGAGCCATTTTGTCATCAACCAACCGAACGTGCTGCCTGGAATCGCGGATGGCGGTAACTTCGGCACCGGCACGATCTCTCTGCCGATCTATGCGATCGCGCTGGGAGAAACGCACACCTTCAGTACGACGCTCAGCAACGATTTCCATATCGGCTGGGGTCATAACGTGCAGAGTCAGCTCTCCTCCAACGCAACGGAGATGGGCATCCCGGCACAGTACAACATCCAGGGGGTGCCCCAGGTTACCGACAACGGCGGACTGACCAACTTCTCGATCTCTGGAATGCAATCGCTCGGTGCCTCTCCTTACATGCCAACGGTTGCAACCATTACTGATCTCGAAATCATGGATAACCTGACCAAGCAGAAGGGAAGCCACACATTCAAGGGAGGAATTCAGTGGGACAGGCTGTACGGGATTGTGTTGCAGCCCCCGTATGGTCGAGGACAGTTTAGCTATTCCGGACAATACAGCGACGTGATTAACTCCAACACCGGGCTTCTTGGTATAGCCGATATGTTGATCACGCCGGGCCCAGCTACTGTCCCCAATGGCATCAGCAATCTAGGCAGCATGAGCGGTTTCCAGGCATCGAACATCGCTCCGAATCGCGACATTCGCTACTACTACGGAGCTTACTTTCAAGATGACTGGAA
>JAZKAG010000163.1:0-3272 GCA_040389265.1 Acidobacteriota bacterium
CGCCGCCAGCGTTGATTCTGAGCCAGGATCAAACTCTCGTTTGAAACCTGATGCATCTTGATTCGACGGAGGTCGAAGAGCAAGATGCTACCTCGCAGCGCTCGAAAGGCTGCGAAGCCTATACAAGTGAGAATGACTAAACCACAACTTCATCGTCATCTCACGACTGGCATATTCAACCAATTGTCAAAGATCCTTAAGAAGTTTCGCCTGAGCGAGTTCTTTTTGGATCGAGCTGCCGGATGATTCCAGCAGGTCCTCGAACTTTGCGCACGCCAGGAATTGTATCTTTTCCACACTGGCTTCTGTTTTTTGCGCGACCAAACCAGACTATCAAGATTTGGCTAACACTGTCAAACAAAAGTGAATCTTTTTCTTCGGCTTTCCGCTGAAGCTGCTGCGCCGATCTCCGCGTGGCACCGATGACTTTTTAAGAGGCGCTTTGCCCCGCCGCATGTCCGCAACTAATGCCGGATACGCGAAAGTCTTCTTGGCTATCTATGGGAATGGTAGTGCGAACAAGAAGCCTGGGTCAGGCAATTCTGTTCAGCTCGACTACGAATTCTGCTGTAGATAATCTCATGGGCTTGCGGAGTTCTTTACGCCCAGTCATGAACATACTCTGATTGCATCTGTTACGCAACTTGGGCATTGTTGAAAAGCTGTCGAAGACTGTTGAGAACAATTGGCACGCTTCGCCTCAGAGCCGATTCCAGGCAAACCATGGTTCAAAAAATCTCCTCATCCGTGTTGAGGTGCGGCCGTGGTTTGGCGGCTTCCGCCAAAATCTGCACCCGCATATAAGCGATTGTCCGACGATTCCAGAAGGCCACCGCGGTGGCTCCTAAAAGAGCAGACCCGGCCATCAGGAAAGCCGTCGACCACTGACCAGGGACCGAAGGGGTTTCCGTGGTGGGAGCTTCTGCCAGAGGTTCGTGGCGCTCAATATCTCGTTTTCTTGACAGTTTCACAGTGTTTTCCGTTCATTGCCATGGGCTCGAGGCCGGGCTACATGTCAGTATGGCATATTTGGCTGCATTCGCGATTATCTATCTTTAGAATCAGCAGATGTTTAGCAAGCGGAGAGATTCAGTCCGGCTTGCAGACTTTAAACTGGAAGGTCACTTCTATGGATTTATGGAGATGAGGCGGGAAAAATATATGAAAAATACAAATATTTCGTGCATCAGACCCGATTCTGTGGCATCCTATGGTTGTAAAGGAATGACGCTGCGCCGACGAAAACACCCGGAACTGGCGCTCCATCCTTAGCAAGTTGCGTCACTGGCCTCCCGGCACGAACAATAAACCGTTCGTGCCGTCTTTTTTTGCTCTTATGCCGCCGGACAACTGCATGATCCTGCACCTCGATGAGCTCCGAGCCGTTTCAATCCTGCATGTCCGCTCACTTCTTGCCAAGCCGTTTTTGCTCGTACATATTGGCATCTGCTTTCGCGCATAATTCTTCAACGCTCTGGGCGTCGTCGGGATAGATTCCCAACCCTATACTCGCGCCGACGGGCAAGCGAACTGCTCCCAGAACGATGGGCTCATTCAGGTCCGCTGCCAGTTTGGCCGCCAGGACACGCGCTCCGTGGGGCTGCAGCAGGTCCGAAACAATCACCATAAATTCATCTCCACCGGCCCGCGCAATGGTATCGGCTTTGCGGATTCGCATCTGCAGTCGGGTGGCGACAATGCGCAGCACTTCATCGCCCACGGGATGTCCGTAGGTATCGTTGATTTGCTTGAAATGGTCTAGGTCGATGAGCAATACCGCGACTCGTGCGCCATTTCGTTCCGCTCTCTCAATAGATTTGGTCAGGCGATCTTGCAACAATCGGCGATTTGGCAAGCCTGTAAGGGGATCGTGCAATGCCAGGTGATGGGTATGATCGATTTGCTCTTCCAGAAGTGTAAGAAGAATACCGATGGCGACGATGTATTTCGGCAGATTCCAGACGGAGTCGTGAATATGCAGGCCCGGGCGGAACGTCAGGAGGTAAGCACTGACCGGAAACACAAGCGCCCACACCAGCAGGCCAACCACGGCGGTTAATGAGCCCGTGGTCCGGTGAGGGAATTTTCTCCAATACTCAACGCCAGCCATCAGGTAGACAACGAAGAAAATACAGTCGAGCCCATAGTCCTGCTGCCGGTAACTTATGACCAAGCACAGCAGGACAACCAGGATAAATGCCAACAGCGCATAGCTATGCCTTTCGCTGGCGCGGGTGTCCGGATCTCGAACCAGGGCAGCGATGACGCTGGCAAGCAGCAGCGCGGCGGTGGCGTAGTACCAGATCGTCGTCGTAACGCTTAGATAGTCGAGCAGGATATAGAGCAGAGTCGCAAGCAGGCCGGTCGCCGCGACCCAGCGCATCCGCACGCTGTAATAGGCGCCGCCCGCCGCATAGATAAAGGCGGCTCCAGCCAGTTCCAGCATCATCGCTGAAACACAAAATACAACGGTCTGCAGGGTTCCTGGCCGTCCGCCCAACAATTGGGCCGCAAAGTGCAGCAGGATAAAGATCCAGCCCAGAAGCCAGGCCTGCAGTTTCACGCCCGCGCGTCGGCGCAGAATGGACCAGAAGACAAACACAAGGATTGTCAGGGCCAGCAAGTCCGGCAGCGGAGCGAAGTTCAACATAGGAAGTCAGCGCAGAAATCTTGTCGGATGATTCGGATGGCAGGAAGCCTGGACCGTCTCAGTCGGAAATCCGTCCGACCGAATCGTGCCTGTATGGTACGTCCTTACCCTAGCACTTTTGCCAATATTCAAGGAGATAAAGTCGAGACTCGCGACTTGTTTGCGAAGAGTTACCCTCGTAACTCGAGCCAGCAAACTTATCTGAGGCGGTCCTTTGTACATCCATCGGCCCGAATACATGGGTGTGCTTTGTCCTTAGATGCGAGATTCCCCATGGTCGGCGTGCAGTTAATTTCATCTTTTGCGGAAAGGATCGTACAATCTCGAAATAGCTTGTAGGAGTGGGATATCGATGCGCAGCCGTGTTTGGTTGACCCTTATCGTCGCACTGATTTGTGTTGCTGGCCATGCCGAGTGGACGGATCCATCCGTCGATGTTCCGGCGTTCCATGCGGCTGCTCCGCCGGCGGACGCGAAGATGCCGCCGATTTTGCACGGCAAGCAATTGACCGGAATTAATTTTCAACTGCCCTGGCAGGTTCAGGTTTATAAGGATGCCGCCAAAGTTTCCAATGTGCTGTACCAATTGCCTTGCTACTGCCGTTGTGACCGAGCCATCGGA
>JAZKAG010000163.1:3282-17278 GCA_040389265.1 Acidobacteriota bacterium
CTCCATGGTGCTGAATGCGGAACTTGCGCTAAAGAGGGTTATTTCGCGTATCAGATGACGCGCAAAGGCTGGACTCCGGCACAAATCCGCGCCGGCATCGAACGCGGTGATTATAAGAAAATTGACCTGGATACGATCACCGGGCGCAAGCACCATTCTTAGTCTTGCCGGCCTATCAACCCATTTTGATGTTGTATTCGCAGACCGTGGAAAACGCCGATAGCAGGTTGGCAGTCTTCAACAGCATTTTGACCTGCTTGCTCAGATTGACAAGCTCCAGACTGCAACCTGCAGAACGCGCAGAGACGTACAACCGAACCAGAGCCCCCAGCCCCATACTGTCCATGCGGGTAACGTCGGTCAAATCCAGCACGACGCATTTGTATTGCGGCAATAACTGCTTCACGTCGCGATAGAAAACGTTGTCCAGGCCCGCAACCAATTTACCGTGGCATCGTACGATGGCTTTGCTCCCGTTCCGCGCGATGTCCAGAGAAAATTCGACGGACTTGTCAGGCATCTGATTACCTCGTTGAGAACCAAAAGATTGATCTGCAAGCTGCCGGGGATTGCGAGCTTTCTTGATTGAGTCGAATTGTATATCGGAGCCCACGACGTCGGCATGTCGGCGATCCAGCACTAGCGGTCGCCCTCTTTTCGGTAGGTTTGGGAGTGCTTGATGCTTCGAAATCACCGCCGCCGCTGCGGTCGATATAATGAAATGAGTTCAAGCGTTCACGTTTTCATCAAGGAGATCCACCCTATGCCCATACAGCCGACCAAAAATATCTGGCACAATGGAAAACTAATCCCATGGGACCAGGCCAATATTCACGTGATGTCCCATGTCATCCACTACGGTTCGTCGGTGTTCGAGGGGATCCGCTGTTACAAGACGGAGCAGGGTGCGGCCATTTTCCGGCTGCAGGACCACATGCAACGCATGCTCGATTCCGCAAAGATCTATCGTATGGATCTTGGCTACTCGCTTGATCAGATCAACGATGCGGTGATTGAGACGGTGGAATCGAACGGCGTTGCGCCATGCTACATCCGTCCGATTGCGATTCGCGGATACGGCGAACTGGGTGTGAACCCGATGAAGAATCCGATCGAGTTTTACATCGCCAACTTTCCCTGGGGAAAATATGTTTCCGGCGAACGTGGCGCGGATATCTGCATTTCATCGTGGAATCGTATGGCGCCCAATACGCTGCCGGCCCTGGCCAAAGCGGGTGCGAATTACATGAACTCGCAGCTGATCCACATGGAAGCCAAGCTCAACGGGTTCGACGAAGGTGTGGGGCTCGATGTGAGTGGGCTGGTTTCCGAGGGGTCAGGCGAGAACCTGTTCGTTGTGCACAAAGGCCAGCTGTTGACGTCCGACCTCGGCAGTTCGGTGCTGGCCGGCATTACTCGCTCGTCGATTTTGACGCTGGCGCGTGACTTCGGAATTCCAGTGGTAGAGCAGCCAATTCCTCGCGAGCTTTTGTATATTGCAGATGAAGTCTTCTTCACTGGTACGGCGGCTGAAGTCACTCCGATCCGATCCATCGATCGCATTACCATTAAAGATGGCCAGGCAGGCCCCATAACCAAGCAACTGGCAGCAGAATATTTTGGCATTGTGTCAGGCAAGCGTCCGGATCGATTCAACTGGCTGACGCCGGTGAAGGTCGCTGTGGCCGAGCCGGTTTCGGCATAGCCTCGAAGCTTCGCAGTTAGGAACAAGGGGTTGTGCCAGTGTCTATCGAAGACGATCTTGCGAAATTAGCGGAACAGGAAAAAGCGCTGGTGCTTCCGTATTTTGACAATGACATTGCATGGCGCATCGGCACAACTCTGCGTAATATTGCGATTCAGCGCAAATTTGGTGTCGTGATTGACGTTCGTCGTTTTGGCCAGCCGCTCTTTTTTTGCGCTTTGGAAGGCACCAGCTTTGCGAATTCGGACTGGGTCCGTCGAAAGAGCAATGTCGTTGCCCACTTCCTTCGCAGTTCGTATGCAGTGGGCCTCGACTTGCGGAAAAAAAAGACCACTCTGATGGAAAAGCATGCCCTGCCGTCTTCCGATTACGCGGCGGATGGCGGCAGCTTTCCAATTTGCGTCGAAAACGCAGGCGTCATTGGTTCGGTTACAGTCTCCGGACTTCCACAACGCGATGACCATGAGCTGGTGGTTGAGGTGCTTTGTCTTGAGACCCGGCGGGACTTCACCTCTTTGCGGCTGTCGCCTCAGGATTTGTAATGCGATCGATTTTTGTTGACCTCTGATCCGATCCCTCGAACGTGTCAGAACTCGTATGTACGATTTACTATCCTCTGGAGTGATCCGAAAAAATGGCAAGATTGTTTTCCTGCGGTCTAGCAGCCGGAGCCTTGGCACTTGCACTGTTCCCTGCGAGCTCCGTCTCCCAGTCATCAAATTCCACCGCGAAAAAAGAGGATCATCCGGCGTCTTCCCCGAATGCCGTTTCACAGCAGCCCGAACAGTTCCCGCCATCGAAGACCGAGGGCACGGTCGAAGTTGAAGGCAAGACCATCGCCTACACAGCGATTGCGGGAACAGTCACCGTGGGCGCAACCGACGACCAGGATGCCATGATCGGCCCCGATGGGGAGCCTCTTCCTGGACAGGCAACGCCGCCGAAGGATCCTGCGCAAGACCCGCCAACCGCGCAGATATTCTTTGTCGCATATTTCAAGCAGGGAGCCGATCCGGACAGACGGCCAATTACGTTTCTCTACAATGGTGGTCCGGGCAGCTCCACCATGTGGTTGCACATGGGTGCTTTCGGGCCAAAACGGGTGTCGACGCCGGTCGATACCCACATGCCGCCCGCCCCCTATCGTCTCGAGAACAATGATTACAGCCTGCTCGATGCCAGCGACTTGGTATTCATCGATATGCCCGGCACCGGCTTCGGCCGTCTCTACGGCAAAGACAAAGAAAAGGCATTCTGGGGCGTGGATCAGGATGCGAATGCGTTTGCTCGCTTCATCGCGCGATTTCTTGGCACGTATAACCGCTGGAATTCGCCGAGATATTTGTTTGGAGAGAGTTACGGAACAACCCGATCGGCTGTGTTAGCCAACATCCTGCAAAGCCAAAAGGGGATCGATCTGAATGGTGTGATGCTGTTGTCGCAAGTGTTGAATTTCGGAGATCTCCCGGACGGATCCAAATTAAACCCCGGGAACGATCTTCCCTATGAACTTGCGTTGCCCACCTATGCAGCCACCGCTGCATATCATCACAAACTGCCGCAGCAACCGACAGACCTGCAAGCTTTCTTGAAAGAGGTGGAAGAGTTTGCGACAGGCGTTTATGCGCACGCATTGTGGGAAGGAAATCGGATTTCTGAAACCGAGAAGAAAGCGGTCGCGGAGAAACTCCATAGCTACACAGGCCTGTCCGCCGCCTACTGGATGAAAGCCAATCTGCGTGTCAGCGGCGGAAACTTTGAGAAGAATCTGCAAGACGACGAAGACTTGACGACGGGAAGACTCGACGCACGATTCTCCGGGCCGACGCTGGATCTGCTCAGCGAAGAGGCAGAGTATGATCCGCAGAGTGCGGCTCTCACGTCAGCTTATCTTTCATTGCTGAACCAGTACGTGCGTCAAGTGCTGAAGTATGGCGACGGACAGACGTATCTGAAGGAGGCCTTATTCGGCGCTCATAACTGGGACAACAAACATGCCCAGCCCGGGAGGGAGCCTTCAGACGGTTCGAATGCGCTGAATGTGATGCCGGACTTGGCGAACGCCATGAAAACCAATCCAGACTTGAAGGTCATGCTGAATGCGGGCTACTACGACCTGGCGACGCCCTTTTTCGCCGCGACGTATGAAGAGCATCATCTGCCGATTGAATCGAGCTTGACCAAAAACATCGAATACGACTACTACGAATCCGGTCATATGGTCTATGCGCGGGATGAATCGCTTCATCGACTCCACGATAACGCCGCTTCATTTATTCGCAGCACGGAGAATCGTTCGAAGTAAACGGGCGAACCGAACGCGGACGCTCTTGAGACCTCGAATCAGGAGGGAGGAGTTTCCACCGCGCCGGGAGAATTGGGATCGAGCCAGGTCTCATCAGGTTTCGAGTCTGCGCCGATCAATTTACCCCAACCCGGCAATTTCTGACTGCCGGTGATCAGTCGCGGTCCCACAGAAAGCGCGAAGTACATCCAGATCCAATGCAGCATCACCACGATGCGATTGCGGAAGCCGATCAGGAAATAAATGTGGATCGTAAGCCACGCTATCCATGCGGGAAGGCCGCTCATATGCGCACGGACAGGCCATTTCAGGTCTGCTACAGCGTTATGGCGACCGACAGTGGCGATGTCACCCTTGTCGAAGTAATGAAACGGTGTACGACGTTTGCCGGCCAGATCCGCCAGAATTTCTTTTGCTGCATGCGCGCCCATCTGCATGGCAGGCTGGGCAACGCCAGGAATGCGATGGCCGTTTTCGGTGATGTTTGCAAGGTCGCCACAGACGAAAATATCCGGATGACCCGCTGGATTTAAGAATGGATCGACAAAGATTGTTCCCTTTTTGTCCATCTCCGCGCCCAGCATTTTTCCCAGTGGCGAAGCTTGAACACCGGCCGCCCACAATGTGACCACCGACTCAATTTTTTGCCCGTTCGCGATGACATATCCCGGTTGCACGTCGGTGACCTGGGCGTTATTTCTGACCTCAACTCCAAGTTGCCACAGTTCCTCAGTAGCTTTGCGTGACAGGTCGTCGGGATAACTGGCCAGGATGCGCGGCGCTCCTTCGACCACGATCACATGCGCTTTGCTGGGGTCGATGTGGCGAAAATCTTCACGCATGTAGAGGCGCGAAATGTCGGAGATTGCGCCCGCAAGCTCCACTCCCGTCGGGCCTCCTCCGACAATCACAAAATTCAACGGGGGATGCGTACCGTGCTCCAGAGCCTGGCGTTCGGCGAGTTCGAATGCCAGCAGGACACGGCGTCGAATTTCAATCGCATCCTCGACTGTCTTCAGGCCCGGAGCATACTGTTCCCATGCATCGTGACCAAAGTAGGAATGAGTCGATCCGGTCGCCAGAATCAGATAGTCGTAGGACATGTCGGCGGAACTGCGCAAATGCACTGTTTTGCTGTGGGTATCGATACCGACGACTTCATCCATCAGGACGTCCACATTTTGCCGATTGCGAAAAATGCTACGAATTGGTTGCGCAATATCTCCAGGAGATAACGCGGCTAATGCAACCTGGTAAAGCAGCGGCTGAAAGGTATGGTGGTTGCGCCGATCAATTAGCAAGACTTCAACCGGCTTGCCGGCTAGATGCAGCGCGGCCTGCAAACCGGCGAACCCGGCCCCCACGATGACCACACGGGGTTTGCGACGGGCACTTTTTTGTTCCCTTGTCATGCTCCACTCTCCCCCTTATCGCGGGCCGACTCGACCGCTGTATTCTCAAGATATAAATGTGCCAACTCTGTCACCTTTTAGATGCAGCGGAGTCTCAAAAGACGGAACATTCCGCTTCGGCCTCGGCAATTTCGCTAGTGCGCGGCGTGATACCGTTTGCGTTTGAGTCTTTCGCCCTCCCCTTCGCATCCACTCCCCGATACACTAGATGGAGCCTCGTGCCTGGTTTTTGTTAGTTCATGGCCGTGATTGGGAGACTGTCCAAGCAAAGCTGCTGGGAACCCATCACGGTCAGTGCTCTACTGAATAGATGGCCACGAATGAAACGATTATGACAGACGAAATTCGGGACACCATTGTCGTCGGCACGGGTTGTGCCGGACTTACAGCCGCGATCTATGCGGCGCGCGCTAACCTGAAACCGCTGGTCCTGGAAGGCCATGAGCCCGGGGGGCAACTATCCATTACTACCCTGGTGGAAAATTTCCCGGGCTGGCCAGAAGGCATCCAAGGTCCGCAGTTGATTGAGAATATGCGACTGCAGGCCTCACGTTTCGGCACAGATTTTCGCCTGGGCCACCTGACCAGCGTCGATCTCTCCAAGCGACCTTTCCAGCTCCACGTTGGCAAAGAAGTGCTGCATGCGCGTACGTTGATTATTGCCAGCGGAGCTTCGGCGCGCTGGCTAGGACTTCCCAGCGAACATGCATTGATTGGCCACGGGGTCAGCAGCTGCGCTACCTGCGACGGCTTCTTTTTCACTGGCCAGGAAATCGCCGTGATTGGTGGAGGTGATTCCGCCATGGAGGAAGCCTTGTTCCTGACGCGGTTCGCAAGTAAGGTGACGTTGATCCATCGCCGCGAACATTTTCGGGCTTCGAAGATTATGTTGGACCGAGCCATCGGCCACGAGAAGATACAGTTCCTCACGAACACGACCGTCGAGGAAGTGCTGGGTGTCGAGAAAAAAGAAGTCACGGGTCTTCGTCTGCGCAACCTGTCGACGCAGCAAGAATCGATCCTCCCCGTCAACGCCATGTTTCTTGGAATTGGCCACGTGCCGAATGCGAAAATGTTCACTGGTCAAATTGAGCTCGACGACGACGGATACATTCGCACCCATGATTACGTCTTCACGCGCGTTGCTGGCGTGTTCGCGTGCGGAGATGTACAGGATCGCCGTTATCGGCAGGCGATCACCGCCGCGGGTAGCGGTTGTATGGCAGCTCTCGAGGCGGAAAAGTATCTGGAAGAACACGGACGTTAGTCGTTTTGCATGTCTATTGCTGACTCCATCGCGCGGGTAGAGGAACAGATAGCGCAGGCTTGTCGACACGCCATGCGCTCCCGCGACGGCGTCCGCCTGATGGCGGTATCGAAAACGCATCCGGCGGAGATGATCATGCAAGCATTCGCCTGCGGCATTCGCCTGTTCGGTGAAAATCGTGTACAGGAATTCGCAGCCAAGCAGTCGGTATTGAAGACGGCCGGTATTCCATCTGACGTGAGAGCCAGCTTCCACCTGATTGGGCCACTGCAATCGAATAAAGCTGCTCGTGCCGCGCTGCTCTTCGACGCAATCGATTCGGTTGACTCGACAGGGTTGGCGCAAAGGCTCGAAGATGCCTGCGCGGCGGCTGGCAAAAACCTGCCTGTTTTGGTCGAGATCAAGCTGAGTTCGGAGGTTTCTAAGCATGGTGTAACTCCTGATACGGCGGATTTGCATGCCCTGCTCGAGCGATTGCCTGAGATGGAACATCTGCAGTTTCGAGGGCTGATGACGATTCCGCCGTATGCTGAAGATCTGGAGCAGGTGCGTCCGTATTTCCGGCGACTGCGCGAGTTACGGGATTCGCTGGCTCAACGCTATCCCGCGCTGCAGTTTGACGAGTTATCCATGGGCATGTCGCATGATTTCCCCGTGGCCGTTGAAGAAGGTTCCACCATGGTGCGCATTGGCACAGCCATCTTTGGAGCAAGGCCACCGGCATGATGGCGGAGCCGGCCCTGCGAATACGAGATACGCCCCAGGGAGCCGTGTTCGAAGTGCGCGTTCATCCGCGTGCGAAACGCACGGCGATTACGGGGATTCTCGATGGGCGCGTGAAGGTCGCACTCGCCTCGCCGCCTGTTGACGGCCGAGCTAACGATGAACTGCAGCGTTTTTTCGCAAGTTTATTCGAGGTACCGCGCAGCGCAATCCAGGTGGTCGCTGGAGAGCACACTCGAGACAAACGGCTTTCGATTGATGGCCGAGACGGAGCTTCAATCGTCGTCCTGATCGAGCGGGAAATGGACCCGACGAAGCCGCACAGTTCTTAGAGCCACCCATCTTGTAGCGTGTCATTGAGGGCTGCGTTCTATACACTGAACGGGTTCTTTCAATCTTTCGCGCGAGTCGAACTCATGCCATCGCTTTACGCCGTGGTCTTAGCTGTTGTCGTCCTTATGCTGCTTGTGGTTTCGATGTCGCAGCTTCGCGGCGTGAAAACCAAGGCCGACTATTTGCTGGCCGGCCGATCCCTGCCTGCGTTCGTGCTTGTGTTCACGCTGTTGTCGTCCTGGATTGGTGCCGGCTCGTTATTTGCCGGAGCGGAGAACGCTTATCGCAACGGCTTTGCCGCGTTGTGGCAACCTGCTGGCGGATGGGCTGGGTTGCTGCTGATCTATTTCATTGCGCCACGAGCCAGAAAATTCGCGCAATTCACCATTCCAGATTTGTTGGAAGCTCGCTACAACCAGACGGCGCGGGTGCTCGGGGTGATTGCCATCCTGTTCGCATACACTGCAATCGCAAGTTATCAACTGCGCGGCGGCGGAGATATTCTGCACCTCATCTTTCCGGATGCCATCAGCAGCATCAATGCGATGTACATCATCACAGCCTTCGTCATTCTGTTTACCGCGTTAGGTGGCATGGCCTCTGTGGCCTACATGGATGTGGCGATCGGTCTGCTTGTAACGATTGCGCTGCTAGTTTCGGTGCCGATTTTGTTGCACCAGGCGGGTGGCCTTGCGGGTCTTCATGCAGTGTTGCCGGCGAGCCATTTTCAGGTGCTGGGCTCCATTACCTTTGCGCGCGCCATGGAATTCTTTTTGCCGGTGCTGTTGATCATGCTGGGCAACCAGGCGATGTATCAGAAATTCTTTTCCGCGAAATCTGAGCGCGATGCGCGCGTTGCCGTCGTTGGATGGGTGATTGGCACCGTGATTCTTGAAACTGTAATCATCGCCATCGCTGTCATCGGTTCGGCTATCTACAGAACTGGGGAAGTGAGCCAGAACCCGCGAGAAGTGATCGCATACACCGCGCGCCACGGCTTGCCGGCACTCCTGGGTGCGTTGTTGTTGGGCGCGGTTTTCGCCAAGGTGATTTCGACGGCAAACAATTATCTTTTTTCTCCTGCAACAAACCTGGTGAACGATGTTTTCCTTCGCTACATGCAACCGCAAGCGAGCAACAAACGAATTCTACTAGTCTCGCGCCTGGTGGTAGTCGGGCTCGGCATCTGGGCATTGATCCAGGGCGCTTATACCGTGTCAATTCTGGAGAAGGCGCTCTACGCCTATACGATTTATTCGACAGCGCTGACGCCAGTGATTCTGGCTGCGTTCTATTCCAAGCGAATCAATTCTTACGGAGCAGTTGCCTGCATTGCGGCCGGTACATTGGTCACAGTCGTGTGGAGTACGGACTTGATACATCGCCATTTGCCTGCGGTTCTGGCGGATCGCGATGCGATTTTCCCTGCGCTGATTGCCTCGCTCCTTTGTTTGTTTGTGGTCAGCTGGCTCACGCCTCCACCTAAGCGGGATAAAGTCGCGCTGTTTCTGCCGTAAGCGATCCTGCGGCCAGCCCCGTACAATAGGATTGGGAGTTTTTTTGATGATGCGCCGTGTTTACATGGACGCTAATGCGACGACGCCGCTGCTGCCGGAGGTCCTCGAGGCCATGCAGCCGTATTTTGTCGAGCGCTTCGGCAACGCTAGTTCGGTTCACTCCTTCGGCCAGCAGGCCCGCGGAGCGGTCGAGCATGCACGCATCCAAGTGGCCTCGCTGTTGCATTGCCGTCCGGCAGAAATCGTCTTCACCAGCGGTGGAACTGAGAGCGATAACTTGGCGCTCTTCGGCGCGACCAAGGCTGGCGACCACCTGATCACGACGACCGTCGAACATCATGCCGTCCTCCACGCCGCCGAGCAACTGGCGAAAGCCGACCGCGAGGTAACCTTCCTTCCTGTCGATGAAAACGGAGTCGTCGGTGCGGAAGATGTACGCCGCGCACTGCGTCGGAACACGCGATTGATCAGCGTAATGATGGCGAACAATGAGACAGGAGCCATCCAGCCTGTCGAAATGATCGGCGGGATTGCGGCGGAAGCTGGAGTGCAGTTTCATACAGATGCGGTACAGGCCGCCGGCAAGTTGCCGCTGCAAGTCGCGAAGATCGGATGCAATCTGCTGTCCATCTCTGGCCATAAAATCCATGCGCCGCAAGGCACTGGCGTGTTGTTTGTGCGCAAAGATACCAAGATCGAGCCCTTGATGTACGGTGGTACGCATGAACGCCAACGTCGTGCCGGGACAGAGAATCTGGCTGGAATTGTTGGGCTGGGGAGAGCAGCGGAGGTTGCGACGAAATCGCTGGAAGATGGATCCATTCAGCAAATCGCGGCATTGCGCGATCGATTGCAATCCGAAATTCTGGCACGGGTGGCGGATGCCGGTGTTTATTCTGGACTCGTGCCCCGAGTTCCAAACACTGCCAACTTATGGTTCGATCACCTGGAAGGGGAAGCATTGGTCATCTCGCTCGACCTGAAAGGTCTGGCAATCTCGGGTGGATCCGCCTGCGCATCAGGAGCCAGTGAACCTTCGCATGTACTGACCGCGATGGGTGTGCCCGCCGATCGTGCCAGGGCTAGTCTTCGATTCAGCCTATCCAAGCTGACCACGGCGGAAGATGTGGACTACGCGATTGAAATTGTGCCACAGGCGGTTGCTAAGCTGCGCGAGTTGTCGCCCTTCTATCACAGGAATGACACCGTCACGGCGAACGCTGGCCGGATTGCGACCGCACAACTTTAGCGAAAGAAAGATACGTTTCAACCACCATGTCCAACCCTGAAACCATTGCCGTTGCCATGTCCGGTGGAGTTGACTCCTCGACCGTGGCTGCCATGCTGAAGTCTGAAGGCTACAACCTGGTCGGCCTTACCCTGCAGCTATGGAACCAGCGGCGCCTTGCGGGTCGCCCCGGGATGCCGGAGATCAGCGAGGGTCGCTGCTGCTCGCTTGACGACGTATATGATGCGCGCCGTGTCGCTGAGCATCTTGGCATCCCCTATTATGTCGTGAATCAGCAGGACCGCTTCGAGCAGGATGTGGTGCAGCCGTTTGTGCAGGAATATCTAAGCGGTCGAACTCCTGTGCCGTGCACGCTCTGCAATAACCATTTGAAGTTTGCGCAGTTGTTGGATACGGCCCGTCAAATTGGCGCGGAGCGCATCGCTACTGGGCATTACGCACGCAACCAGTACGATCCGGTGCGTGACCGCTGGATATTGAAGCGACCTGCCGATGCGAGCAAGGATCAGACCTATTTCCTGTTCGGATTGACGCAGCAACAGTTGAGTCGCAGCCTGTTTCCGCTGGGTGGGTACCGCAAGCCAGATGTCCGCGTGATCGCCGAGCAACAAGGGCTAGCGCTCGCAAATAAGCCCGATTCGCAAGAGATTTGTTTCATCCCCGGTGGCGATTACAAGCAGTTCCTCGATGCCTACCTGGCGGATCGCGGGGAAGTTTTGCCAGATACCAGCGGCGACCTGGTCACCACTACGGGAGAGGTCGTTGGACATCATGAAGGGATTCACAATTTCACGGTTGGGCAGCGCAAGGGGCTTGGGATGGCTACGGGATCGCCACTCTACGTGATTGGCATTCACGGAGCAGACAGGAAAGTTGTAGTGGGCAGCAGCGATCAGCTGACATCGAAAACGCTGCGGGCGAACCGTCTCAATTGGATTTCAATACCGCGTCTTGCAGGTACGATGCGGTTGCAGGTAAAGATTCGTCATCGCCACGACGCAGCGTGGGCGTCGCTGGAAATGTCAGCCGACGACATCGTTACTGCCACGTTCGATCAGCCACAACGCGCGGTAACCCCGGGACAGGCAGCTGTGTTCTACGACGGCGATGAAGTTGCGGGTGGTGGTTGGATTTTGTAATTGACGACTCGGTCGGAGACGAGAGCTACTGGCCGGATTGCGGCATCTCGGTCG
Organism: Acidobacteriota bacterium; assembly: GCA_040389265.1. Taxonomy (GTDB): domain Bacteria; phylum Acidobacteriota; class Terriglobia; order Terriglobales; family Acidobacteriaceae; genus JAKAAZ01. The sequence goes on from JAZKAG010000163.1 coordinate 14,987, forward strand.
TTGCAGCCATTTGCGCCATGGTCATGCGCATGTATCGGTGGGGATTTACCGCGGTGTCATTGATCCGTACCTCGTAATGCAGGTGGGCGCCGGTGCTGCGTCCGCTGACTCCAACGTAGCCGATCACCTGGCCGCGGGTGACGCTCTCCCCAGGCACAACGGTCATGGAAGCCATGTGAGCGTAGAGCGTGGTGATTCCATGCCCGTGGTTTAAGACCACCTCACGCCCATAGCCGGTGCCCCAAGCGGCACTGGCCACGACGGCATCGCCCGTGGCGTGGATTGCAGTTCCGGTAGGAGCGGCAATGTCGATGCCGCGGTGGAACTCCCCCTCGTCACCGGCGAATGGATCGTTGCGCTCTCCAAAGGAACTGGTGATGCGTCCCATCACCGGCCACAGTGTCGGAGAATTGGCGAGATTTACCCAGTCAGTCAGGGTGGAATTTGGCCCCAGGCCAGAGGTTAGCGCACGCGTTGCTACGCCAGAAAGCGCCGTATTGCGCAAGGCGTATAGCCGGTCGAGAGATGTCTGATAGGTGTCGTTCTCTGCCAGAACGCTGCTTGTCGCCCCGGTGGTGCGGGGAGCCTTTACAACCCCTAGCTTGCTTTGCCGCAACCCGTACAGCATGGAGACTTCGCTTGCCAGCGAGCCGAGAGAAGCAACCTGGAGATCTTTCTGCTTCGCATCTTACTGCAACAGTTGATACTGCTTACGAAGAGTTTGCTGCTCGTTGCGAACTCGGTTAAATTGCTCAGCTTTCAGAAGCATTCTGCCGTAGGATCCGGCGAGTCCAGTGATCGTGAAAAGGCCGACCACGGCGGCTGTGACGAAGGCGTAGGCGTAGCGCATCGGAATCGGGACCTTGCGCAACTGGCCCTGGTCATCTCGGGTTACATATACGATGTAATGACGCTTACGCACGCTCGAAACTCGTTTCCTTTCAGCGAGTCCAGTTCTGGACGGCACAAAACCCCCCGAACAAGAGTCGGACAAGTGTAAGGACTCATGCGAATCGGGGGAGATGCGCACCATGCCAGTGTATATGCTGAGGGACCAGCCTAGCAAAGCAGGGTAAGGGCGTCAACCATGAAAACCGGGCTTAGTGTCCAGAATCAAACAGTGCATTAGCATACAGATAGTCCTAGATTTGCAATGGCTTAGGGCGTATAAGCGCTATTCTGGCATTCCATGGGGCAACCATCCATCAGCGGCGAACGCGAGTTTATCGCGTCGCTGCGCCAACTTTTAGCCGGCTCGCACACGAAGGCTCCGGGACGGCAAGGGGTCGGGTCGCGCTCGTCTTCGCCGGTGACTCTCGGCGTCGGAGATGATTGCGCGATTCTTCGGCCGCCTTCTGGAAATGAAGTACTTGTCACAACGGATTTTACGTTGGAGACGGTACACTTTCGGCGGAAATGGCATACGCCGGAATCCGTGGGACATCGATGTCTCGCGCGAGGGTTGAGCGATCTTGCTGCGATGGGCGCCAAGCCTTTGGCGGCGTTTTTATCGATAGCTCTGCCGCCAGAACTGGTGCGGAGTCACAGTGGACGGGCGCCTTGGAGAGACCGGTTTTTTGACGGATTTCTTTTCCTCGCCGACAGGTACAGCGTGCCTCTGGCCGGCGGCGATACGGCGCAGTCGCCCGGAGCCGTAGCGAAGAAGCCGCGCAATCAGCCAAGCAGAACAGCCTCAGGGCTGGCGCTGATGGATATTGTGCTGCTCGGAACTGCGCCGAGCGGTCGGGCGCTTCGACGATCCAGCGCCAAGGCCGGAGACCGCATTTATGTCACTGGCTACCTCGGAGGGGCGGCTGCCGAACTGGAACTGCTTTCAAAAAATCCTCGGCGGTTTCGCAATGCGACTGCTGCAGGTGCGGATACGGCGATAACAAATCCTCATCCGCATTTGTTTCCGGAACCGCGTCTGGCCGTCGGGGCATGGCTGCTACAGAATCGACGCGCTTCGGCGGCAATCGACATCAGCGATGGATTGTCTACGGACCTTGATCATCTTTGTGAAGAGTCCGGACTGGCTGCGACGATCGATGCATCTGCGATCCCGATTCATCCGATTGCACAAGGTACATCCGGGGCGGAAGTAGCCAGGAGATTCGAGTTTGCATTGCATGGTGGCGAGGACTACGAATTGCTGTTTACGGCGTCACCGAAGGTGCATGTTCCTCGAAGAATCGCCGGTCTTCCGATCACTTGTATCGGAGAGATGCGCGCTGGCAAACCCCGCAGATCGCGCATTGTCCTTCGGGAAATGTTCGCCGGCCAAAAAAGGGA
>JAZKAG010000164.1:0-15057 GCA_040389265.1 Acidobacteriota bacterium
ATCGGGAAACGACACCATCAGGAAGAACGGCGCCTCATCGTCGGCTTCGTCGCCGTGGCGCTGGTCCAGGCCATGTATGGCGTGTACAGCCAGACTGGCCAGTGATGCGCCCTCTCTCGATACGTGCGAGGCATCGCGGACTCGACGATGCTGGTGCGCTGCATGCGAGCGGGCGCGCGCGAGTTTCTGTCGCTGCCGATCGGGCCCGGCTCGACCATTGAAGAAGCCATGGTGCGAGCCATGGTACGGCGGCCTGCCACGCGGCCTGCGAGCAGAAAAGCGATCGGAAAGCTGATGATTTTTATCGGGGCCAAAGGCGGCTCCGGCGTAACCACAATCGCCACCAACTTCGCCGTGGCCATCTCACAGGAATCCCAGAACCATTCACTGCTGATCGATCTGGATCTGCCGATCGGCGATGCTGCGTTGAGCCTTGGCATCCGCTCCGAATTCTCGGTTGTGAGCGCTCTTGAAAATTTTGGCCGACTCGACTCCACCTTCCTCACCAAGCTAGTGACGAAGCACAGCACCGGACTTTCGGTCCTTTCGACCCCGGATGTTTATACCCCGATTCAGGTGACGCCGGAAGCCATCAATCGAGTGGTGAGCGTGGCACGGCAGACCTTCGACTTTGTGGTGGTGGACGCAGGTTCGAATATCACGCCTGCAATCCAGTCCCTGTTCAAAGATGCGTCAGCGGTTTACCTGGTGACCCAGGTCAGCGTACCGGAGTTGCGCAATTCGAACCGCCTGATCTCGGAGTTCTTCGCGCCTTTCGGATTCAAGCCGGAAGTGGTGCTCAATCGCTTTACGCAACGTCCGCTTGGACTGGATGAAAAGGAAATTGGGAAAGCGCTTACCCAGCAACCGGAGTGGAAAGTACCAAGCGATTATGAAACAGCTCAAACGGCGCAGAATACGGCTACTGCGCTGGCGTTGAAGGATTCTTCGATTTCGCGGGTGATCCGGCAGATGGCGAGGGTGGCCTGCGGGTTACCGAAGAAGGCGGACAAAAAGAAAGGCTTCAGCTTGTTTGGATAAAGGCTTGTGAAAGATTTTCAGACGCAATGGATGGGTGGCATATCGTGGAATCGATGAATATCGAAAAGCTCAAATCGGAAACACACCGCGTACTGATCTCCAAGCTGGATCTGGAGAAGCTGTCGCGCGTCAACTCGCAGCAGGCACGCCAGGCGGTGGCGGGCATGGTGAATCAAATCATCGGCGAGCAGAAAGTGCCGTTGAGCCTGGGAGAGCAGGAAAAGATTCAATCCGACCTGCTGGACGAGGTATTTGGCCTGGGTCCGCTGGAACCGCTGCTGCGCGATAAAACCATATCTGAAATTCTGGTGAACGGCACCGAGCGCGTGTTTATTGAGCGCGGCGGAGTGCTGCAACGAATCAGTGCATCCTTTCGCGATGACCGGCACCTGCTGCAGATCATCGACCGTATCGTGGCCCGAGTGGGACGCAGAGTTGATGAATCTTCGCCGATGGTGGATGCACGACTGGCTGACGGCTCGCGTGTCAACGCCATTATTCCGCCGCTGGCGCTGGACGGGCCTGCACTGTCGATTCGGCGTTTTGGGACCGGCCCTGTTTCCGCCAAGCAGTTGGTGGACTTGAAGACGCTGTCGCCGGAAATGATGGAGATGCTCTCCGCTGCGGTACGGGCCCGCATCAGCATTTTGATCTCTGGCGGTACCGGCGCCGGCAAGACCACGTTCCTGAATATTCTTTCTCACTTCATTCCATCGAACGAACGCCTGGTGACCATCGAAGATGCGGCCGAACTTCAACTGGCCCAGGAAAACATTGTTCGCCTGGAAACGAGGCCGCCAAACATCGAAGGCGTGGGAGCCATTCGTCAGCGGCAGCTGCTGATTAACAGTCTTCGTATGCGCCCCGACCGAATCATCATCGGTGAGGTACGCGGCGAGGAAGCTTTCGACATGCTGCAGGCCATGAACACCGGGCACGAGGGATCGATGACAACCATCCACGCGAATACCCCGCGGGATGCGCTGTCCAGGCTGGAATCCATGGTGGCAATGAGCAATTTGAATATCCCGGAAAGAACCGTGCGGCAGCAGATTGCTTCCGCGATTGCGCTGGTGATCCAGGTATCCCGTCTGAGCGATGGCAGCCGCAAGGTGACCAGCATTTCCGAGATCACTGGAATGGAAGAGAACGTGATCAGCATGCACGAAATCTTCAGCTTCCACAAAAAAGGTATTGGACCGGATGGCAGAGTCATCGGAGTTTTTCAGCCGACCCACATTCGACCCAAGTTCCTCGAACAGCTTCGACTTTCAGGGATCTTTTTGCCGACGGGCTTGTTCGAGCACACGTTGGAAGTGAACTGACCGAAGTTTGGAGTCGAATATGGCGCTGTTATTGATCATCGTTTTTGTTGGCATATTCCTTCTGTTGACGCTGTTGCTGGTGGCGAGCGGTACGGGCGCCTCGCAGCAGACCAAGCAAACGCTGGCGGTGTTGCAATCCGTGCTGGCGGTGGAGAATCCTAACAGCCACGATTCCATTGTGGACCTCCGCAAGAGCGAACTGCTCAGTGCAGTTCCGTGGATCAATCGATGGTTGCTGAAGTTTGAAGTGGCTCCGCGGTTGCGCAGCCTTCTGTACCAGGCCAATGTGAAGTGGACGGCGGGTGGTCTGATTTTGATGTCATTCGCGTGCTTCGCTTTCCCGGCTTACCTGATCTATCTGCGGACCGGCACGGTCATCTTCGCGGGTCTGCTTGGATTGCTGACCGGAGCGGGGCCCATCTTCTACGTGCTTCAGAAGCGCAGACAACGCTTCAACAAATTCGAACAGGAATTGCCGGAGGCGTTGGACCTGATGGTGAGTGCCCTGCGTGCAGGACACAGTCTGGTGTCCGCCCTCGGGCTGGTGGCGCACGAGTCTCCCGATCCGATTGGAGCTGAATTTCGGATTTGCTTCGACGAGCAGAATTATGGACTCGAACTGAGAACAGCCATGAGTAACCTGCTGCTTCGGGTTCCCCTGCAGGATTTGAGAATCGTGGTGACCGCCATCCTGATTCAGAAAGAGAGCGGAGGCAATCTGGCTGAGGTCCTGGACAAGACCGCTTATGTGATACGTGAGCGGTATCGTTTGAAACGCCAGGTTCGCGTGCACACGGCGCAAGGGCGTCTGACAGGCTGGATTCTATCTTTTCTTCCGCTGGTGCTGGGCCTGGCCTTATATTTAATCAGCCCCAACACGATCAGCATACTTTGGAAGCGTCCGATTGGAATCAAGCTTCTCTACACCGCGGCCAGCTTGACGATTGCAGGTGCATTGATCATTCGCAAGATCGTCAACATGGAAGTTTGAAGGGTGAATTATGGGATTTGCTGTTTTTACATTTGTGGTGATTTTCTTATTATTGGTCAGCGGTGGACTGCTGCTTTTCTATCGCGAAGCGATGCTGCAGCGGATCAATGCGGTTGTCAATCCAAGCGGGAAACACGGAAACCTGTCGAGCGTGATGCAACAGACGGGTGTGGCGCTGGGTGAGGTCGTCGAACACTTTGAGCGGCTGTTGCCCAAGAGCCAGGCGGAAGTTTCCATCACGCAACAGCGGTTAATCCGCGCCGGGTATCGCAGGGATTCGACACTGAAAAATTTCTATGGGGCAAAGGTTCTGTTACCGCTGATCTTCTGTGTTGTGGTCACCGTTACGGGTGTGGCTCGTTCCAATCCTTTTCTGGTCTATTTGCTGGCCCTAGGGCTGGGATTTCTGATGCCTGATTTCTGGCTGGGCCGACAGATCAAGAAGCGTCAGGCCGCGATCCGGCGTGGGCTGCCTGACGTGCTGGACCTGCTGGTGATTTGCATTGAGGCGGGGCAGAGTCTGGACCAAGCGACAAAACGCACATCCGAGGAGCTTCGCCTAGCGCAGCCTGCCATCACCGATGAGTTGAGTGTGGTGGTGCTGGAACAGCGCGCCGGCCGGGCTCGTACCGATGCATGGAGAAATTTTGCCGATCGGACAGACGTAGACAGCGTGCGCAACCTGGTCTCGGTGCTGGTCCAGTCCGAGCAGTTTGGCACCAGCGCTGCGAAAACATTGCGCATTCACTCGGACACTCTTCGAACTCAACGTCGCCAGAAGGTGGAGGAACAAGCTGCAAAGACGACGATCAAGCTGGTTTTTCCGCTTGTCTTCTTCATCTTTCCATCGCTGTTTCTGGTCACATTGGGTCCGGCCATCATCATCATTTCTGAATCGTTCAAGAAGTACCTCAACCATTGAGAGAAGGGAGAAAGCAATGAATAACGTGGAGATCATTCGAATCGTCGCCGGAGTTTTTTGTGTCGTGATCCTTTTCATCCTGATTCAGCGCCGCCGTACGCGGGTTCGCTAAGGGCATCGCAGAGAGACAGGCGGCCTGGCAGGTGAGGTTATGCCGGGCCAATCTGTCTTGATCGAGGGTGCGTGGAATTGGCAGGCAGCGGTCTTCCTCTTTATCGCGGGGGGATGAGCGATGTTGCATCTGGCGGGACAGCAGGAATGCCGCGTGTGTGAGCGGTGCCGATAGGAAAGATAGTAGTTTGCCTGGGCTCCGGTGAAGAGCTCAAGACGAATAGCGCGATTGTGTACAGTGCCTTGCCTGGGGATGAAATGGAAAGACGGACGTACTGCGTATATAACCAGACGCGCGAATGTTTCCTGAGCTTGGGGGTAACTCCGGCGGATACAGTCTTTCAGCGCCTCAAAGGCCTCATCGGGAAACTGAATATGAGGTCGGACGAAGGACTGTGGGTGGTCCCGTCGAGTGGCGTTCACACCTGGGGAGTGTTATTTCCTGTTGATTTACCTGGACGAAAATCTTCGGGTGGTTTTCGTGACGGAACATTTTCCTCGATTTAAGGTGGCTCCGTTAAGAATTCGAGCGGCAAGCGTGCTGGAATTGCCGACACACACGATTTATTCATCACAGACATCCATCGGAGATCAACTGGTCATCTGCGTGGCCGACGAGATTGAAGAACGATTAATGCAGCCGGTTCCTGAAAGCTCCTCACGGCCTAAGGAAGTGAGCGAAGTGTGAATCATGCAGAATCGGTCAGAAGTTTTTGGCGGATATTGCTGGGCAAAGAGCGACGCAAAGCCGAGCGCCGCGCAATGCCCGGGCTGGTCGCGTTTTATTGGGACGGAGGGTCGCCGGCTCCCCACCCGGTGCGGGAGATCAGCTTGACAGGCATGTATGTGTTAACCGAAGAGCGCTGGTACGTGGGAACAGTGGTGAGCATGCGACTGCAGCAGACGGACACGGCCGACAAAGATGCGAACCATTCGATCGCGGTGCATGCCCGGGCGATCCGGTGGGGGGACGATGGGGTGGGCATGGCATTTTTGCCTCCGGGCCAGAATCCGTATCAGAACGGACATGGCGCGCAGAATTCCGAAAGAGACGCGAAATCGATGAAGAAATTTATCAACGAAGCTTGATGCGAGGCGGCGAGGAACGAAATCGAGGCACTGCAATATCGTATTTGAGCTGCCACGAAGTGCGTAACTGGGTGGGCTCGAAGCAATAGGGAAGTCGGACACTGCAGAGCGAAGACCTGGCGCCGCGGTGTTCGAGGAGGAAACAATGAAATTCGTGAAAAAGCTAAAGGATGAAAGTGGGCAGGCCATGATCCTGACACTGCTGTGCATGACATGTCTGCTTGGCTTTGTGGGATTTGCCGCAGACATCGGAACGCTGTTGCGGGCCAAGAGAAATCTGCAGATTGCGGCTGACAGCGCGGCGATTGCGGGTGCAGCCGAGTTGAATTACGGCAACATGACGGCAGCGGCGCAAGCCGCAGCGGGCCAGAATGGTGTCACGATCGGAACCAATGGAGGGGCGGTTGTCGTCAACACTCCGCCCACGTATGGGGCGTACGCGGGCCTGCCCGGATATGTCGAGGCGATTGTCACCCAGACGCAGCCTACGTTTTTTATGAGAATTTTCAATTTCACCAGTCAGAATGTGACGGCGCGGGCGGTTGCCTGGAACGGGGGCTCCTCGAACGGTTGCGTCTATGTTTGCGACAAACAGGCGGCGGGTGCCATGACCTTGCAGGGGTCGTTCGATGTAACCGCGCCGAAGTGCGGCATCATTGTTGATTCCAACAATGCGGATGCGCTGCAGTTTACCGGCGGGGGTGGCACACTGACCGCGGGCTCGGTGGGTGTGGTCGGCGGCGATGGTGGCCAGACGGGCGACAGCACTCCAGCTCCCGTGACCAATATCGCGCCAGTGAGCTGTCCTTTGGCGGGTCTGGCGTTTCCCGACCCGACGACAATGACCTGCACGGTTCCAACCGGTGGCAACCTGACGGGACCTTTGACGGCGGGCTGTTACAGCGCGCCTGCCGGAAAGAAAGGCGCATTGGGGACGCTGAACATCAGCAATGCGACGCTGGGTGCGGGGACCTACGTTCTTGAGGGTAACGTGAACCTCAGCGGCAATATAACCTCAGGATCGGGCGGCACGACGCTGGATATCTACAATGGAGCGCTGACGGAAGGAACAGCCGCCACCAATCTGAACCTGGTTGCGCCTGCTCCGGGCACTGGAGCCTACGGCGGCATCGCGATCATGCAACCGCCAACCAATACAAACACACTCACGTTTGAGTTTGGCAATTCCACAGGAACGATCGACGGCATCCTTTACGCGCCGACCGCACAACTATTCCTGCACGATAGCGGCGGCGACAAGAGCGGAGGAATCACTCTCATCACCGACCTGATCGTCGGCACCTTGAACGACCAGACCGCCGATCTGTCCATCACAAATTATTCGACGACTGTCGGCACCTCCCCACTGACAAAAATTGCATTGGTGGAGTAGGCCATGACAAATCGCATCGGTAAGGGTTTACGGAAAAGTCCAACTAGATTTAGAGGCTGCAGCGCGGCGGTTGATGAGGCCATGAATGCGGAGCGCGGACAGTCACTCGTGGAGTTGGCGCTGATGTTTCCGATCTTCATTCTGCTGCTGGTAGGAGCTGCAGAATTCGGACGTTTGGCATACGCCGCCATCGAAATCAGCAATGCCGCCCGCGCCGGCGCATCGTACGGTTCGCTAACGCACATTACTGCATCCGACTTCGCCAACATCCGGGCAATTTCAACCAAGGATGCAGCCAATCTGACTGGCGTGAGCGCTGTCGCCACCAATTTTTGCGCCTGCTCCACCGGAGGGGTGATTACTTGCTCGACCGCACTGACGACCTGCCCGAGTCCGGCGCGCATTATTGAATACGTCCAGGTAAATACCAGCGGGACGGTGGATCCTTTATTTCACTATCCAGGGCTGCCCCGTACTTTCGCGTTACGTGGGCAGGCGATTATGAGGGTACAACAATGAAGACGGCTGGATTCATCCGCGGTATCGACTGTCCTCTGCGGCTCCAGGAAAAGGTTCGGCGATTGACTCGCCGCGGTCGCATATGCTGGTCGCAGGATGAAGGCTCGACGATGGTGGAGATGGCCTTCACGATGATTATTCTGTCGACAATTTTGTTCGGCCTGATTGAAATGTGTCTGGCCCTCTACACGTATCATTTCGTTTCGGACGCTGCCCGCGAAGGCTCCCGATATGCGATGGTGCATGGGTCGACCTGCGCTGTCTCCGGAGCGTCGTGCACGGTGACAGCGGCGCAGATCCAGACCTACGTCAAGAACCTTGGATTTCCCGGGATCAAACCGACGGCCATGAACGTGGTCACGTCGTACTCAGCTTTCCCGGTAAGCGCAGTCGGCTGTGTGGCTCTGGGCTGTAATGGTCCGGGCGACCTGGTTACAGTCCAGGTGAATTACACGTTCCCTGTATCGATTCCCTTCGTCAGGACCAGTACGATTGCGATGAGCAGCACATCGTCTATGGTGATCGCTCAATAACGTCTGCGGTTTGAATTGAAGCTGGAATCCAGTTCGACGTGGGGCGAGGACTACTCCGCTTCTTCCGGAATGATGAGCAGCACTTCGACGGTGGTTGATTTTCCATTTTGTGCGGCCGGACGAAATTGCCATTGCTGCAAAGCGGCGAGGACGAACTTGGTTTGCGGAAACTGAGCTGGGTAGACGACGGCGAGGTGCTCGAAGTGTCCGCCGGCATCAATAAAACCATGTACCAGCAGAGCATCGGTATCGGAGTCGCTGCCCAGGTGCGGCGCCACGATGAGGTAAGGCCACGGCGCATCGGGCCGGGTTACCGCGCCGGCAGCTTGCTGTACACGGGGTAATGAGTACTGCATAATCCAACTCTTCTCCGCGCCAACCTGCAGGTACACGGTGTAAGCCAGCCTGTCGGCCCACATCCCCAGCGTCTCGGGATATTCTTCCGACATTGAGGCTCCCACGACGACAACGCCGTAATGACCGTCCCTAGGGCGATTGATGCGGACAACGGTGGGTGCCATCCCGTCAGGAGACGAACCATCATCCGAACCCGCTGCGGTCCCGCTGCCTTGGCCCTGCGACGGGCTTCCTGAACTGCTTCCCGAACCGGTGCCCGATGCGGAGGCCTGCTGACTGCCGTGATCGCCAGAATCCGCTCCAGTTGCATTTCCATTTTGTTTTCCCGGCGTGGAACCCTGTCCCGAGGTAGCCGTGCTATCCGGGCGTCCCGGGGCAAAGGAGTCTGAACTCGAAGCTGCCGCTGTCTGGTTTACCGCGGGCAACACGATGACGCCTTCGGTGGGAAGTACATCAGAGACCGAGAGAACAGTCGCAGGCGTTGGTTGTGCCGAGGGCTTGGACGCGGTTGCTGGAACTTGTGGAACCTGAAGTCCGGGAACACGAATGGGTGAGCTTGTGCTGGCAACGATGGGAACCGTCGCCGAGGGAACAGATGAAGAAGCCAGCTCCACATCGGCCAGGTTGACCTCGTGATTGGGCATCGAGAGCGAGGGTCTGACGTTGGCGGATGCGGTGGCTTGCGGCGGACGAGGAATAATCTTTTGTGGAGGCATCTGCGGCGGTGTCCACATGACAACCAGCGGAATCTCAGCTTTCAATAGCGGCGCGGCGGTCTGTGCAATGTCTGGCTGCACCAGAGTGGTGGGTGCGGCGACGCGATACGCCAGCGATTGCGGAATAGCGGTTGCGGCGGGTCGACCACCGGTTGAAGATGTGGCCACCTGCTTTTGCGCGGCGGCCTGGGTCGCGCCCACGGCAGGAGACCATTGCAATTTGGGTTTGATTCCCTGCAGCTTGACGATGCGTGTCGTGTAGGGAGGCGTGAACGAATGATCGTAGATGCGGGGTGCATTGTCGATGGCAAAAATGGCCAATCCCAGCACGACGGTGTGGGTTACCACGGAAATCATGAAGAATCCGGGCTTGGTGTGCGAAGGCGGCGCGCTGGAGAAGAGCGTGATGATTCTGGAAGAACTCAATTGGAAACTCCCCTCGCAGAGAAAGCACGGGTTAAAGAGGCAGCCGGCGCTGCGTTGCACACGCAGAGCGCTCGAGGCTGCCACCCTTCACTGAAAGTAAGTGCAATTCTCTGGCCAACCAGATTGGCTGTAAGTGACTGTAAATTTGAAGCCCCTTTGGCGGGCGTGTCTCCGCGGCTACACAGCCGGGCGCAGTGGTATACACGCGTTCACACTCCGTTTGGTGCCTGACCGCTAAATCCCTCATTCGGCGACTCCGCTCCTTTTGGCACGGCAATTGCCATTACGTGAAAGGAAATGAAACTGGCTTTCCAGCCAGTTCACACAGGTGCCTGAATGAATCGCAGAATGACGGGTATTCTCTTGATCGCTTTCGTGGTGGCCTTTGCTTGCAGCTACCTGGTTTTTCGATTGGTTCGCAATCGCCTCGGAGGTTCTGACCAGAAGGTCACGCGGGTGGTGGCAGCCGCAACGGACATTAAGCTTGGTAGCGTCATTCGCAATGTTGACTTGACGACTATGGATATTGCCGGGGCGCTGCCGAAGGGCGCGCTGGTGAATGCCTCCGATGCTATTGGCAGAGGCGCCATCTCCGACATCTATTCAGGTGAACCAGTTTTGGACAACCGCCTGGCTCCGAAAGGATCCGGGGGCGGGCTGGCAGCGACCATTCCGGATGGAATGCGGGCCTGCGCGGTGAAGGTGGATGAAGTTGTCGGTGTGGCTGGATTTGTGACACCGGGTATGCGTGTCGATGTGTTGATCTCGGGCAATCCTCCCGGAACCAATGCGGCTTCGACACAAGGATCGCAGGTACGAACCCTGCTGCAAAACATCCAGGTATTATCTGCCGGAACCGACATCCAGCGCGATGCGGAAGGGAAGCCGCAGCAGGTGCAGGTGGTGAACCTGCTGGTGACGCCGCAGCAAGCGGAAGCCTTGAGCCTGGCCAGCAATCAAACCAAGATTCAACTCGTTCTGCGAAATCCGCTGGACAACAAGCTGGCGGATACGCCGGGGACGGGTCTGGCGCACCTGTACGGAATCGACAACGTACCCGTGGGTGTGCCGAATCACGCCCGGGCAGTGCACAAGGCACCCGTCATGCCGCGGGTCTACCTGGTCGAAGTCTTCAATGGATCGAAAAAAACTGAAACCAAATTTGCCTCACACGAGGAAAAACAGTGAGAGCGAGAATCGGAATTGCATTGCTTTGTTTCTTTGTCCTGTCTTGTGTCTCGAGTATCGGGCCAGCCCTTTGCGCACAGACGCCAGCTTCGCCACCGCAGTCAGCAGGAACCGCGACTGAGGATTCCGCGAACGATTTGTTTGTCACCGTGGGGCAATCGGTGCTGGTCGATACGACCCAGCCGATCACCCGTGTGGCGGTGGGTTTGGGCGACATCGCCGAAGCCACGGCCACGAGTCTCACTGAAGTGATGGTGAACGGAAAAGCTCCTGGCGTAACCAGCCTGATCATTTGGGAAGCCCGCGGCGCTCGCCAATTTTTTCGGGTGACCGTGCGTCCCAGCTCGTTTGTGCAGAACGATTCGCTGCAGGGAGTTGAGCGCGAACTTCGTCTGGAACTGCCAGGACAGCGTCTGAAGGTCAGCTCGGAGGGCGGCCTGATTTTTCTTCGCGGCACAGTGAAGGATCTGAACAGTTCGCAGCGAGCGTTTACCATTGCGTCCACCGCGGGCAAGGTAGTCAATCTTCTTTATGTCGATGTTCCGCCGTCGCAGCCGCAGATTCTTTTGAGGGTGCGATTTGCCAGCGTGGATATGTCCAAGGTGAAACAACTGGGCTTGAACATTTTCAGCGTGGGTGCGGCCAATCTGATTGGTACAGTGACCACCGGACAATTTTCGGCACCTATTGTTTCAGCTCCGTCGACTGGTCCTGCAACAGCATTCATCTCGGACGCGTTGAACGTCGCGCTGTTCAGTCAAGGTCTGGGTCTGGGTGTCACGTTGAAGGCGCTGCAGAATGACGGAGTCATTCAGGTTTTGGCCGAGCCTAATCTTTTGGCGGCGGATGGCAAACAGGCGAGCTTCCTGGCCGGCGGCCAATATCCGTATCCCGTCGTACAAGGCGTCACAGGCGGTGGTACTGGAGCGGTAACGATCCAGTTCAAAGAGTTTGGAGTTCGGCTGAATTTCATTCCAACCATCACGCCGCGCAATACGATTCGTCTGCAAGTGGCGCCGGAAGTCAGTTCTCTGGACTTTACCGATGGCATTCAGATTTCAGGGTTCACCGTGCCGGCATTGAACGTCCGCAAGGTGAATACGGAAGTCGAGATGGCCCAGGGACAGAGCCTGGCGATCGGCGGACTGCTGGACAATCGTGAAACACAGAACTTGGAGAAGGTTCCGTTTATCGGCGACATCCCAGTTCTCGGGAAATTGTTTCACTCGATCTCGAAGACCACGACGAACACCGAGCTGATCGTGATCGTGACTCCAGAGATTGTGGCGCCGATTCCCGCGGGCGTTCCGTTGCCGGAATTGAATTATCCGAACAAATTCCTGCCGCAGAATTCCAAGATTCCCATGATGAATCCTGGCCCGGAGGTCACCGGTGCGAAGCCGCTGCCACCTGCGCCGCCGAAAATTTCAATTGAGGATCTGAAGGACAGCATGAAACCGGAGCAGCCGCTGGTCATCCCCAGCGAGACTGGCTTCGCAGGAACGGGCAGTACGATGCCAGTTGCCGCAGCGTCGCAATAGAGAGTTAGGAACAGTCCGGGGCGGCGCGAAGGATAACTGCGCTTCTCTGGCGGCGTGAGTTGAGTCAGGTCAGAAATTCTCCGGACGGGATTGTGAAGACGTCCCGCCGGAGCAGAAGTACCCGGGAGGGATGCATGTTTGATCGTCGTAATTTGAGAGCGCTATTCTTCAGCTGCCTGGTTCTGTTGCTTGCCGGATGCGGCACCAAAGGATTGAATTCTGTCCAGGTGACACCAGCTACCCAGGCGCTTACGGTGGGCCAGACTGCGCAGTTTACCGCAGTGGGAACCTATGGCAATGCAAGTCGGCCATCGACGCAAAATATCACCAGCACGGTGTCCTGGAGCTCTAGCGTTCCTGCTGTCGCGACCATTACCGCCTCCGGGGTTGCAACCGCTGTATCGGCGGGCACAACCACCATCACAGCCGGCGCTACGGCGTTCAATGGTCCTGTCAGCTCCAGCGCAACGCTTGTGGTTTCAGGCTCGGGCCAAAGCGCAGTAGGCGGCGGGCAACTGCTCTCGCTCACAATTATTCCCGCAGCAATTACAGTGGGAAATTTACAGGACACGGGTCAGTTTCTGGCCATTGGAACGTTTTCGACTCCTCCCACGGTCAGAGACCTGACGAACTCACCGACGCTGACCTGGATCTCTTCGTTCCCAAGCGTCTTCCCGGTCAACACGAACAGCGCCGGAAATATGGGAGCGACAGCCGGAATCGTCACCGCTTATGGGAATGGAAGTGCGAACATCATCGCGGAAGCGACAGGCAGCGACGGGTCGATAAAAACTGCATCAGCCACCTTCAACTGCCCATTGGTTCTTCCCAATCCTCCAACGACTGCCGGCTCGTGTTTCCAGGGTTCACAGGCACCTTCACTGCTGGCAACTCTGACGGTTTATAACGAAGGATTGAACAATAGTAATTGGCTGATCACCGCTCCCTCTGCAACCGGTACGCCGAACGTGATTAATTGCGGACCGGCCGCGGGAACGGGCGCCTCGGTCTGCGTGGCGACGTATCCGGTAGGCACGACGGTGACTGTGACCGCGCCGGCAACTGGCGCTGCATTCGGAGGGTGGTCTTACAACTGTGCGAATACCGGGCCCATCACGGCAGCCGGGCCGAATAGTTGTACCGTGAGATTGACTACGAATGATACTGTGGGGGCAATCTTCAATTAAGGTAAAGGGATTGAAGAGACGCCGATGACCCTGGTTCGCCGCATGCTGGGCGGGATTGCGAAAACCCGCCCAGAGAAAAATCCGCTGTGGAAGGTCTCCAATCTTACTCGCGGCACCGTTGTGGGTGAAAGAGTGGGGACCGCCGACAGCGGAGGGGCGCGCCGCAAGGGCCTGCTGGGGCGCGACGGCCTGGCCGCAGGCGAAGGACTCTGGATCGTTCCGTGTGAATCGGTGCACACAGTGGGCATGCGCTTCGCGATCGACCTGGTGTATGTGGATCGTAAGATGCGGGTGCGCAAGGTGAGAAGCGGCGTGCCTCCGTGGCGCATGTCGGCATGCTTTTCCGCACATTCTGTCATCGAGCTGGCCGACGGCGCGATCCGCGCTTCGCGGACAGAGTGCGGGGACGAGCTCGAATTCTCTCCGGCTGAGCTGGCCGGCTGAATCAGGGTTGGACGCCTTTTCAGTCCAGAACTTCTTCCAAATCTCGAGCGGGTCGCGACGGCTGTGGGGGAGCATTCCCGGCCTACGCATTGATTCCAGCCCAGAGGCATGCCCCGGTGCGTGGCAGCGATCGGGGAGGATTTTCCTTCCCGCTGTAAACGGGCGTATCTGGCGGAGATGACCCGTATACAGCCGTTCACATGCCGCTCGAACCCCGCGGGCGCAAGTTGTTGCATTATCAGCAAATCGGAGGAAGCCGGGAATGGCGCTCGACTTGCTTTTATACACGGCAATACCAGCCTCGGCTGGAACATTAATCCAATGGAACGGGGGAACATGTCATATGAAGGATCTACTTATCAAGCTGTCGGTGATGGTCGAGAGGTTGAAGGACGAAAAGGGTCAGGATCTGATCGAGTACGGATTGCTGGTGGCCCTGGTAGCTTTTGCGGCAACCGCGGGAATGGGCACGCTGGCCACCGACATCAATCAGGCGTTCACAAATATCGGCACCACGCTGGTCGGCTACACCGGCTAATTGCCGACGATGTAAAGCAATCCCAAAAAAAGCAACACTGCTGTTCTTGGGGGAGAGATATGCGGCGCTGGTTGAGTTCACCGACGTTCTCTCCCGTTCTATCCAATTGCGTATAGGAATCGCCCATGCTTCTTTCCATCGTCGTTCCCGTGCTCAACGAATCGAAAGTGGTTTCGCTGATGCTGGATCGTCTGCGCCACACGCTTCGCGACGTCACCTGGGAAGTGATCTTCGTCGATGATGGCAGCACGGACGCGACACCCAGCATATTGGCGCGAGAAGCGATTCAGGACAACCGCATTAAACTATTGCGATTCAGCCGTAACTTTGGCCACCAAGCTGCCGTTACCGCCGGGCTCGACTTTGCCAACGGCGACGCAGTGGTGGTGATGGATGCGGACCTGCAAGATCCTCCTGAGTTGTTGCTGCGCATGCTTGCGCTTTTCCAGCAGGGGTACGACATCGTATCGCCGCAGCGCAATGCCCGCGAGGGGGAGACGCTGTTCAAGCGCTGCACGGCAAAAATTTTCTATCAAGTGATATCGCGGATGGCCGACCAGCCGCTCACACCCGATGTGGGAGATTTCCGTTTATTCAGTCGTCGGGCGGTGCTGGCGATTCGATCCTTACGGGAGCAACACCGCTACATGCGCGGCATGGTAGCGTGGCTCGGATTGAAAGAGATCATGGTTCCGTTCGATCGCAAGCCTCGCGCTGCCGGCGAGACGAAGTATCC
>JAZKAG010000164.1:15093-19578 GCA_040389265.1 Acidobacteriota bacterium
AATTTTGAAGATGCTGCGATTCGCCTGGACCGGCATCACGTCATTTTCCACCTTTCCGCTGCGCATCAGTATTGCCGCAGGTTGCGCGATCAGCGGGGCAGGTTTTCTCTACCTGGTGCGAGTGATGTACCTGGCATTGTGGACGAACAAACTTGTGCCGGGGTGGGCCTCGGTGGTGGCACTGCAATGCTTATTTTCAGGAATGATCCTGTTGGCTCTGGGGGCGATCGGAGATTATGTCGGCAGAAATTACGAAGAAGCCAAGAAAAGACCGCTGTATGTGGTGACGGAATTGCGGAATGTTGCGCTGGCTGACAAGTCTCTGCCGCGCGCCATCATTCTGTCCGATCCGGCTCCTCCATTGGGCCCATTCGTGGTCGAAAACCCGGAGACTGTGATTTCTCCATCAACCGCAGCCTATCAGCCCCTGACCGGCGTCCGCGCCTAACCTGCATGCCAACCTTCGGAGTAGAGACGACTGGGGAAGTCGGTGCGCAAGGGGAACTCCCTATCGCTTTAGAAAATTGCGCTGACAGCACTTTGCGGCGAGGTGGGCACTCTTTTGTCCGCAAACGCCTTACTGGTGGTCGTCATTCCTACCGAAACTACCTGATTCTTATTCTGTGCACTGCAATCTATTTGGTGCCTGTTATGAGGATGGTCCGGATTGGAACGGACGAGGGAACCCTTGTCTACGGTGCCGTCAGAATTGTTCAGGGTCAGGTATTCGCCCGTGATTTTTTTGAGGTAATGGGACCGGGTACGTTCTACTGGCTCGCTGCATTTTTCAAGCTGTTTGGAGTGACCTTTCTCGCGGCCCGAATTTGCCTCTTCGTAACCTCGCTCGGGACTTTCATTCTGATGTACTTCTTGTCACAGAGAGTGTGCGGAAGGTACCAGTTCCTTCCTGCTCTCCTTCTGGTTGGCGCGTATTTCAGCACGATTTGGCCGATGGTGAACCATCACGTGGACAGCAATTTTTTTGGACTGCTCTCCATCGCATTGATGGTGCTGTGGCGACAAAAGTCCAGGAACGTTCTGTTGTTTGCTGCTGGTGCGGTCGCAGGAATAACGACCTGCATTATTCAGCCGAAGGGAATTCTGCTTTTACTTGCCTTTATAGGGTGGATCTGGATCCAGCAAAGGAGCCAGTCAGGCTGGTGGCTTTCGACGCTGCGAATTATGGTGGGCTATTGCGGCGTACTAGGGCTCACCGGGCTTTACTTTTGGAGTCACGGCGCGCTGCGCGAACTCCTCTATATGAATTTCATCTGGCCCTCGCAGCACTATAGCAAGGTGAATGTCGTTCCCTACGCTCTGGGTCTGCGCCAGTACTGGAGTCATTGGACTATCCAGCCCCATGGGCTGCCATGGATGGTTCCCCTGGCGATTATTCTGTTTGTGCCCTATTTGCTCGCGGCAGTTTTACCTGCTCTTGTTCCGCTACTCGGACTTCCACTTCGCGCGGACAACTTGCGACCGCAAATCTTGTTGTATTGGCTCTGCGGCTGGGCGATGTGGCTGTCCGAGATTCATCGACGGGATATAGGCCATCTGGTTGCCGCTTCGCCCTTGTTGATTATCTTGTGTATTCACTTCCTGGTTGAATATCGGGCAAAGATTGCAAACTCCGTCCTACAATTCCTCGCCGTGTGCGCAGGCTCACTGGCTGCTGTCAATCTCCTGCTTGTGTTCTCAGCCCCTTCGGTTCACACCCGGGCAGGCAATGTGGCGATGTTCAAAAAGGCTCCAGCACTCGAGTTTCTGGATAGTCATCTGGCTCCTGGGACGACGATGTTTGCCTACCCATATTCGCCAATGTATTACTTCCTATCCGGCACAAACAATCCAACCCGCTATAGCCTGCTGGTCTATAACTACAACACCCCATCCCAATTTCTCGATGTGATTCAGACGCTGGATCGAGAAAAAGTGAAATACGTTTTGTGGAATACAAAGTTCTACGCAACGGCCGATATTTTCAACTTCGCTCCCGCCGCGAAAAGGAGTTCGAGCAGTTTGATCCTAGAACCGTATCTGGAATCGCATTATCGAGTTGTAGCGGATTTCAATGGCATGCGAATCATGGAACGAAAGGTGAATCCGAATGGTGACCAGCGCTAGTACTTTGCCGGAATTCGATCAGTACGCTCCTGCGTATACGGATATGCTTGACGACCCTATCCGGAAACAATTTTCCAAGGATCCGCTGCATTTCCACCGCAGAAAATGGTATCTGCTGCGGGACATGCTGGAGGGGGCGGGGCGGCGGGTGTCGGCGCAAAGGTGGCTAGATGTTGGGTGCGGACAGGGCGACCTGCTGCAATTGGCCGGCCCACATTTCGCGCAGGCGACGGGATGTGATCCTTCGTCCGTGATGATCTCGCGATCGAATTCTTTTCGGGTCGAGCATCAACCGTCTTTTTCCAGGTTGCCGTTTAAGGATGCCTCTGTGGATTTGGTGACCGCGGTGTGCGTGTACCATCATGTGCACGGAGCCGCGCGGGCGCAGCTGTTGGAGGAAATGAAACGCGTGCTGTCGCCGGGAGGGTTGTGTTGCATCCTGGAACACAATCCCCGCAACCCTATTACGCGAGCGATCGTGCGGAGATGCCCGGTGGATGTGGATGCCGAACTACTGCCGGCCGAGGAGGTCAGCGACCTTCTTCAGGTTGCAGGTTTTAAAACCGTGAGCACAAACTATTTCCTCTATCTCCCGGAAACAATTTTTAATCGGGTTGGACGGGTTGAAAAGTTATTGCGCAAAGTCCCTTTCGGCGGTCAGTATGCCGTTCTGGCACAAGCGCCGAGATAGTCGCGTTTGCGGAATTCCGAGGGGCGCGACGCAGGCTGGATTATGCCGGCCAATGGGGCTCCGCCTGAGCTGATAACTGTTGAGCTAGAAGGCGAAAAATGCCGGCTCGTTGGAGTCGGCATTTCATTTGTAGTCGCTGGTTTTGAGCCGGACCTGGTGAGCGCGCTGGGACTCGAACCCAGGACCCACGCCTTAAAAGGGCGTTGCTCTACCAACTGAGCTACGCGCTCTCACCTTGATTCAAATTATCACAGTGAGTGGCCTGCTCCTAAGCGGTGGTCCAGTGCGGTTGCAGCAGCAGCGCTTCAAAATCATAGGATTGCAGCGGACGGCCTTGGGACTGCGCTGGCACATGGCGGGCAGGGATGCGAGGGCTGCTGTCGCGGGTACAGTAGGAGATGATAGCTAGCGAGGTGCGCCCGCCGCTTTTTTCCTTGAGAAGAACGAGATTTTTGTTCTGCGCCATCGAAAATTTTGCTACTCTCGTTGAAAGTTCAAAGCATTCACATCTCTCTTTGCCGCTCCAGCGGCCTATGTATTTGTGTGTTTTTACTGCTCGGCTCTGCAAGCTCTTCGGCCTGTCTTTCGCCGCCACGCACGACAAATTTGTCTGGTTGCATATGCAATCGCGACCCTCTCCTGTTGGTTGGGCGGCAGGATGGCGTCATGGATCAGTGGTGATTGGACCGCCCCTTACCGAGCTGCAAGGAGGAACTGCATGGCCCGCCGAACCTATAAATTCATGCTGAAAAATGCGAAGGAAATTTCCTTTGTCGGTACGCGCTACTATCCTGTGGAAGTGGATCCTAACCTTTCGCCTTATACGACCGTGCTGGCGACGATCTGGGATGAAGAGCATATGGTCGGCCAGGTGAACCAGACGGAAATTCTGGCCTGGTGGTCGGAGGTGTACCAGGAACCGCAGCGCGGCATTACTGGCGAATGCGACAAGGCGGCGCTGGAAGCCACCACCGCAACGCAAGCGGAGAAACCTGCGGGAGTCTTACTCTCCAGCGAGAATTAAAGTTATTGCGATGGTGCGAAAGTGCGCGTGCCAGCGCCATCCGTCAGCCCTCGTCGGCGCCCTGATAAACTGATCCAGTTTGCTAGGAGCCGTCGACGAGTGCGACAACAATGACGAATGCAAGCAATGTAAAAATACCCATCAACCTGGATGCATTTCGACATACGGCAGCCGACACCATGGAGTTGGTGGGGAACACGCCGATTGTCCACCTGGGTCGAATTTCGCCGGCCGACGGCGCATCGATTTTTGCCAAATTGGAATTTCTGAATCCTGGCGGCAGCATCAAGGATCGTGCCGCGCTGGGCTTAATCCTGGACGCGGAGCAGCGCGGTGCATTGCAACCTGGCGGGACGGTTGTGGAAGCCACCGCGGGCAACACAGGAGTCGGGCTGGCGTTTATTGGTGTTCGTCGCGGCTACAAAGTTGCATTATTTGTGCCGGAAGGCTTCGCCGAAGAAAAATGCATCCTAATGCGCGGCTTTGGCGCCAGTGTGGAGCGCACCCCTGAAGATGAAGGCATGCAAGGGGCGATTCAAAGAGCGCTCGATTACGCGCGATCGGAACCGGGTGCGTGGATGGCCCGCCAGTTCGAGAATCCTGCCAATCCTGATTTTCATTTCAAGACCACTGCCCAGGAAATTCT
>JAZKAG010000165.1:0-2008 GCA_040389265.1 Acidobacteriota bacterium
TCCCGAACGAACGCCGATGTGCTGGGATCAAAGCGAGCGCGCTGGATTCACTACCGGAGTGCCGTGGCTGCCGCTCGGCCAGGACTCGCGCATGGTGAACGTCGCCATTGAGCAGCAAGACAGCTCATCGATCCTGATGCTTTACAAAAAACTTATTGGGCTGCGAAAAAGCCATCCGACCCTGGTGAGCGGAAAATTGGATGAGCTTCATGTCGAGAACAATATTTTGCGTTTTCGGAGAATTGGAGGTGAAGAAATCGAAGTCATCCTGAACATGACCCATGAAGAGATTTTCGTGCAGCTGCCCTCTGCGAAGGTGTTAATCGGAACGCGAATCGATCGCGTGGGTGAAATTGCCGGGGAATGCAAACTTCATCCCGGCGAGGGTGTGATACTTCTGCTTGCCTGACTTGCCCGCAGGCGAACTGATGAACATATCATCAATCGGGGACCAACCGAGGTCCCTGTTGATGGTCAGCTAAGCGGATGCTTTCTGATTAGTCATTTTGATTTTGGCGTCCCCGACGGGATTTGAACCCGTGTTATCGCCGTGAAAGGGCGGTGTCCTAGGCCGGGCTAGACGACGGGGACGCTTGGTGAAATTCCATTGACGGCATCTGACGAGCGTTCAAATCGCCAATATCTGAGCGTATCAATCGCTCCTGACAGTGTCAAAGGATCACGCCTCCAACGCTGCCGATGGATCTTGCAATTACCAGCGCAGCAGAACCAGTTCAGAACAGAACCCTGGCCCAACTGCGGCCAGAATGCTGTAGCTGCCGGCCGGCGGCTTGCGGTTCAACATGTAGTCTTCCAGCACCAGCAGTACCGAGGCCGATGACATGTTGCCATTGTTTCGCAAACAATCCCACGACGGAGCGAATGCTTCGCGCGGCAATCCCAGCGCTTCTGCCGATGCATCCAGCACCTTGGGTCCGCCGGTGTGCATGATCCAGCTGCCGATGTCGCTTCGCTTCATTCCGAAGCCAGCCAGAAACTTGTCGACGTCCCCAGGAAAATTCTTGTGGATCGCGTCCGGAACATCCGGCGACAGCACAATCTGAAATCCCTCCTCAGAAATGTCCCAGCCCATCAAGTGTTCTGTGTTGCGATAGAAACTCGACTGATGGCCCAGGATTTCCGGGCCCTTCGCGTCAACGTTGTCTCCGGCAACAATTACCGCTGCCGATCCATCGGCAAACAGGCCGGAAGCAATCATGTTCGCGACGGATAGATCCATCCGCTGCCAGGTTAGTGAGCACAACTCGACTGAAAGCAACACAGCGATGCGATCCGGATAGGCTTGGACATAATCCGCAGCCTGCCCGATACCGGCAGCACCTGCAACGCATCCCAGCCCGAAGATCGGCGTGCGTCGCATGCCCAGCGGAAGATTCATCACATTGCTGAGCTTCGCGTCGAGCGACGGCGCAGAGATTCCAGTGACAGAAACAATAATGATGGCGCCGATTTCTTCCTTCTTGCGACCCGCCCGCTCCAATGCGCCTGTGATCGCGCGTTCGCCCAGATCCACCGCAGCCTTGATCCAGCGATTGTTGGCGTCGCCCCAGGTCTCAATCGAGGCATACTCATCGATCGGATACGCCAGGTGGCGCTTCTCTACACATACTCGCTGATGCAGCCGCTCTAAAACGTCCGGCTTGTCGAGCTTATCTTTCCAGTGCTGGCACAACGTTTCAAATATTTTCTGCTGGCTGTAATACCATTCCGGCATTGCGCTAGCGACACTTGCAATTCTCATTCGGTGTACTTCTCTTTCGCTCGTTTCTTAATTCCTGAAGAGTGGCTCCTACTGAGACTATCAGCACGACGCTTCACTGGCCACGTTTTGTGGTCATCGCTCGCGATCATGCAATCGCAGTCGAAACCGAAGAGGACAGCCGAATCGCGGCGGATGAATCTGCCGAAATGCAGATCGACCGGGGCAGACTGGATTCCTGATCTTTAGACTAACTATGATTGTCTATTATTTCGGGCAGGATTGCAC
>JAZKAG010000165.1:2018-14329 GCA_040389265.1 Acidobacteriota bacterium
TTGCACACTAGTTTGCGAACGTCTGTCGCCCGGACCATCTTGAAAGGCCGTTCAGAACGCCTCGATTGATTACTTTTGGGCTGCTTGGGTTGACGGCTGAAGCTCGCGGTCGTCCGCCATATACACCAGCAAACCTTTGTTCGGCAGCGATTTCGAATAGCCCGCCACCAGTTGCTGATAGTACTGATCTACCGAAAACTCGAAGAGAGGATGCAGGTCTGGCTTCAGCGGCACCAACTCCAGATTCACCGGGCTCATGGTCAGCAGCGCGAACTTCATTGTGCCCCCGTAGAAATAGATATGACTGCCGCTGGCGATGGACGGTTTTTTGGCAGCAAAATTTCCGGACGCATGCGACGTCGCGGACGTGCCGAAAATCATACTCAATCGGTTCCCGGAAATTTGGATGTCGTGCAACTGCCCGCTGACATGGGGCGGCGGAAACATCTGGTCGATTGGAAAAATAATATCGTTGCCCACGGTCTTGAACGACTGCTTGCGCTTCGGCTTGGCTACGCTCGATACTTGGATGCCTAGAGAATTGAGCACATCCTGATGAATCACCCCTGCCACCGTCAGGTTTGACAGATGCATGCGCATATTTCCGTCTGGCGTGACCTGGAGCGTAGCAGTTCCAGTAAAAGGTACATCCACCAGTTTGTGAAAGTTCCCTTTCACCTGGATGGACTGGTCTGGATTGAAGGTGAGACTGAGGTTCTTCATTGGGGTTTTGGCGCGAGGCAGAATAAAACCGTTCGCCAGCGAGGCCAGGTCGGTCGACGAAATGCTCGTCGTCGCTTGCTGCACTCTCAACCCGAATGAATCCTTATCATCGAGTGAAACCATCTGCCCTTTCTTGGTCGGCGCAAACACCCCGTCCAGGCTGTCGATTTGCATCACCACATCCTTCATCACGCGAAACAACACGCTCTGCATGTGGATGTGTATGACATGATCATGGATTGAAGCGGCTGCTTGCGTATGGGAACGGGCCGCGGCATCCGCCGCCTGCACAAGGGATCCAACCGAGAGAGAAAACAGGACACATAGCGCGATCTGCAGTCGCAGCGAGATCTTCGACTTCAAAGCAATCCTACCCTTTCCAATCCCAAAGTCAGCGATGGATTCCCTAGCAGCACCCCACCGCTAGTTGGGATGCGAGTTAGAGAGGATCAGGGGCAAGATCGACCGAAGCCGAATAGCGCGGTCAAAAACATATTTATGCGGCTGTAAGGCGCACCGCGGTGGGCTCCATAGGATAGCAGCGAACAGCATCCTCAAAACACGGAAATGGCCCCCGAGTTCTCGGCGGCCATGCGGTGCTGATTTGATTCTGAGATGTGGGCTACGCTTTTACGACTTTGCCCGACTTGATGCAGCCGGTGCAAACGCGGATGCGCTTGCCAGAGCTATTCACCTTGGCCTTGACGGTCTGAAGATTGACATTCCAGCGGCGACGCGTCACGTTGTGCGCGTGCGACACGTTGTTGCCGAACTGCGGCTTCTTGCCGCAAATTTCACATATTTGTGCCATGATCTGTATCCTATATCCTGCAAATGTGGATGTGGCTTTGGGATTTGCACATCGCGGTAAGCCGCACCAGAAAGTCCGACATACCAGGAGCTTTCTGCTGACAGAAAAATCTCCTTCGACCCAAACCATAAGTGTACAGAAAATATACTCTGTAGGCAATCGCGGCCGGTCGGCATGCGCTTACCACAGGGTGACCAGCTGTGAGGCTGAAGGCTTCCGGTCCTGCAATATCTGCAGGAAGAATTGCACCTTGTGAAGACCACATTTTCACCACATCCCGCGTCTTTGCCATGCGACCCAGACAAGGCTTGCTCGCAGTCCACATCCTTTCAAACGACGTGGAAGGTCTTCTGGGTCGCCTTCCTCGTTCGGCTGCTGTATATGACGCTAGCCCATACCTATCATCTCCGCACCGGACAGGACCACTTCGCGTTCGGTTATGAAATGGGCAGGGTAGCTCAGGCGCTCGCGACGGGCCACGGTTATGCAGACCCATTCATCGGCCATACCGGTCCCACGACGTGGGTTCCTCCTCTGTACCCGTTGTTGTTGGCTGGCGTATTCAAACTATTTGGCATATACACCCTGAAATCTGCCTGGGTCATTCTCGCCATCAACAGCTTCTTCTCCGCTCTTACCACGTTCACGACCTATGAAATCGCAGCACGCTGTTTCAATCGTCGCGTCGCTGTCTGGTCGGCGTGGATCTGGGCTCTGTATCCCGCCGCCATGCAATACGCAGTTCGCTGGGTCTGGGATATGACCGTGAGCACGTGGCTGCTGTCGCTGATTCTGGTGCTGGCGCTGCGCATGCGCCGAATCGGCGATCTTCCATCCGACCCAGACCCGCGAACCGACGATGATGGCCGCACCCTGCGGCGCTGGCTGATCTTCGGAGTCCTGTGGGGACTGCTCGCTCTCAGCAATCCATCTCTGCTGCTGTTCCTGCCCGTCTGCGGACTATGGGTGCTGCATGGAACTCGAGGTCTACGACGCCAGATTGTATTTGCCTCGTCGTCAGCGGTCGTATTCATTCTCTGCATTTCCCCATGGATCATTCGCAACGCTCTGGTCTTTCATCGCTTCATCCCCATGCGGGCCAACTTCGGCGCCGAACTTTATCTGGGCAACGGACCCGGCGCCATGGGTTTTCTGATGGAGTACAACCACCCCTACGAGGCTCACGACCAGCTGAAGCTCTACGAAGAAATGGGCGAAGTTGACTACGCAAAGATGCGCGGCCGCCTCGCGAAAAAGTACATCGAAAACGATCCCGGTCTTTTCCTGCGCAATTCCCTGAAACGGCTCTATTTTTTCTGGATCAGCGTTCCCCATCCCTCGAACAAGGCTTGGTATGTTGAGGCGGTTCGGGTCGCTAATTTTGCCTTCGCCAGCATTGCAGGATTATTTGGCTTGGCGCTCGCCTTGAAGCGTCGCAAGCCGGCAGCGTGGTTGTTCGCCTGGGCCTTTCTCTCGATCCCCTTTATCTACTATTTCGTCACCGTTCATGCGCGATTCCGCAACCCATTGGAACCGCTGATCGCTATTCTGGCGGTCTACCTGTTCCAATCCGCGGAAAAGCGCTGGATTCATCGTCAGATTGGTTGACGGCGGCTGGTCAGAACCAGTATTCTTAATTGGTTAGGCGATTCGCTCCGCGCTTGCGTTCTGCAACGTGCCTGGATGAAACCCGATCTCCGCGGCATCCACTGCGGCTCATAGGGAAACATGTTCCGCCTGAAATTTTTGTATGCACCGGGCGTCGGCCACAGGTGCGGAGGGTGTAGTTATGTATGCAATTATTCGCACCGGCGGAAAGCAGTACCGTGTCGCGCCAGGAGATGTGCTGCGAGTGGAGAAGCTCCCGCAGGTAGAAGGCAATATTGAATTTACTGAGGTATTAGCCGCCTCCACCGGTGCCGCGGATGCCGGCTTGGCCAAGCCTGGCTCCGCCAAGGTTCTGGCGACGGTGGTGAACGAAGGTCGCGCGAAAAAAGTGCTGGTCTTCCACCTGAAGCGCAAGAAGCAATATAAAAAGATGCAGGGCCATCGCCAGTCGTACACAGAGGTACGGATTCACGAGATCCAGGTCGACGGGCAGAGCTTCACCGCCGCCAGCTAATGGCTTCGGCCGAATACCCTCGATCATTGAAAAGCAGCAACATTGAACTCTAAGGATTGAATTATGGCACATAAAAAAGGTTTAGGCAGCTCCCGGAACGGACGCGACTCAAACTCGCAGCGGCTGGGAGTGAAGCGTTTTGGAGGGGAAGTTGTCACCGGCGGCTCCATCATCGTGCGCCAGCGCGGCACCCGGCTGAAGCCCGGCTTGAACGTCGGCATCGGCAGCGACGATACCCTCTATGCGAAGATCGACGGACGCGTACGTTTTGTGGATCGGGGGCGTACCGGTCGCTTTGTCGCCATCGACCCGATCACCGCTGAGGCGTAAGCCGGCGCAATTTCTTCTTGGATTGCCGGTCCTCAAGTCCCACCACAGATTGACAGTGGCTATAGAAACAAAATTGGCTGCCCCTCAAGGGCAGCCAATTTTGTTTCTATAGCGTTTACCGAATTTCTTAGCTGGCGATCGGTCCGGGGGAGCTGGCTGCCCTTTGCGGGCGGCCATTCGGCCCCATCACGTTCTCCACCAGGTCAAACACATCCGTCATGAACGAAGGCGGATAGCTGACTGCCACCTGTCCCGCTGGATTGCCCAGGGTCTGGGCAACGTCGTTCCAACGCATCAACGGCGAGGTCACAGGCATCGTGACCAGGCGGCGAGCCGGCTCAGGCTGCACAAAGTACCCGACCCAGACGGTAATCGCTGCCATATAAGCGAAACCGTGTACGAGATTGGCCGCGCTGGCTAAACTGGCATTGTCAGTAAAGAACGCCGTGTATACCAGATCGCTCACTGCCATCATGCCGAACCCGAAGGTAACGCCAAAAATACGGCTGCGGAAGGAAACGCCCAGCGTGTTGGAAGCAAAGGCGAGAAATGTCAACATGCAGAGCGCCAGTACGCTCTGAGAACGCATCATCACGAGGGCGGAGGTTTGGAGGAGGCTCTCGCCGTTGACGTGGGGGGTCATGCTTGAGGCAAATGCCAAAATCACGGAGACTGTAATCGCCCAGAAAAAGATCGGCTCACCCAACTTTTGCACTCCGGGAATAGACCGAACCGCGTGCCTGAACATTTCATGCAGCACCCGCAGGATCATCACACCGCCGACGCCGAAAGAGACCCAATATACGTAGAAATAAACATAGTAGGCGTGAACGCCGCTGACGAGATGGAACCCATTCAGGGAGGCATCAATCAATATGACGGTCTGTGACACGGCGCTAAAGACTAGCAGTTGCCAGAACGCCGGATAGATTCTATTCTTCTGCGCTTTATAGACAGCCACCAGCGCTACGGTAAGAAATAGGATCTCAAGAAAGGATGGAAGAACTATATGGGACCAGACAGACATAGGGGTTGCTCCAAGTGAGCCTGAAGAATACCTCAGGCGGAGCTACCCCCGCAACAATAAAATTGCGTTGGTGACCAAATAGGATTACCGTGGTGCCCAGGTTACTTGTTGAAGCCGCAGGACGAACCGGGTGCGCAAGACGGTACGGGGCACTGGCTCAGGCTCGCAACCATGGTGGCGTTCGCCGCTGTTGCGGCAGACTTGGAGGCCAGCATATGGTCGGCAGCGAAGCCAGTAATTAGCATTCCGAGAACGAGGGCGCGAATAGCGATTTTCATAATGGGCATCCTTTTGTAGTTTGCGTTCCTATTACTTATTGAATCCACAAGTGCTTCCGGGCGCACAAGAGGGCACAGGCGACGCGTTATTGCTTGCCATCATGGTGGTGCCTGGGGTCGTTGCGGCAGATTTGGAGGCCAGCATATGGTCAGCAGTAAAGCCAGTAATCAACATTCCGAGAACGAGGGCGCGGATAGCGATTTTCACAGTGGGGTGTCCTTTAGTTACTAGTCGATTTAAATTAGCGCTTGGAGCGCTTGACATGTCCGAGTATACTGATTTGATCGGGTAAGTCTATATTTCCCTATAATATACCAGCATATTTACTAATCGTGTGACCGAGGTAACCACTTTCGGTCCGTTTTAGGCAACTTGCTGCATGTTATGTGCAACCTACATCGTCGGCCACCAGACACTTGGTCGCCGTGTCGCACCCGGAACCCATCCCTGCCCCATCAGCTCCCAGGCAACCTTTTTCTCCATGTCCGACTCCGAGTCGCGCATCCCGGGAATTCATTCAACTCGACCCTCAGCTTGCTGCCCCGCTGTGCGGAAAGTCCACGTTTTCCGCAGTGAAAAACCAGCTCGGAGCCCGAAAAACAGCTCTCTCGAAATCCCAGTCGCATGGTAAAATAAAACATAGTTCCACTTCGGATAAGTCCTTTCTGAATCAAGCTTTTGCCCGAGTTTGAGCCAAAACTGCTGACGATGGACTACTCCCGAATCGCACTGTTTCACCAACCACTTCTGGAGTCCCATGGCAGAGAAAGCGCTAGTCCCCGAAATCAACCCCGAAAACCCTGCAGGCGTTCCTCTCGACCTCACCAATAGCGCAGCGCAGACCGCAACCCGGCAGCGCGCCAGCGACAAGTACACCAGCGACAACATCAAGGTGCTGGAGGGCCTGGAGGCCGTGCGTCTACGCCCCGCCATGTACATTGGCTCGACTGGAGAGATGGGTCTGCACCACCTGGTGTATGAGGTTGTAGACAATTCCGTGGACGAAGCCATGGACGGTCATGCCACCCGCATCGAAATCACCATCCACATGGACAACTCCATCACGGTCATCGACGACGGGCGCGGCATTCCTGTGGACGAGATGACTTTGCCCGGTGGTGAGCGCGTCTCCGCCTGCCAGGTCGTGCTCACCAAGCTGCACGCCGGCGGCAAGTTCGATGCTTCCACGTATAAAGTATCCGGTGGTCTGCACGGCGTCGGTGTTTCCTGCGTCAACGGCCTGAGCGAAGCGTTTGAGGTCGAGATCTGGCGCGGCGGCCATACCTATGAGCAGGAGTACGCGCGCGGCATTCCACTCGACAAGCTGCATCAGACCGGAACCAGCAAGAAGCGTGGCACCAAGATTCACTTCCTGCCCGACAAGACCATCTTTACGGTTACGGAATACAACTACGACACGCTGGCGCAGCGGCTGCGCGAGCTGGCCTTCCTGAACAAGGGCCTCGAGATTTCCCTGACCGATGAGCGCACCACCGACCCGAAGACTGGCGAAGCCAAGCATACCGAGTTTAAATATTCGGGCGGCATTGCCGAGTTCATCAAGCATCTGAATCGCGGCAAGCAGACGCTGCACGATAAGCCGATCTACATGGAAGCGGAGAAGGATGGCGTGGTGATGGAGATCGCCATGCAGTATAACGACGCTTACTCGGAGACTGTCTTCACCTTCGCCAACAACATCAACACGGTCGACGGCGGAACTCATCTTTCCGGATTTCGCACTGCCCTGACCCGCACCATCAACGCGGCCGGTCAGCAGATGGGCCTGTTCAAGGATTTGAAGGAAAATCTCTCCGGCGACGACGTGCGTGAAGGCCTGGTCGCGGTCATCAGCGTGAAGCTGCCGCAGCCGCAGTTTGAAGGTCAGACCAAGGGCAAGTTGAATTCCGATATCAGCGGCACCGTGCAGTCATTTCTGAACGAGCGGCTGGGTATGTTCCTGGAGCAGAATCCGCCCATCACGCGCCGCATCATTAATAAAGCGATTGAAGCGTCTCGTGCTCGCGAAGCGGCCCGCAAGGCGCGCGATCTTACGCGGCGCAAGGGGGCTCTCGATGGCGGCGGCCTGCCCGGCAAGCTGGCAGACTGCAGCGAGCGCCGTCCGGAACGCTGCGAGCTCTACCTGGTTGAGGGAGAGTCGGCCGGTGGCACGGCCAAGCAGGGGCGCGATCGCCGCTACCAAGCGATTCTTCCGCTGAAGGGCAAAATTCTCAACGTCGAGAAAGCGCGCTACGACAAGATGCTGGGCCATGAAGAAATTCGCGCCATGATCACCGCGCTCGGCTGCGGCATCGGCAAAGAGGATTTCGACGCCAGCAAGCTGCGCTACGGCAAGTTGATCCTGATGACCGACGCCGATGTCGATGGCTCGCACATTCGTACGCTGCTGCTCACCTTCTTCTTCCGCCATATGACGGAGCTGATCAAGCGTGGCCACGTCTACATTGCGCAGCCGCCGCTTTATCGCATCAAGAAGGGCAAGTTCGAACAGTACATTAAGGATGATCGCGAATTCGTCAACGTGATGGTGAAGCGCGCCTCGGACGGCATAGTAGTGCGCTACGGCGCTAATGCGGCCACGCTGGAAGGCGCTGCCCTCACCCGTTTCATGGGTCATCTCAATGAGTATCTCGGCTTCTTCGACAAGGTGAACAAGCGGCTGCGCAATGAGGAAGTCACCAGCCTGCTGGCAAAGCTTGAGCTGGTCAAGCGCTCCGACTTCGAAAGCGATTCGACTGCGCCGCCGGCCAAGCTGGTCAAACTGCACAGCAAGCTGCAGGCGATTGCGAAGAAGTATCAGTTCAAGTCCGTCGACGAACCGGTGCATGACGAAGAACACCACACCTTCTCCTTGTGCTTCCACGATGCGCAGGGTGCGGAGCGCCGCATTGACTGGAACCTGGCCACATCGCCGGAATATCGGCAGATGATGGCGAAGTACATGCTGATCAAGGAGCCGCTGGAAGGACCGTTCCTCATCGAGTCTTCCGCCAAAGCTGCGCCGGCTGACGAGGCGGAAACGGATGCGACGGAGGCCGGCGCAGGCACCCCGGCCAAACCCGCGACCAAGCGAGCCGCGAAAACTCCTCAAGATCCGGTGGAGAAGCAATCTCCGCGCGAGTTGTTCGAGTACGTCATCGAACAAGGCCGCAAGGACTACCAGGTTCAGCGCTACAAGGGCCTCGGCGAAATGAGCGATTCGCAGCTATGGGAAACCACCATGGATCCCGAACGACGCACCTTGCTGCAGGTCAAGCTGGAAGACCTGGCTGAGTCCGAGCAGATCTTCTCCACGTTGATGGGAGAAGACGTCGAATCTCGCCGCAAATTTATTGAAGACAACGCGCTCGACGTAAAGAACCTCGACATTTAATTTCCGCGGCAAAGTCATTTCACGCGCTCCCGTCTCAGAAGCTAGACTTGGAGCGCGTGACTTGCTCTCAGATGCTTGCCATTCATTCTCCGGCATAATTCGCGCTGCGCTACGGTCTGCGCGGCTTGCATACGTGTTGTGGTCGCGTTGGCTCCGGACTAAATTCATGGGTCGACTCTCGCAAAATCGCCCGTTTCGCCTGAAGGCTCAAGCAAAGATTGCCCGCCGACGGGACCGCGCCGCACCGAAAGCCTGCTGGATAGACCTCCGCTCGGCTACCATAGCGCTATGCTGACGTTGCGGCAACTCGCGGAAGCGCTGCAGGCGGAATACGTGCCGGGCGCGAAGCCAATCGACGTGGCTGATCCTCCCCAGACAGAATCCGTGGAGCGTGTCTCCAGCGTGCGCAATGCCATCCCGACTTCCCTGACCTTCGCTGAAAGCGAAACCACACTGCAGGAGGCGCTGGCGTCTTCCGCGGCGGGTGTCCTGGTGACTCCGCGTCTCGCACAAGCCTTTCTCTCGGAAGCGAAGCCATTGCAAAAACCACTGCTGCTGGTGGCACAGCCTCGACTGGCGTTTGCGAAAGCATCGCAATTGTTGCGCGCGGCAAAAGCAAGCACGGGCCTGCATCGCACTGCCGTACTGGCTTCCAGCGTCAAACTGGCAGACGACGTTTCAATTGGAGCGTATGCGGTGTTGGATGAAGGCGTAAAGATAGGCGCGGATTGCACGCTGTATCCGCGGGTGGTGATCTATTCGGGGGTAGAGCTGCAGGACCGGGTGCAGGTGCATGCCGGGTGTGTGTTGGGCTCCGACGGATTCGGCTATGTACGCGATGCGGAGACAGGTGACTACACGCAGTTTCCGCAGCAGGGCACGCTGCTGATTGAGGACGACGTCGAGATCGGCGCCAACACCACCATTGACCGCGGAGCGCTGGAAGAGACGCGGATTGCGCGCGGCACCAAGCTGGATAACCTGGTCCACATAGGCCACAACGTGCGCGTGGGACGCAACGTGGTCATGGCGGCGCAGACAGGCATTTCGGGCAGCAGCAGCGTGGGTGACAGCGCGATTCTCGGCGGCCAGGTTGGCATTGGCGAACATGCCGATGTTGGAGAGGGCGTAATCCTGGGCGGTGGGGCGGGAGTGTTGAGTAAGAAGAAACTCCGCGGCGCGGGAGTCGTTTTCTATTTGAAGGGTCTGGCAACACTGGCCCGGCTGGCGCGTAAGACAAAGGAATAATGCGGTGGCCATCGTCGTCATTGGCGGACATACACGCAACATCGGCAAAACTGCTGTGGTCGTCGGACTGATTGGTTCCCTTCCTCAAATGGAGTGGACCGCCTTCAAAGTGACGCAGTTTGGTCATGGAATCTGCTCCGCGGATGGCGAGCCATGCGATTGCGAGACGGACGCGCATGCGGTTGCGGTGACGGAAGAACACTCCCGAGCCAGCGGGACTGATAGCGCGCGATTTCTGGGGGCGGGCGCGGTGCGTTCGTACTGGGTGCGGACTCGTCAGGGACAGTTGGCGGAAGCCATGCCGCGGGTGCGAAAAGAACTGGCGCGGGCGAAGAACGCGATCTTGGAGTCGAACAGTATTGTGCGATTTTTGAAGCCGGATCTATATTTGACGGTGCTTGATCCCGCGATTCGAGATTTCAAACCCTCGGCGCAATATTTTTTGGATCGCGCGGATGCAGTGTTGTGGAGCGGCACGGCATTTGTGCCGGAAGAGCCGCTATGGCCGTCGGAATGGCTGTCTATGTTGCGAAGCAAGCCGCAGTTTTTTGTGAGTGCTCCGGAATATAGAAGCGACCTATTGACCGAGTGGGTGCAAGAGCGGATCGCGAACAAACCGTAGCTTCTGGCCTCCAGCTTTTAGCCACTAGCCAGGTTGTAGCTCGACTGAAGGCGCGGCCTCGCAGGGGCGAATTCGTGTTTCTTTGGGGTTGAAAGACAGGAGCTAGCGGCCAGGAGCCAAAAGTTCGCAGCTAGTAGATATGGAAATCAACGTCGACGTTGACCATCACAGCGACTGGTTTTCCCTTGAACATGGCTGGCTTGAAGCGATACTGCCGAACAGCTTCGAGCGCCTTCTCATCCAGACCCATGCCCAGTGGTTGGACGACCTTCAAATCGCGCGGTAGTCCCTTCGTGTCGATGACGGCCTGAACGACCACAACTCCCTGATATTTCGCCATCCTTGCCTGATCGGAAAACTCGGCGTCAACCTGGTAAATCAGCTTGGGGCCAACGACACCATTCCCCACTTGATAGATGCCGCCGCCATAACCTCCGCCCTCTCCAGGGCCGACGCCTGCACCTGAACCGGATCCGACACCTCCGCTATTCCCGGAGCCGATGCCACCGGCACTCCCGGTGCCGTTCGAGGCAGGTCCACGCACCGCGGTCAAGGGATCGCCCAGGTTCGGCATGGCGCTGTTGGGCAGCTTGATATTGGCCGGCATCACCACGGTGGGCTCAACCGCGAGTTTCGGCTTGGGATTACGAATGACCTCGTCCGGAGGAACGAATTGCGTCTTCGCGATGGTGGGGAGCTTACCAGCCGCTGCGGGAGTAATGCTGCGATCTCCCCCGCCTCCGCCGCCGCCCATAGGTTTATTTCCCAGCGGAAGGAAGGGGGTAACGTTGAAATTGGGCGGAGGAACCACTTGCGCGACCGCTGGCCGCTTTGGACGCCAGAATATGACCGCCAGTATGACCGCCAGCGCCACAACGTGAACGCCAACAGAAATCATGCTTGACTTACGATCCCGCGGGCGTTCCAGCGGGTTTGAAACCGCTATAGCATGCGATTCCAGCTGCAATGGCGGTAATCGGCGAGGAAAGAAAATCTCGCGAAAATCCTCGTAAATCCCAACCCAGAGGGGTTTCTGATAGAACGGATCGGCAACCGGTACAGGTTTCGATTTCAGCTGGAGCGCGGGCTGCGGCCGGGGGAAAAAGCGTGCACGGAGATTCTCTGTCAGCGAGGACCAAAACGAGGGATCACCATCCACCGTGCTCCAGAGAGGCGGCTGGGGGAGTTCACGTGATTGGTTTCTCTCGATTTCAGGCGGTATCAGAAGCTGATTCGACATCCATAACCCATTTTCGACTGCTCGCGAGTGGGGTCGCTCGGTCGCCGCATTGACCTGCCTGCTTCAACAATTATGCTGGATGCAGGCCTTGTTTGTCGTCTTCGCCGAAATCCTTCCATCATTGCCAAGGCAATCGATCCAGTGTTTCCAGGCGACTGGCAAGAGACAATCGGCTGAAATATTCCTTAGGTTATCGAGTACGACACGGATATCGATAACGTTAATGCTTTAGACGCTTCACCAGCCAGTCCGTTTGCTCCCCAGACCGATGATGCGAAGTATGCATTTATCATAGTTGAGTAGGAGAAACTTTGCTTCGGAGAAGATATGCCCGCTGGGCCTGATTTAA
This sequence comes from Acidobacteriota bacterium, assembly GCA_040389265.1. Lineage (GTDB taxonomy): Bacteria > Acidobacteriota > Terriglobia > Terriglobales > Acidobacteriaceae > JAKAAZ01. Next base: position 14,164 of record JAZKAG010000165.1, read on the forward strand.
AGGCGACCCTGAACCTGCCACACACCGATTTCCCCATGAAGGCGGGCCTGCCCGAGGCCGAGCCCAAATGGCTGGCGCGCTGGGCAGCAATGGACCTCTACGGCAAGATTCGGGCGAAGGCGCGCGGCAAGAAATTGTTCGTGCTGCATGACGGCCCGATCTATGC
>JAZKAG010000165.1:14339-15757 GCA_040389265.1 Acidobacteriota bacterium
ACGGCTGGCTGTGTGGGAGGAATCTCATTTGTACGCGCAAATTCGCGAGGCGCGTAAGGGCGCCCCTGTGTACCTGTTGCATGACGGGCCGCCTTACGCGAATGGACCCATTCACCTGGGGCATGCGATGAACAAGTGCCTGAAGGATTTTGTGGTGAAGTCGAAGACTATGTCGGGCTTCGACGCCCCGTATGTTCCGGGATGGGACTGCCATGGGTTGCCGATCGAAATTAAAGTCGATGAGCAGCTGGGACGCAAGAAACTGGAAATCCCTGCAGTGGACGTATTGCGCGCCTGCCGCGAGTATGCCGGGAAATATGTCGATTTGCAGCGGGAACAATTTTTGCGCCTGGGAGTGCTGGGCCAGTTCGACCATCCGTATTCGACCATGTCGAAATCGTACGAAGCGCGGGTGCTGGAAACGTTTTTTGAATTTCTTGAAGCCGGATTCGTCTACAAGGGATTGAAGCCTGTGTACTGGTGCATTCACGATCGCACGGCGTTGGCCGAAGCGGAAGTGGAATACGAGATGCACACCAGCCCCAGCGTCTATGTGCGCTACCGCATGACAAGCGACCCTGCGGCGGTGGATGCAGCCCTCGCCGGCAAGCAGGTGAACACCATCATCTGGACGACCACGCCGTGGACGCTGCCGGCATCACTGGCGGTGGCCTTTCACCCAGATTTTGAGTATGTCGCACTGGAAACCGAGGGACAGGTTTACATCGTCGCGGAATCGCTGGCGAATACGGTGGCGGAGGCAGTTGGATTCAAGAACGCGAAACAGATTGCGCGCTTCGCTGGACGGAAATTAGAGCGCGCGACGTTTCAACATCCGTTCCTCGAGCGCAGCATTCTGGGTGTGCTGGCGGATTATGTGGTGGCGGATACCGGTACCGGCGCAGTCCACACAGCACCGGCGCATGGTGCGGATGATTTTTATACCGGCGTGCGATATGGACTGGATCCAACTTGCAATGTGGATGGCGCAGGACGGCTGCACAATGGACTGCCGGAGTATGAAGGCAAGAAAGTTTTTGCGGCGAATGAGCCAATCATCGAGTTGCTGAAGGAGCGTGGCGCGCTGCTGGCGCGGGTGGATATCAACCATTCCTATCCACATTGCTGGCGCTGCCACAATCCGGTGATCTTCCGTGCCACGGAACAGTGGTTCATCAACATGGAAACGCCCATGGAAAATCCGGATGGTTCGGCATCGACCTTTCGGGCACGTGCGCTCGACGAGATCAAGAAAGTGCGATGGGATCCAAGCTGGGGCGAAGAGCGTATCGCCAACATGATTGCCACGCGGCCGGACTGGTGCATCTCTCGCCAGCGCATCTGGGGCGTGCCGATCGCGGTGTTTCTGTGCGAGAAATGCCGTGCGCCGCTGAAGGATTCCGCCATCTTCCGCCGAG
>JAZKAG010000165.1:15767-20548 GCA_040389265.1 Acidobacteriota bacterium
CCTGGCATACGCATACGGCAGAAGAGATTCTTCCGCCGGGAACGACCTGCCAGACGCCGGGGTGCGGCAGCCAGAAGTTCGAAAAAGAGATGGACATTCTGGACGTATGGTTTGAGTCCGGATCGAGCCAGGCAGCCGTTCTGGGCGAAAAGGCCGGATTTGGATTGACATGGCCCGCGGACTTGTACCTGGAAGGCGGCGATCAGCATCGCGGCTGGTTCCACACTTCCCTGCTATGCAGCGTAGGCACCAAAAATGCGGCGCCATACCGTCGCGTGGCGACCTGCGGATGGACCCTGGACGATCAGGGCCGCGCCTTATCGAAATCACGGGGTAACGACATTGGTCCCACGGAAGTGGCTGCGGAGCTGGGTGCGGACATTATCCGACTCTGGGTGGCCTCGGTCGATTTCCGCGAAGATGTGGTGGCGACAATCCCGCTGCTGAAGCGGCTGGCGGAAGATATTTATCGTAAGCTGCGCAATACGTTCCGCTTTTTGCTGGGGAATTTAGGAGATTTCAACCCTGAGACCGATGCTTTGCCGTTTGAGCGGCTATTGCCGATTGATCAATACATTCTGGCCCGGACGGCGGAACTGACGACAAAAGTGCTTCGCTGGTACGACGAGATGGAGTTCCATCGCGTATACCAGGCCATCAATGAGTTCTGTACTGCCGACCTGAGTGCGATGTATCTTGATCTATTGAAGGATCGGATGTACACCTTTGCGCCTAACGATCCTGCGCGCCGTTCTGCGCAGACCGCAATGGCACGCATCGCAGAGGCGCTGGTCTTGTTGACCGCGCCCTACCTAAGTTTCACTGCTGAGGAGGTATGGCAACATCTACCCACCGCAGTGAAGGGCCGTGAGCCGAGTGTGCAACAGGCACTCCATTCGCGGCAGCACTACCCGGGTCCCCCAACAAAAGGCGGCCGCGTACCGAGTGTTCATTTAGCGCTCTTTCCGCGGCCGCAAGATATCGCACCTGCCTCCGCGGCAGAGTTGCTGGGTGACTGGAGACAGCTTTTAGCAGTGCGAGACGACGTGCTGAAGAGCCTGGAAGAAGCGCGCAAGGAAAAGCGCATTGGCAAGGCGCTGGAAGCCAAGGTGCGGCTGCACGTTCCCGCCGGTCTGAGCCCGCTGTTGCGCAACTATGAGTCCAGCTTGAAGGAACTATTCAACGTATCGCAGGTGGAACTGGTGACAGCCTCCGAACCCAATGGTTCGGGAACGCTGCAGGTAACGACGCTGCCGGCCGATGGCTCAAAATGCGAACGCTGCTGGAATTATTCCGTGCACGTAGGCGAGAACCACAAATGGCCAACCGTATGCGAACGCTGCGTGGTCGCATTGGAAACAATTGGCGCGCCGCCCATGGGCGGTGAGGTGGCGGCGGCCGTGGGAAATTCCAAAAAGGATGGGCAGTGAGCGGAGCTTCACGATTCACAGGTACGCGCGACCCACGTTTCAAACTTCTTCTGATTTCTGTCGCAGTCTTCATCGCCGACCGGCTAAGTAAGCTGTGGATACTCCATCACATTATTTCCGGCCAGGAAATCACGATTATCCCGCACTTTTTTCACCTGTCGCACGTGTACAACAACGGCGCGGCCTTCAGCTTGTTTTCTGATACGCCTTCTCCGGAGAAAGTTCGCTGGATGCTGATCGGCTTTTCGCTGGTGGCGATTGCGATTGTGCTGGTTGTCTTTATGAAGGCAGGCCGGCGGGTGAATATGACCAGCGTGGCGCTGGCACTGGTGCTGGGCGGCGCAATTGGAAATCTGTATGACCGGCTCGCCTATCGCTACGTGATCGATTTTCTGGCATTCAATTTTTCCAGCTATCATTATCCGGATTTCAATGTAGCGGATTCCTGCATTGTGATCGGCGCGGGGCTGCTGTTGCTTGAGGTCTTCCGCGCGCCCAAGTCGGCCTTTTCGGATTGAACGGGGCGAGCCGTCACAAGCCGCACCAAAAGGATGAGTGCATGAAACTTCTCTGCAGTTTGCTCCTGCTGGTTCCCTTCGCCGCTGCGCAATCGACTCCCACACCTGCTACGACACCTTCACCCGCTACTCAGGCCACGCCGGCGACACATCCTGAAAGCGACTATCAACGAAAGCATGACGAGCTGCTGCTGACGGATTTCGGAGACCTGGCGCGATATAAACAGGCAAATGCGGAGTTGGCGCCACCCGCGCCCGACGAGAATCGGGTGGTGTTCATGGGCGACTCCATCACGGATGCGTGGGGACATCCGACAGGAGTCTTCTTCCCTGGCAAGCCATACGTGAATCGCGGTATCAGCGGTCAGACGACGCCGCAGATGCTGGTGCGCTTTTGGCCGGATGTGATTGCGCTGCAACCCAAGGTGGTCGTAATTCTTGCTGGCACGAACGATATTGCCGGCAATACCGGTCCAACCACGCCGACCTCAATCAAAGATAACTTGATGGCGATGGCGGACCTGGCGAGGGCGAATGGAATCCGCGTGGTGATGGCGTCGATATTGCCCGCCGCTGCCTACCCATGGATGCCAGACATCGATCCGAAAGCCGAAATCTCTGCGATCAATAGCTGGATGCGCGACTACTGCGATCAGAAGCACTATGTCTATCTCGACTATTATTCGGCCATGGTGAATTCCGACCAGGGCATGAAAAAAGAATTGACCATTGACGGCGTGCATCCAAACGCGGAGGGCTACGAGGTGATGACGCCTCTTGCCGAGCAGGCCATCGCCAAGGCTCTCAAGTCAAAGCAAAAATAGCGTCGCGCCGACCGTCATTTATACATGTCTCCAAACGCGAACGTGCCCAGAAAGACGGGATGGGACACTGGCGGTTTGGTGCTGGATATATCCATGGGATAGGGCGCGCTGTTGAGCGTAGGAAATCCCCAGATGCGACCCGTCTCCATATCCACTACCATTTTTCCGTACACATTCTGGCTGCCATCGGGCGAGCGGATCATCTGCGTGCCGGGTTCAATGTAAACGGGAAACGGCGCTGACATCTCCGTCTGCGCTTTGGCGGGCTGCGGCTGCTGCATTGGTTTCAGAGCGATGGCAATCAGCGCCACCGCTATGACCAGCAGCAGAATGTTGGTAATCGTGGGGTTTTTCATGATTCTCCTTCCGCGAGTTTAGCGTTCGGAACGCGATATTTCAGCCCGCCAAAACATCTAGCTTTTCGAACTATCCCATCCTAGCGGATCGAAAAGCCATCCCTTGTGAGGCTGTAAACTAGAAAGATGCGGCAGTGTGCGATTTGTGCGCTGCCAACCCCTCTGCAGGGACTTGTGACCCAATGGATTCGATCACGGTTCGCGGCGCACGCGTTCACAACCTGAAGAATATCGATTTTGAGATTCCGCACGGCCAGCTCACGGTTGTGACCGGCGTTTCGGGTTCGGGGAAATCCTCGCTCGCCTTCGATACCATTTATGCCGAGGGTCAGCGTCGGTATGTGGAGTCCCTGTCGGCTTACGCGCGCCAGTTTCTTGAGCGGATGGAGAAACCGGACGTCGACCAGATTGACGGGCTGGCTCCGGCGATCGCCATCAAGCAGAAAAATTCGACACGGAATCCTCGGTCTACGGTCGCAACGGCGACGGAAATTTACGATTATCTGCGGCTGCTGTTTGCGCGCTGCGGAACCATGTACTGCCTGACCTGCGGCAACATAGTAAAGCGCGACAGTGTGGATGAAATTGCGGAAGCCGTACTCAACCTGCCGGAGTCGACACGGATCCTGGCACTGTTTCCGGTGGTGCTGCCGGACGCAGCCGACGACAGTAAAAAGTCCGCCGCGAGAAAGAAAGCTGCCAAAAAGGCGGCGAAGGTAGCCAAAAAAGCCGCGGCCGCGCCAACGAAAAAAGATGGCAAGCCGGTCACGAAAGCCGAAGCCGCGCGGGTAGCCTTGGCGGCCGCGACGCGGACGGCAGCCAAGATCAATCGCTATGCCACGGAATATGTACCGGATGCGCCGGAGGTGGAGTCGGCGCCGATAGATCCTCGCCGACAGCGATTAGGCGAGTTGCGGCAGCGTGGCTTCAACCGGCTGTATCAGAATGGAAAGATCGTGGTATTCTCCACACCGGAATCGCTGCTGGAGCTGGATTTTTCCAAGCCGATCTTTGTGCTGATCGATCGCATCGGAGTGTCGCCGGAAGCCAGAGCGCGGGTTGTCGATGCAGCAGAAACTGGTTATCGCGAGAGTGGCGAGGTTGTTTTCGAAGTTGTTCCGCGAGCCGCGGACGGTGAGCCTGAAATGGCGCCGCAAGATCGGCAGTGTCTGCGCTTTTCTGGCGCTTATGCGTGCAGCCAATGCAACCGCGTGTACCGTGAGCCGGAGCCGCCGTTGTTTTCTTTCAACAACCCTTACGGAGCTTGTGCGCGCTGTGAAGGATTCGGCAACACTATCGACTTCGATCTGGACCGAATTATTCCAGACAAGACGCGCACGCTGAATGAAGGTGCGATCGATCCCTGGGTGCGCCCAAAGTACCGGCCGACGTTTGGCGAATTGCGGCGAGCGGGAAAAGAGAAAAATCTTCCGCTCGATGTGCCGTGGAAAGATCTTTCCCCATCGCATCAGGATTTTATTCTGAACGGCGACAAATCGTTCCCCGGAATCCGCGGATTTTTCGCACACCTTGAAACCAAGAAATACAAGCTGTATGTGCGCGTGTTTCTGAGCAAGTATCGCGGTTATGCATTGTGTCCGGAATGCGGCGGAAAACGACTGCGCGCGGAAGCTCGTGCGGTGAAACTCGATG
>JAZKAG010000165.1:20558-20847 GCA_040389265.1 Acidobacteriota bacterium
TGGACGCGACATTTGCGATGTCACCGCGATGACCGTGGGGGAGGCGCAGGCATTCTTTGCGCAGTTGCAATTGAGTCCGGCGCAAATGGAACTGGCGGGAAGAATTCTGGAGGAAGTTCGTCAGCGGCTGGGTTTTTTGAACGATGTCGGCCTGGATTACCTGTCGCTCGATCGACTCTCGTCCACCCTGTCCGGTGGCGAGGCGCAACGGGTGCAGCTGGCAACTTCTTTGGGATCGCAGCTGGTGGGCGCAATGTACGTGCTGGATGAGCCATCGATCGGATTGCAT
>JAZKAG010000166.1:0-9624 GCA_040389265.1 Acidobacteriota bacterium
GACGACGGGCAACGGGATGGAGGCGACATCGGGCGCGAGCGGGAACTACGGCATGTTGGTGAGTGGGATTGTCGAGGCTGGAGCACGGTTCGCCAGCACCACCGGCGAACTGGATATGGACGCCAGCCAAAAGCAGGACATGATGTCATTCATCAAGGATGACGGAAAATGTTTTGTCGGTATTCACGCGGCGCTCGATACCAACTACACCTGGCCGGAATATGGCGAAATGATTGGAGGCTGGTTCGACCAGCATCCCTGGGGAACTTTCGTGGCGCCGATCATCAATGAGCAGCCAGATTTTCCCGCCGTGCGCCACTTCCCGAAAGAGTTTGTGAAATACGACGAGATTTATCAGCCGAAGGACTGGTCGCGAGACAAAGTGAATGTTCTGTTGAGTCTCGATTCCATCAAGCTGAACTACGCGAATAATCCGCGCATTCACCGGGCCGATCATGATTTCCCCGTGGCCTGGGTGAAGATGTACGGCAAGGGGCGCGTCTTTTATTCCACCCTGGGACACACGGAAGAGGCGTGGCAGGATCCGGACATTCAAAAAATGTATTTTGAAGCCATCAAGTGGGCGCTGGGCTTGACGGAAGGCAGCGTTGCCTCGCATCCCAAGCCGGCTGCTTCCGGTACAAACCCGTAGCCGTCTAATCTAAATTCAAGCGCAGATATTTAAAGGACACGTTTGCCGAGTGGGGCAACATGCATCTCATCCTCGACGAGGCGCAGCCAAGCCGACTGACCAGGAGTAGTGAAGCAACACGATGAAAAGGTATCAGGCGATCGTATTCGCCGTCATTCTTGGAGCCATTTTCTGCCAGAGCCGGCAAACTGCGCTGTATGCGGTGGCTGTGCAAAATTCTGCAGCAAGCAAATCATCCGAGAGTTCGACGGCGCAGACTTCCACCACCCAAAGCAGCGGGCGGACGGAAGGCGCGACAGCGCACCCATCGTATTCGCGGCCGGATTCGGCATCGGTCGATCCTTCACAACAGGCAAAATTGGGAGGCGCGCTCTTCCAGCAGAATTGCGCCTTCTGCCACGGTCGTGACGCAGCCGGTGGCGAGACGGGACCCGATCTGACGCGCTCCAAACTGGTGGCGCACGACGTTGCCGGGGACAAGATTGCCGAAGTTCTACGCTTGGGAAGACCTGAGAAAGGCATGCCACCGTTCACCTTTTCCGCGACACAAGTGGCAGAGCTGGTGGCCTTCATCCACGAACAACGCTCCCAGGCAAAACTGCATAACGGGAGTCGTCGCGGAGTGGATGTGGCCGACTTGCAGACAGGAAATGTTGCGGCCGGGAAACAATATTTCGACGGCCCCGGCGGTTGCTCATCCTGCCATTCACCCACTGGCGACCTGGCCGGCATCGCCTCTCGCTATGAAGGTTTAGAGCTGGAAGAGCGCATGCTGTACCCGGACGACGCAAAGAGCACAGTAACAGTTACATTAGCCTCTGGAAAAGCGCTGAAAGGCACTCTGACCTATCTGGATGAGTTTACCGTTGGACTACTCGATGCGAACGGAACCTATCATTCCTGGCCTGTCCGCAGCGTTCGGTACTCCGTCTCCTCGCCAGTTGACGCGCACGTTGCGCAGTTCCCAAAATATACCGATGCCGATATCCATAACCTGATGGCGTATCTGCAAACGCTGCGTTAGAACGCGTGAATTCCGATCGATGCAAGCTACGAAAAAGTTCCAGATGGAGATGAAATTTTGAAGCGTGCCTTGTTGATCTTCGCGAGTGTGTTGTTTGTGCCGCTCATATTTTCGTCTGCGCTGGTAGCGCAGGGGGTGGATGCGTCCCTGCTGCGCAATCCCCCGGCGGATAGTTGGCCAACCTATCATGGCGATTATTCCGGACGTCGTCACAGCATGCTCACGCAAATCTCGCGCGCCAACGTTGGTGACCTTGCGCTGGCCTGGGCGTTCCAGACGGGACAGGCCTCGACCCTCAAATCTTCCCCTCTACTGGTGAACGGCATTCTATATTTCACTGTGCCGGAGAATGTGTGGGCGGTCGATGCGCGGTCTGGCCACATGATCTGGCACTACATGAATCCACCTACCAAAGGCGACCACATTGGAAATCGCGGTGTCGGCATGTACAAAAATTGGCTCTTCTTTCTGATTCCCGATGGACATCTGTTATGTCTCGATGCGAGGAATGGCCACGTGCTGTGGAAGGTCGAAGTGGCCGACACAAGCAAAGGTTATTGGACAACCATTGCGCCGTTGGTGGTGGGCGATCACGTCATCATCGGTGTGTCAGGCGACTTCGATAATCTGTCCGGATACCTGCGAGCCATCGACCCTGAAACCGGCAAGACGCAGTGGCAATGGGACAGCACTCCTCCTGTTGGAACACCGAAGAAGACGACTGGCGGCATGACCTGGATGACGGGAACCTACGATCCTGAATTGAATTTGCTTTACTGGGGCACGGGAAATCCGACGCCGGTGTTGAACGGCTCGACGCGTCCTGGAAACGACTCCTACACGTGCAGCATCGTAGCAATCAATCCCGATACGGGTAAGCTGGCGTGGGCCTTTCAGGTGTCGCCTCATGACACCCATGACTGGGACGCGGTGGAGATTCCCGTGCTGGTCGACGGCGAGTTTCACGGCCAGCCCCGAAAGATGGTGATGCAGGCGTCTCGCAACGGCTACTTTGTCCTGGTCGATCGCACCAACGGGAAGGACCTGCTGAGCATTCCATATGGGCCCGTGAACTGGTCGCTGGGAATCGACAAGGAAGGCCATCCCATTCCAAATCCTAAGAAAGAGCCTGCGCCGGATGGACGGTTGATTGCGCCGGATGAAGGCGGCCTGACCAACTACCGATCGCCCAGCTTTGATCCCAAGACAGGATTGTTCATCGTGGATGCTCATCCCAGCTACAGCCTCTATTTTGCAAAACCCGCCGACGGCAACTATGGCTGGGCCGGCGCGGACTATGGCTTGTGGGGCGAAGGCATGATTGAGGCAATTGATTACAAGACGGGCAAAATTCGCTGGACTCATGAAGGCGGTCGCAGAGGCGATGGTGCCGGGGTGCTGACTACCGATTCGGAATTGACGTTTACCGGCGACGACTATGGAAATATATTGGCGCTGGACACGCGGAATGGAAAGACTCTGTGGCACGCAGGCACGGGCGCTCCAATGCAGACGTCTCCGATCACTTATGAACTGGACGGACGGCAATACGTGGTGACCGGGAGTGGTTCGGTGTTGTTTGCCTGGGCACTTCCCTTGCACTCAACAGAAAACAATGCGCCGCTCAAGAAGGCTGCGGGCCGGTGACGCAGTCAGTTGCGGGAGAGGGCGATGCCTGCACCAGCGACAGATCTCGTCCCAGACTGGTCATGTCGAATCCGGACGGAGAAACTTTGTTGCCGCACACCCAGTCGGTGCTGAGCACCGCGTACAACTCCACGTTATAGCGGCTGAAAAAATCCCAGCTCATGGTCTTGAGCGTCCCCCATGTGACCACGTAGACGCCGTCATCGCCATATCCCACCGCAGTTACGCAATGCCCGTTGTCCAGCCTGGGAGCCGCATCATCGGCGGACACAGTGGAGGGAATCGACCACGGAATCACGGGCCATCCGGCCGGCGCGCCCGCCAAAGCAAACTTCGGCAAATCCAGCCCGATATAGGCGCTGCCGAACAGGTGAATGATGCCGCGCAGTTCGTCCGCCTTTTGCCCGTGCGCCTTCACGAAGGAGTGAACACGATGCTTGCCGATCCCGGTCTTGCGCCAATACTTCAACGCATCCAGCATAGAGACACAGTCCATCAGCCTGTCACCCGTCAGTTGCGCATGGGCGCGGATGATATCTGCATCGGTGAGAAAGACGCCCTGCTGGTTGGCCGCAGTCCAATGATGCACCATGTGTCCCGCAGCAGCCGACGTACAGCAGTTAAATTGATTGTTGGCCAGCATTGGCCACGTGGCGGTAGTTTCCACCATCTCCCGGGGAGGTGGAATCGGCAACGATACAATGGTCACGTAGTCTGCGAGGTGCAGCGTTCTAGAATCGTGTTTCGACTGGACTCTGCCGAGTTTCATTCTGCCTCCTATGGGTGGAAGGATGAGCCAGTTTCAAGCGATCGAGGAGTCGCTGGTAGCGCGGATCATGGTGCAGTTTCCGCAGGCTGGGCATCACTGTAACGTAGGCCACCAGGATGTCGTGCATGTCGGCGGCCTTCTCCAGCCAGGTAAACGCCAGATCATGGTCGCCCACGGAAATTGCAGCGACGGCAATGGCTACCGGCATTCGATTGCCTTTGTTGGCCAGTTCAAGCAAATTCTCAAGAACTTCGCGGGCCTTGTCGCGATTGCCATTTTCCGCATGGGCTTCCGCCAGCCAGCCCATTAAAATCGGCATGCGGCTGTGCTCAATACCCCGCTGGAATGTGGCAACGGCTTCGTGAGTCCGACCGCTGTGGAACTGCGCCAGCCCCAGCGAATAATACAACTCAAAATAATGCGGCGACGCGGTGAGCGCTGTTTGCGCCAACAGAATGCTGCTGTCATGATCGCCTAGGTATGTCCGCAGCATCGCTTCGGCCGCCAGCAACCGGGTGGCCAAGGGATCATAACTCAGTCCGATGCGGGTCTGCTCCAGCGCTTCCTGCAGCAATCCCTGGGTCATGAGATGTGAGGCATACAGATAGTACGATTCGCCGCGCTGGGGTCGCAACTCGATGGCTTTCACAATGTGCTCGCGGCCCTCGGACCAGTTCCAGTTGTAAAACTGCAGCACCGAAGCAAGCGCCAGATGACCTTCAGGAAGATTTGGGTCGAGCGCTACGGCCTGCAGCGCACACGATCGTGCGTTGGGCCACGCTTCATCCGGAGACATCAGGCCGAGCACGCCCTGCAGACAGTAAAAGTCCGCCATGCCCGCATAGGCCGCCGCGGATTGTGGATCGAGCTTGAGTGCCTGCTCGAAATAGCGACCGGCAAGCGCAACGTCTTCGATCGATCTTTGCTCCCAGTGGTAGCGGCCTTTTAGATACGCATCGTAAGCCTCATTCTGCATTGGCGTGCGCGTCTGCAAGTCGGAGCGATGCACATTGAGCGCCAGCTTTTCCTGCAGCGCGGAAACGACGGCGGTTGCAAGTTCGTCCTGCAACTCGAAGACGTCTGGATTTTCACGGTCGAAGCGGGACGACCAGATATGGAATCCCTTGCGCACATCGATAAGTTGCATGGTGACGCGAATGCGCGCGCCAGAGCGGCGAACGCTGCCTTCAAGGACCACGTCGACGTCCAGCGACTTGCCGATCTCGCGAATGTTCTGATGCTTGCCTTTGAATGAGAACACCGAGCTGCGCGAGACAACGTGCAAACCAGGAAGCATTCCCAGGGCGTTGATCAGCTCATCCGTAAGACCGTCGCTGAAATATTCATTTTCCGGATCGGAGCTGACATTGTGCATGGGCAGGACTGCGATTGAGGAAGTTCCCTGCCCAACTTGTTCAATCAAAGGCGCAGTAGTTCTGGCCGATGGATTGACAATATACGCGGGGAGCGTCTGCGTCTCGGTCTGCGAAGGCATTGCGAATCCCGCCGTCACCGCCGGAACGAGCGTGACAGACGATGGAGCGGCGGGAATATCCGCGGCAGTCGTGCCAGGCATCAGATCCGCTTCGATACTTTCGCTCAGCAACGTCAGAATTTCAGCGGCGGAAGCGTGGCGCTCGTGCGGATACAATCGCAAGGCGCCCATTACCGCTCGATGGATGGAGTTGGGAAGATCGGGCCGGGCATGATGCAGCGGCACATAACGGCCGGCTGCGATGGCGCTCATCGTGGCGGACTGTGTTGCCTGTCGAAAGGGCGAATGTCCTGCTGCCATTTCGTAAATCACCGCGCCCAGCGCCCATATATCCGCGCGATAGTCCACGGACTCCCCGGCAAGTTGCTCCGGCGGCATGTAGGCCAGCGTGCCCATCACTTTGTGAGGCGCCGTGAAATGTTGTTGATGGACAAAACGCGAAAGGCCAAAGTCGAGAATTTTTACTGTCCCGGAGTGCAGCAGGAATATATTTCCCGGCTTGATGTCTCGATGCACAATACCGGACATGTGAGCAGCATGCAGCCCGGAGGCGGTCTGGCGCGCAATGTCCCGGATTCGCGGAACATCGACGGGACCGCGCAGAATCAGGTCCGAAAGTGTCTGACCGCGGTAGTAGGCCATCACCAGCAGCAAAGAACCATCGGGAGCCGTCTCGATGGTATAGATGGTGCACAGGTTGGGATGGTCAATGGCAGAGGCGGCGCGCGCCTCCCGCAAAAAGCGCTCGCGCATTTCCGCATCTTCTGATATTGCCGGCTGCAGTACCTTGATAGCGACGGTGCGTTCGAGCCGTATATCCTCGGCCTCGAAGACCACGCCCATGCCACCTTCTCCCAGCTTGCGGACGAGGCGATACTGCAGGAGCTTGTCTCCGGGATTGAAGGCCATTTGCATATCAAAGCACTCGGGGAGCGGACGCACTCATAATGCGGGAAGCGGTAAAGAGGTTAGCAGCACTGGCGGGATCGTCGACGCGCTCGAAGTGTTGCAGAATATCAGTAAAAACATTTTCCAGATGCGCCACGGTGGCAATGGCGCTGACTGAAATCAAATCCCGATGATGCGCCGTCAGCGGCAAACCATCCAGGGCAGCGTCGAATTCCGCAACGTGATCCGGATCGAGCCTGGCATGCATCACGTGGCCTGACATGGAAGAAAGTGCAATGCCGGTACGCCGCGAAGTCTCCTCCAGAAATTCGATCGAGGCCGGCTCTTCGACCACCGCGATATATCCCAGGTACGCGACCGGATGGACGTGATGCATCCAGTAATACTGCACGCCGACCAGCGCCGCCACACTGGGATAGGGAAGCCGTCGCATCACCTGATCGCGAGCAACGCCGAAGGTAGCCAGATCGTCCAGCAGCCACTGTTCATGGCCGGATTCTTCTCCTGCGTGCTCCAGATAATAGGGACACAGCCATGCGGCAAGCGGATCGTCGGCGAGGTTGGCGCAGCATGCCGCTGCGGTGCGCATCGCAGGAGCAGAAGCGACTGTAATGCCGTACATGGCGAAAAGAAATTCAGGGAAGCGTTCGCCCAACCTGGGATGAAACCATACCCCGCGAATCAAGCGATCGAGCTGTCCCCGGACGAGGGAAATACTGTCGCGCAGACGTTGACTGTGCGTCGTCATGCCGCCTCCCCATGGCGCTCTCCGGAATCTTTCGACAATCGACTGCAAGCTCTGAATCAGAGCATTACGGTCCCCATGCGATGGGAGTCGCCGTCCTTCACCTTGCGCTGGAAAAAAGCATCTCCAAGCTTGGCGCGCACCGAAATCAGCGCGTCAATTTCCGCGGGGCTGAGAGCATTGACACTTTGCATTTCTTCATCTGTGAGGGGGTGGTGGGTTTGAACCAGGCCGGCTTGTTGAAGCCTTTCTACGTTAGTCATTGCAGTCCTCTCGAGGTTGTTGTGCAGTAGAAGTCGATCACGACACACCCAACACATCCGAATGTTAGCACACAACTCCCGCTCTGATGAGCAGGCAGAAAGGCTACAAAATGGCGGCTAACAGGGCAGGAACATGAAGGTTTTCGACGCTTCCCGACGTTAAGCTTTCGATCGACTGGAGTACGGATTGATCGGGAGTCGACGTCGCAAATCTGCGGGTCAGGACGCGTCCGGAACCGCTCCCCACGGTGCGACTGCCGGGCAAAATGGTGAAGCGCGGAACATGCAGATGCAGGATCGCGTTGCATTCGGCACGCATAACCGCCGCTACAAAGTTATGGTTGGGATAGGATTGTAGTTCGGTCAGAACCACGTTGCGTCTTCGATAGTTAGAGCGCAGAGATTGGGGCTCGAGTGACTGGCTGAGCAGACAACCGTAGGTGAGCGTGTCGCGAAGCACGAACCGCGGTGCGTGCTTCTTCTCCAGAACCGAACGCCATTGCGAACCTGGTGCCAGGAGTGTTCTGCGAGCACGGATCAACAGGTCGGCGGCGTGGCGATAGCCGCTTAACATTTGCGCCAGCACAGTCGTGGGAGTGGTCTGCACGGGTGTATTGCCATGATCGACCAGCTCGGCGGCGACCGGATTCAAATCATAGCGACCGTCGGAAGACAGCGACCATGCAGAAAGCCGAATGCCAGGCACAGGCGCAGCGTGGCCAAACAAGCCGGAGACCTCGGGCAAATTGGAATCTTGTTTACGCGGCAGTAGCCCCGTCGCGAGGATGGCTTCAAAGGCATCCAAAACGATCGGCACGTGGGGTCCTGACATCGGCGGGCGAGGCTGAGAAAGAGTTGGAGTGGCGAAACACTCGGCGTCGGTGACCGCAGGCCCTCGGGGCGTGGCGATGATGTTAGCAAGGTGCAGGTCGGTCAACCGGGCATGTTGCGCCAGGCAGAGCATGGCGCCGGCGGCGTGCCAATACTCCGTGGCCGCCGGGACGGGAGCTTCCGAAAATTTCTCGTCTGGAAGAACCGACGTTGCCCAGCCATACCGGCCATCTATCTCGCGGGTGAACACGCGAGAGGTAGGCAGCGAGAGGTGCGGATCGAGGCCAGCGATGACGTTGAGCAAACCGTGCCAGAGCCATTCCCCGGTAAGTGGCCGCGGCTTGTAGTAAAGGCAACCGCCTCCAGAAAAACCCACCCGCAGCACAAAATGACCGCCGGAATGAATGTCCGATGCGGCTCCCGAGACCGATTCGATGGGCAGCAGCTTCCCACCGGGCATCGCGCCCGCGAGCCAGCTTTGATCTCGATGCAGCCGTTGAAGGAATGTGCCAACAGCCGCGGCCCATTCTGAAACAGCGTGGCGCATCAAGGAAGACAGCAGCGGAAATTCATCCGCGATTTTATTTGCGGACGGCTCGAAAGACGCGTTTCCGCTCGCGCGCAGAACCTGGGTAAGCATGCCAATCAGCCTGTCTTCGAGCAACAAAAGCAGCGACTCCAGAGGGATGGGCTCGCCCTGAAATATGCGCTGCTGTCCGGGAATGCGTTGATTGAGCAGTTGTGATGCCTGCGCGAGCCATGGTTGCAGCAACGATTCAAATACCGCCGGCAGGTTCTGGCGCTGCGCTGGACGGAGCGTCCCCTGATAGCCCATAACGAGGAGACGGGCTTCACCCATTTCGCTTCGCGAGGGTTCCATCTCGAGTGGGTTACCCACGGCGGGGCTTGCAGCCGAGGTAGTTGGCGGCGTGTCCGCAGTTCACTGGCATCGCCCGTAGCAGACCTCTAGCAGGGTACAATCATCGCCCGCGGGAGCCGTATCCATAAAGCGCTGCACCTGCTGAAAAATATCCTGGACGCTGCCGCCCTGCATCACGGAAGTTTCGAGCCCGAACATGTGCTGCGCCGGAACCGTAGCAACGATGTAGTGGCGCTCCTTGCCCGTCAGTCCCAGGCAGTCTGCTTCTGCGCGTGCGCCCGCGACCAGGCATCCCCATGTCTTGATGTGGGGGACCGGAAGGCCTGTGGAGCCGGATGTGAACATCACCGCAGCTGTCCGGGATGCCGGAATCACGGGCACGTCGTTGCGCCATGGCAGGGCAGGCAAA
>JAZKAG010000166.1:9634-10693 GCA_040389265.1 Acidobacteriota bacterium
GCCGGGCTGAACCTGAATCGTCTCTGAAGCGTACACGGCATCGGGCATCAAGCCGACCGGAAGATTTCCGTTCGTCAGGATGCTGACTTCGTCAGCGAGATGACGCAGCGGCGGAACATGCCCACAATTCAGATATTCCGCCGTGCCGTCGGGCGACAGCTTCAGCAGTATCAATGTCGCATATTTTGAAATCGACTTTTCGCAAATGTATTTATTCGAGAACATGGCAATCTGCGGCAGCGACAGGCCTGCCAGCACCTGGGCATGCACCAGCCCTTGCAGCGTGGAAGCCAGCAGCGCGGCGGAAACTCCTTTTCCTGAAATATCCGCGAGCACTACATACAGTGCGTTGTCGGTCGCGATGACATCGTAGAAATCGCCGCCAATTTCCTTACACGGCACGCTGTGCGCCAGAACGCGCGCGTACGATAGCTCGGGAATTCTCACCGTCATCAATCCCTGCTGGATCGAGGCCGCGATGCCCAGCTCTTCGCGATAACGGCGGGCAGATTCCTCAGCGCTGGCGAGCGATGCATTTTCCACCAGCACCGCGGCCTCCATCGCGATGGTCTTCAACAAATCGCTGTCGACGCGCATCAATCTTTGCCGCTGCTTGCGGCTGTCGAGATAAAGAATCCCCAGAATTTCTGCTAGCGGAGAGCCCGGGTCGCTTGTGCGTTTGCGCAACGGTATGCAGATGACGGTACGAAGACTTTGCGCCACGATGCTGGCCGAGGGAGAGCCCGCCCCCGCCGAAAGCGTGTCGGTGACAATGAACTCCGATGCGCTGTGAATCGCCTGCTGAATCGCAGAGTGCGAAATAGTCGAGTCATCCTCGAGAGGCTCCATCTGAATATTTCTGCCGACCGACAACTGCAGATCTCCAGCCGGATCTTTCAAAAAGACATATCCGCGCTCCACTTCCGTCAAATGCATGGTGGTTTCAAGCAGGGAGATAAGAATCTCGTGGACGGCGCCGACCATATTCAACTTGCGTGCAGCGTCGAGAAACCAGCTCAGCTTTTCCAGGTCGGATGTTGGCTGCTCGCGATGCAGCAG
>JAZKAG010000167.1:0-8242 GCA_040389265.1 Acidobacteriota bacterium
CCATTCAGATGACCCGGCGCGATGGAGCCACCGTAAATCATCAGCGAGGGAATATCGAGGCGAGCCAGCGCCATCACCGTGCCCGGCATATTCTTGTCGCAACCTGCAATCGCAACGACTCCGTCAAAAAGATTTCCGCGTGCCACCAGTTCAACGGAGTCGGCAATCACTTCGCGACTGATCAACGACGCCTTCATGCCTTGCGTGCCCATGGTGATGCCATCAGAAATGGTGATGGTGTTGAACTCCATGGGAGTACCGCCGGCGTCGCGAATGCCTTGCTTCACAGCATCCGCAATGGAGCGCAGATGAAAATTGCAGGGACCAATTTCGGTCCAGGTGTTGGCAATGCCGATGATGGGCTTGGCGAGGTCTTCGCGATTGAAGCCGATGGCGTGCAGCATGGCACGGGCGGCGGCGCGACTGGGTCCTTCAGTGAGCGGGACGCTATTGTGTTTCGGGTTGTGGGTCATATCTTTACTGTTGGCGCTCACGCGTTCACTCCCGCCGTTGGTCTGGGCGCAGTCCAGAATGCGGCATCATGCTTCTTCTCATATGCGTCGAGCGCAGAAGTATGCCGCATCGCCAGTCCAATATCATCGAGGCCTTCGAGCAGGCAGGAGCGGCGGAAGGGGTCGATCGTAAACGATTCTTCGAAACCCAGATCGTCCTTCACCGTTTGCGACTCCAGCGACACGTGCAGCAGATAGCCTGGAACCTTGGCCCGCTCCAACAGCAGAGCCACTTTTTCATCCGGCAGCGTAATCAGTAAAATGCCATTCTTGGCTGCGTTGGAATAAAAGATATCGGCGAAGCTGGGAGCGATCACACAGCGAAAGCCAAAGTCGCTAAGCGCCCAGGCAGCGTGCTCGCGAGAGGAGCCGCACCCGAAGTTGCGACCGGCCACCAGGATTTCCGCGCCCTGATGATGCGGCTGATTCAAAGAAAATTCCGGATTGGGCGCGCCGTCGGCGCCTCGACGCCAATCGAAAAATAGAAACTCGCCATAGCCGGTGCGCTCAATGCGCTTCAAAAACTGCTTGGGAATGATCTGGTCGGTATCGACATTGACGCGATCGAGCGGTGCAACCTTGGACGTAAGTGTGCGAAATGGTTTCATAGTTATGCGCGAAACTCCCAATTGCGAACATCGGTAAAGTGGCCGGCGATTGCGGCTGCGGCTGCCATCGCTGGACTGACAAGATGGGTTCTTCCGCCGCGACCCTGGCGGCCTTCAAAGTTGCGATTGCTGGTGGAGGCGCAGCGTTCGCCGGGCTCCAGAATGTCTGGGTTCATGCCCAGGCACATGGAGCAGCCGGGCTCGCGCCATTCAAAGCCGGCCTCGCGGAACACTCGATCCAAGCCTTCTTTTTCGGCTTCAGCTTTTACATGTTGCGATCCGGGCACCACCATGGCGCGAACCTTTGTATTCACTTTGTAACCGCTGACAATTTTTGCAGCAGCGCGCAGGTCTTCGATACGGGCATTGGTGCACGAGCCAATAAAGACGCGGTCGATGGGGAGATTCTCGATCTTCGTACCGGGCTCGAGCGCCATGTATTCCAGGGCGCGCTCGTAGGCGCGGCGTTCGGAATCGTTCGGCGCCGATGCAGGTGTGGGGACAGCCCCGGTGACAGAGACAACCATGCCGGGATGCGTTCCCCAGGTGACGAAGGGCGTCAACTCCCTGGCGTCGATGACCAGTTCGCGATCGAACTTCGCGTCGGGAGCGGAGGGTAAGGATTTCCAATGTTCGACCGCCTCGTCCCACTGTTTTCCCTTGGGTGACTGCGGACGACCCTTCAGATACGCGAAGGTGGTTTCATCGGGAGCGATCATGCCGGCGCGTGCGCCTGACTCGATGCTCATATTGCAGACCGTCATTCGGCCTTCCATTGAAAGGGAACGAATCGCGGAGCCGGCATACTCGACAACATAGCCGGTGGCGCCGTCCGTGCCGATGCGTCCGATGATGCCCAGCGCAATGTCCTTCGCGGTGACGGCGGGCGGCAATTCACCTTCGATGGAAATGCGGAATGTTTTCGGCTTGGACTGCGGCAGGCATTGCGTGGCCAGTACATGCTCCACTTCGCTTGTACCAATCCCAAAGGCCAGCGCACCGAAGGCGCCGTGAGTGCTGGTGTGGCTGTCGCCGCACACAATCGTCATACCGGGCTTGGTGAATCCAAGTTCCGGACCGATGATGTGGACGATGCCTTGCTGTTTCGAATCCACATCGAACAGCTCAATGCCGAATTCCTTACAGTTGCGGCGAAGCGTCTCAATTTGTTTGGAGGCGATGGCGTCCTGAATGATCAGACGGTCCGCGGCAATCGTCGGCACATTGTGGTCCACAGTGGCGATGGAGCGATCGGGACGGCGAACTGTACGATCGGCGAGACGCAATCCTTCAAACGCCTGCGGTGAAGTGACTTCATGGATTAGATGCAGGTCGATGTAGAGAAGGGCGGGTTCGCCAGCCGGTTCAGTGACGATGTGCGCGTCCCAGATGTTCTGAAAAAGCGTGTTTTTATTGGCCATAATCTTTCACTGTGCTTCAGGTGCGTGGAGGCGGTGGTGTTGCCGATTCGCGAACGATGACGCCGCGAGAAAACTAGACTGCATGCATCGCCTGGTTGCAATCGATGATTTCATTCAGCACTTCGAAGACGTGTTTCCCCATCTCCCTGGTGCTGACAATCTGCTGATCGGGTTGATTGGTGCGGGCCAGGTCGGCGGTGCGATATCCGCCAGCCAACACGCGCTGCACGGCGGTTTCAATCGCCTGTGCTTCCTGCTCCATGCCAGCGGAGTGACGCAGCAACATCGCTCCCGTCAAGATGGCACCCAGGGGATTGGCTTTTCCCGTGCCGGCAATGTCCGGCGCCGAACCATGCACCGGTTCATATAAGTTCACTTTGCCACCGATAGTTGCCGAGGGCAGCATGCCGAGCGAGCCGGTGATGACCGCGGCTTCGTCAGAGAGGATGTCGCCGAACAGATTTTCCGTCAACACCACATCAAAATTGCGTGGTGTGTTCATCAGGTGCATGGCGCAGGCGTCCACGTACTGATGCTCCAGCGTGACGTCGGGATATTCCGCGGCAATCTCTGTCACGGTGGCGCGCCACAGTTGTGAGACTTCCAGCACATTCGCTTTATCGACTGAAGTGACTTTCTGGCGACGCTTTTGCGCTAACTCAAATGCGATGCGTGCCACCCGGATCACTTCATCGCGGGTGTACACCATGGTGTTGAGCGCAACATGGGTATCGCGGTTCCAGGAGCGCGGCGTGCCGAAATACAAACCTCCTAACAATTCGCGAACAAACAGGATGTCGGCGCCCTCCGTGACTTCCGGCCGCAGAGGAGAATTGTTGCTCAGCGGCGCGTACGCTACCGAGGGCCTCAGATTGGCAAATCCGCCGAGGGCTTGGCGCAATTGCAACAGCCCGGCTTCCGGGCGCTTATCCGGAGGCAGGGAATTGAATTCGTTTCCGCCCACCGCGCCCAACAGAACTGCATCGCTGTCTAGGGCTGCTTCCAGGGTTGCCGGTGGCAAGGGCGAGCCATGAGCACGAATGGCAGCGCCGCCAATCGGCTTTTCTGTGAAGTGAAAAAGGGAGCCGGTCCACTGACTGATCGCTTCCAGGATCAAAACCGTTTCATGGGTGACTTCGGGGCCAATCCCGTCTCCGGGAACCAGGGTGACCTTGATTTCAGTTGCCATTCAAACTCCTGCGTAGTGGGCCTGGCGGATTTCGCGGCCAATTGCGTTGTGTGGGTCGGCTGCGTTCGGGTGAAGCGACCGCGTTACAGTTGCGGAACAGCCACGGCGGCAGATCCGGACGAGCTGTGCTGACCCAGGGTCGGCGATTGGCGCAGGTGGGTCAGCATAATGCTGACCAGATCCTGATCAAAGACAGACTTCTTGCGGTCTGCAACTTCAATGAATCGCTCGTAGGCCAAATCAAGATCCGGTCGGCTCAAACTGTAGCCCAGTTCCTTCAGCCGATGGTTCAGAGCTCGACGTCCGGAATGCTTTCCCAGCACCATTTTGTTCGCCGGTACACCCACCAGCGAAGGGGTCATAATTTCATAGCATAAAGGATTGGATAAGACGCCGTGCTGATGAATGCCGGATTCATGTGAGAACGCATTGCTTCCGACAACAGCTTTATTCGGCGCGGGCGCGAAGGTGATGACCTCGCTCAGCAATTGGCTGGTTGGATAGAGCTGTTTCAGATCCAGATTGTGCCTGTACGGCAATTGATCGTGGCGCACATGCATGGCCGCCGCTAATTCTTCCAGCGCCGCATTGCCGGCCCGCTCGCCGATGCCGTTGATGGTACATTCCACCTGGCGCGCGCCAGCCTCAAGCGCTGCCAGGCTGTTCGCCACGGCCAGGCCAAGATCGTTATGGCAATGGCTGGAAAATACGATATTCTCCGCGCCGCGAATGCGCTCCTTCATCAAGCGAAACATGGCAGCATATTCGTGCGGCACGGTATAACCCACGGTGTCTGGCAGGTTGATGACGGTAGCGCCGGCATCGATGGCCACCTGAACCATTTCGCAGAGAAAATCCCTGTCGGATCGCGAGGCGTCTTCCGGGGAGAACTCAACGTCATCCACGTAGTTGCGGGCCATGCGAACGGACTTGTCGGTCAGCTCCAGCGCCTGCTCGCGGGAGATTTGCAGTTTGTATTCCAGGTGAATGTCGGAGCTGGCGAGAAAGATATGGATCCGCGATTTGGCGGCGGGTTCCAGTGCGCGAGCGGCAGCGACGATATCTTCTTCCTTGGCGCGCGAGAGGGAACAGATGCGCGGTCCCTTCACTTCATTCGCCACCTGCCGGACAGAAGCGAAGTCGCCTTCGGAGGCGATGGCAAATCCGGCCTCAATCACATCGACGCCAAGCGACTCCAACTGCCTGGCCAGTCGAACCTTTTCTGTCGTATACATGCTGCAGCCGGGCGATTGTTCCCCGTCGCGGAGGGTGGTATCGAAGAAAAAGATTTGATCCTGACTCATGTAGTCCCCTTATGGGCGGCAAAGTGGAAATAGCCTTTGTTCTCTTACCTTAGCATAATAGAATCTAATGTAAGCTTCTATTCATATTAGAATTTATTATTGAAGGAATTGTCACTGCTTGGGTGGCGAGGACAATGGGATGGACTTGTTTCAACTGGAGACTTTTATGGCGGTTGCGGAAGAGAGGAGCTTCTCTCGCGCTGCCGTCAAATTGCATCGTACCCAGCCGGCCGTCAGCCAGGTGATCCGCAAGCTTGAAGTGGAAATGGATGAGGTGCTGTTCGATCGCGCCGCGCGCGACGCGACTCTGACCGCTGCGGGCGAGCTTTTGCGGGAGTATGCGGAGCGATTGCTGAATCTGCGCGGCGAGGCGGCAACAGCCTTGTCGGAGTTGCGCTCGCTGCATCGCGGACGACTGAATGTCGCGGCCAATGAATACACATGCTTGTATCTGCTGCCGGTCATTGATGTGTTTCGCCGCCTGTCGCCTCAGATCCATGTAACCGTGCATCGCTCGCTGGCCAGCCGAATGACGGAAGAATTGCTGCAGCACTCGGTGGAGCTGGGCATCGTGTCCTATCGGCCGGATGATCCACAGGTTCGTTCCATCGTGGTGTATCGCGACGACCTGGTATTCGTGATGCATCCGGGACATCCGCTGGCACGTGCCAGGCAGGTTTCCATCCGCGATTTAGGAGAGGAAAATTTTGTCGCCCACAATGTGCCATCTCCTTTGCGGCAAAAAGTGATGCAGGCATTTCAGCGCCACAAGACACCGCTGAACATGGCAGTGGAGTTGCCGAGTCTGGAGGCCATCAAGCGTTTCGTGGCCATGGGGAACGGAGTGGCTCTATTACCTGGCCTGACAGCGCGACAGGAAATTGAACGCGGAGAGCTGGTCCAGCTGCGCGTGCCGGAGTTGGCGTTTGAGCGCCGTCTGCGTGTGGTGCATCGCCGCCAGGCGAACCTGTCGCATGCTTCGCTGGCGTTTTTGAAAGTGGTCGAATCGATGGCCAAGGAACGTGGCGACCCGTTTCACTTTCAGGTGGAAAAAAGTTCCTAGATCGCAGCCGCGATGCCAGGCAGGGTTTTCGTACAAGACAATTACGTCGATACTCTGCTCAGCCATTGTTCCAGGAAAGCGATGAGTTCCTCAGGAGGCTTGAGCCAGATGTCGGCTTTGGTTTCTCGATATTCTGGCCGGACCAGAACGGAGAGCCCGCGACTCCCGA
Source organism: Acidobacteriota bacterium (assembly GCA_040389265.1). GTDB lineage: Bacteria > Acidobacteriota > Terriglobia > Terriglobales > Acidobacteriaceae > JAKAAZ01. Next base: position 6,267 of record JAZKAG010000167.1, read on the forward strand.
GCACGCGAAACGCATCTTCATCGGTGAAATCGTCACCAAGAAACGCGATGGGAGCCTGGAGATTGAAGCTGTGGAGAATCGCAGCCACCGCGTCTCCTTTATCGGGATGGGCCACGCGCAATTCCAGACCTGCGTCAAAATGAACCAGCTTGATCCCTGGCGTTGCTGCAAAAGGTGCCCATCCTTCCTGCACGCGGGATTGAATCTTTTCTATCTCGGCAGGCGGCAGCCCACGCCAATGGACGGCAATGCCGCCGGGCTTAATCTCAGACAGAGCGGTCAAGTTTGCGGCGAACAACCATTTCCTGGCTTGCGCGAGAATTGCGGCGACCTGCGGGTCGATGGCGGTTTGCTGATATGTTCCATCGACCAACCTATGTTCCATCCCGTGGGCGCCCCATACCTCCAGCTCGTTCAGGGAGCGAAACAGATTCTGCAAATCATGGATGGTTCGTCCCGTAATCACGATGATCCGGGTATTTCCGCATTGATGGATCGCCTTGAGAATGGACTCGACGCCGGGATAGGGGTAGGCACGGTCTCGTTCTGCTTGAAAGGGCGCCAGGGTGCCGTCGTAGTCGACCAGAAGAAGCGATTCAGTGGAGGGACTGAGCCGGTCCATGAAATCAGTGAGTGCTGTTTTCGCTGATGGAGCCTGCATGCTACACCGGCGTCCTGTCGCGAGAAGGTTTGGGGTTGACCGGCTTGCGCAGGCGAAGCTCACATAACGACCCAATCAAACTGCCCGCCCACCAGTAAATGTTGTGTTCTTTGACGGAGCATCGCATACGCTGCATGCGATCGATCATCTCGTCGATGTTCATGTTGAGGGCTTGTGCGATGGCGTCGGCGGTGGATTGGATGTCATACGGGTTGACGATGATGGCATCGCGCAACTGCCGCGCAGCACCGGTAAATCGGCTCAGGATCAATACGCCGCGATCGTCTTCACGGGCGGCGACATATTCCTTGGCCACCAGATTCATTCCGTCATGGAGAGATGTGACCATGCACAAATGCGCCGCTCGATAATAGCGGCGCACCTCCTGGTGGGTGTGCTGGCGGTTGAGAAAAACAATGGGTCTCCACTTACCCAGCTTGAATCGATCATTAATACGGCTGGCCTCAATCTCTACTTCCACCTGAAAGTCGGCGTAGCGTTGAATGCTGCTGCGGCTGGGTGCGCCGATTTGAATAAAAGTAAACTTCCCTTGATAGCGAGGATGTCTCTCAAGAAACGATTCGACTGCCTGGAAGCGCTCGATAATGCCTTTTGTATAGTCCACTCGATCGACGCCTACGCCGAGGAAGCTGGCTTCGATTCCAAGTTCCGCGAGCAGGGCACTGCGCTCCTCTTCAGCATTAACTTCAGTTGCAGGATCGGGTGCTTCGCCGGAAAAGTCGACACTGATGGGGAAGGGCAACACTGTTGACCAGTGGTTGTTGCGCTTGACGGAAAAGTGTTCCCAGTCGACTCGCGCTTCCAGGACGCGATCGACGGAGTTGAGAAAGTTGTTGCAGTGGGCTTGAACATGGAAGCCGATCAGGTCTGCGCCCAGCAGGCCATCCAGCAACTCTCGCTGCCAGGGGCAGATGCCAAAGGCTTCAGGATTGGGCCAGGGAATGTGCCAGAAAATTGCGATTCTGGCGTGCGGCAGCCGATCTTTCACCAGGCGTGGCAGCAGGGCAAAATGATAGTCCTGGATCAGGACGACAGGATGTTCTTCGCCGGCCATTTCTTCGACCAGCGCATCGGCGAATCGTTCGTTGACCTTGTTGTAATACTCCCAATCGGAGGCGCGAAATGTTGGCCGGGTATGCGCCATGTGGCACAGAGGCCATAAACCCTCATTGGCGAAGCCGTTGTAATAGCCCTGTTCCTCTTCCGCGCTGAGCCATACCCGGCGCAACGTGTAGCGGGGATCCTGAGGTGGGACCTGCACCCGGTCCTGGCTGTCTACGGTTTCCGCGTCGGC
>JAZKAG010000168.1:0-5225 GCA_040389265.1 Acidobacteriota bacterium
ATCAGCGCGTATGTGACAAAAAGCCGGTTGCGAAGCCTCCAAAGCAAGCGCCAGCGAATCCATCGAAACAGCCCCGGCAAGGACGCCACAATCCCAACCACCAATGCGACCCAAGGCGAAAAATGAATGTGCGGTCCGATTCCCGGGACGAGGCGCAGCAGGAACAGAACCAGCGCCGTGACCAGCGACCAGAATGCGAATCCTCGTTTCTTCTTTCGGATGAATGGCCGATTGAGGGCCGCACGGATACGCTCGTTGAGTGTTGTCATCCAACTATCCCTGCCATGTATCGCACCCAGCCGTGCATGATGTTAGTTCGAGTGTAACAACCGTGTCGCGATATTAGGGGAAGTAGGAATTGCAGGTTCAGGCGGTGGTCAGGTGGCGAGAATGTGCAAAGGCTGCGACAGCTTGACTGTCCCGCGCCATCTTTTCTGCACGGAGGTATCGATGAGCGGAGTAATGCGCCCCGGCAAGCAGGATCAATCCGGAGAGAAAAGCCCATAGCATCAGCCCAACCGAAATTGAAAATGGTCCATAGACTGACTTCAGGTCGAGCCACGGCAGCACCAGGATGTAGAGTTGCTTGGCAGCCTCCCACAGCAGGCCGGTAATCACCGCGCCGGGCAGTACTGCCATCACCCTAACTTGTCGATTGGGGAGAATCCAATAGATAAGGAAGAACAGCGAGATGCTGGCGACGATGCCCAGAACTCGCAAGACCGTTCGCTCAATGAAGTGAAAGAATGGGCTGCCAGTATGGCCAAAGAAAATCAGCTTCAGCAGGGTTTCATGCGACGCTGATACAGCAATGGAAAGCAACGCCAGCACCCCCACCATGAATGCCAGGCCAAGTGACGTGAGTTGGTTTCGCACGTACGAGCGGTTCTCTTTGACGCCCCAGACTTGGTTCAGCGCGACCTCCAATGGCAAAAATACGCCGGTGGATGAGATGAGCAGCATCACGACCGAAACGGCGGCAACGCGCTTCTGCGAATACACCAGATAAACCATGTTGCGCGTGACAAATTCCTGACCGGTGGGAAGAAGGACCTGCAACATTCCGCGAATCACCTCTACCATTTGCGCAGAGTGCAGCAGGCGCGCAATCGTCAGCATCAGCGCGATGAAGGGGAACAGAGAGAGAATCGCGTTGGCTGCGACGCTGAATGCGTAGGTGTGAACTGCCGTCCTGGACAGGTAGCGCATCAGCGCCATCGGCGAAGATTCTTGTGGATCAGACCACTCGGAATCCATCGAGATCGAATCGGGGCGGTTTTGCTGCGACAGTAATGTCTGCATGGCTTCGAAGACATTCCAAACTTGAAAGAATTAGCTCAAAGAGGGGCTGGCTAATTTGACTATAGCTTGTTCGGCCGCCATCAACTCCATCTTTGGTGCGGGGGGGAATACCAATCGCAACGGGGACGATTCGCCGGCGAAACTCGGGCTTGGCAAGGAATTCAAGCGATTGCAATAAAGATTTTTCTTGCGTTTCTGTAAAATTCCTGCCATAACAGTCCCAGATTCTACTCTGCCCAGATTTCTACAACTACGGGCCGAGGCATGTCTGTACTGTCTCTCGGGAAGGCCTTTTGTACCAATTGGTTGTGCTGTTGCATCACCCTGAAGCGCGTGCATTTTGGCATGAAGTGCTCCTTTGCCTCGCGCCCTTGCATCTCCGGCTGCATTCCGTCCGGCCCTCCCAAGAACATCTGCGAAACATGATTCATGAAGGGGTTTCTTGTGACTGAACGTGGTGTTGTGAAATGGTTTAATGGTGCCAAAGGGTACGGTTTCATTCAGCGTTCGACGGGCGAAGATGTTTTTGTGCATTTCTCCGCAATCCAGCAGAGCGGATTTAAGACGCTGAATGAGGGTGACGCGGTAGATTTTGAGTGCCAGCAGGGTCCGAAAGGCCTGAACGCTCTCAACGTAGTGCGCAATCACGAACAAAGCGCGTAGGGCAATCCATACTGGCCTGCAAGGATCGCTTGCGGATTGCACGTTCTAGCGGACTGGAATTCCATTCTTACGGGTCCTCACAAGCGACAGCGTCTTGCGGCGCGTCAGAGTGCGTAGGTCCGGTTGGTCCTGAATTTGTTGGCGACGTCGCATTTCCCTGCGCCACGCCTACATTGCGCTGAAAATCCTTGAACTTGGCTCGTTCGACCGGGGATCCGCGAAACAGACGGCGATATTCCGCGGCGTCGAGGTTCGCCAACCAATCCAGCGCAGGATTGATCAATTCCGGCCGCGGCAGCAATTCGGGCCAGTCGGTTATGGGAGCACGTCGATTCCAGGGGCAAACCTCCTGGCAGATGTCGCACCCGAAAACATTCCTTCCTGTTTTGGCCGCCAGGTCGGCGTCGATCGGCCCGCGCTTTTCAATCGTCAAATAAGCGATACAGCGGGACGCATCCATCCGGTACGGTTCCAACGCCTCCGTGGGACACGCGTCAATGCATCGTGTGCAGCTACCGCATCGGTCGGGTATAGGGCTCGCATGCTCCTCCCACGAAAGTTCGAGAGATGTCAAAATCACGCCCAGAAAAAACCACGAACCCAGTGACGGATGGATTAGGCAAGTATTCTTCCCCTGCCAGCCCAGGCCAGCGTATTTGGCATACACCCTCTCCACCAGAGGCCCCGTATCGACAAAGCAGCGCGACTCAAATTCACCAACGTAATCCTTAAGCTCGCCGCTCAAGTGCTCTAATCGTCGGCGAATCACAGAGTGATAATCAGTCGGCGACAAACCGCTGTCCGAAGTGTCCTCTGTTGCCCGGTCCGTGGCATCTGCCTGCTGTCCCGACCATGCGTATCGAGCCATCCAGCCGCGATTTTCCATTGAATTGTTCAGGTCGATGGAATATGGTTGGTCGCTGTTGTAGTTCACTCCGCAGACAATCACGGACTTTACCCATGGAAATGGAATCTGCACAGAAGAGCGCAGCAACTTCCCATCCGGATCACGACGTTTTAAGTATTCCATCTCACCGGCGCGACCTTCCTCAATCCACTCTTCAAGAAAGTCCAGCTCGGAGGAACTTCCCGGCTCCGCGTTCTGAATCGTCTTGGGATCCGTCGCGAGCGCAGCCTGTAAATCAGCCGGAGCCACGCCGCTCAAATGAAATCCGGCCGCCCGTGCACGTTGCTGAACGATTTGCTGCAGTGAGGGAGTGGTCATGGGATGATCGCACTCGGCCGTGGATGTGCCGATCTCTCGAGTGTATCGGAACGATCGCGATGCCAGTCCCGTGCCCCGCCCGCGCTTCAATCACCGGAAAGCGATGGCAAAAGAAAGTTACGAATACAATCCAATTCCTGGCTATACTGAGTTCAATCCCAGTCCAGAATGGCTCTGTTCCAGCGTGTATTGGAAGCCGCTGCATCGTCAGAGGCGATGGTTGCACGGGATGGAACCCGGCAAAGTAGAGTCCATAGGCCGGCCGAAAGTGTGATTTAAATGAAAATGTCCCTCTCCTTATTTGCCCTGGTTTTCATCTTGGGAACCGCTGCTCCCTCCGCCAATTCTTACGCGGCGAATTCTGCTAAGCAGGATGTTGTCACAGTGTCGGAGGGTGTTCTCACAATTCCGACCTATCAAAGTCCGGGCAGATACCTACAGCCACCGCTGTTTCCCCACTCCACCTTAACCGGACTCTATCCCTTCACCACCTACCAGATGCCGTTCAAAGAGGGCGGCCCGGTCGCGGAGAAGTATCCTGCGGTTTTTGTCGAAAACGAATATCTCAAACTCACATACATTCCAGAGTTGGGTGGCCGATTTTTTTCACTCTACGACAAGCTGCACAAAAAACAAGTTTTCTATCGCAACGACGTCATCAAACCTGCCCACTATAACGACCGTGTGAATTTTCCGTTGTCGGGCATTGAACTGACCGGCCCCTACGATTCGCACTCGCTCACGACACACAGTGAACCGTACTGGTCGCACACCATCGTGAAGCACAAGGATGGCAGCGTCACCATCGTACTGGGCGAACTCGATCCCATCTATCACATGAATGTGACGTTTTCTGCAACGCTCTACCCCGGTGTGGCAGCGTTGAGGACGGATGTCTTCTGCTTTAACGGTACCGATGGACAGAAGCCTCAGATGTTTTGGACCAGCGCCTCCCTGCAATCAACGCCCAAAACGCGCTTTCTCTATCCCATGACGGAAACCGTCGGCCATACCACCGGAGTGGTGTCGCCGTGGCCTATCTATAACGGTGAAGACCTCAGTTGGGATCGCAATAACAAGAACATGCTGGGCGTGTTCGGGATCGATAGTTACGACAACTACGGTGGCGCCTATAAATTCGATGAAGACTACGGCATGTTTCGCTATGCGGATCGTCGCGTCGTGCAAGGCATGAAGCTGTGGACATTCGGCTACAGCAAAACAGCCACCGCACTCGAGCATGCCTATACCGATCATGCCGGACCTTACATCGAAGCCCAGAGTGGGCGCTATGTTTGGGACGGCCATTATGAGTGGGTATACCCGCACACCGTGGAGCGCTGGCACGAGTGGTGGATTCCTGTGGCCGGCATCAATGGGTTAACCACGTTGACTCAGGATGTAGCACTCAATCTCGAAGTGCATCCTGATCCCGCCGCTGCGAATTCTTCCGTGGAAATCGCGCTGTCGCCGGTGCGTCCCATCCGCAACGCGAAACTCACGGTGACCGCAAAAACCGGCAAGCTGCTGGATACCTCCATCGACCTGATCCCCGGCACGCCAGTGAGGAAGACAATTTCTGGCATTCACGCCGATGCGGGCGGCCTCAAAGATATGGTCGTCTCCATCAAGGCAGCGAATGGCAGCGTGTTGATGGACTATCATCGTCCCGACAGCAATCCTGGCGGCGACATTACGCCCTTCGCGAAAGACCTGCAGAACGCACCCATCCCTCCAGAAAAAATGACTGCCGAGCAATTAGTGCTGGCGGCGATTTTCAAGCAGAAGGAAATGAATGTTGCCGACGCAACAAACCTGGCAAAGCTCGCACTGGATCGCGATCCAGGGTACTCCGAGGCTCATCAACTCCTGGGAATTCTCGAATTCAACCAGGATCATTTCCAACAGGCAGCTGCAGAATTTCAGAAGGCCGTCGATCGCAATCCGTATGCGGATGAAAGTTGGTATTACCTGGCCACTTGCGAACTGAAACTGGGTCTGCAGAAGCAAGCAGAACACAATTTCTATTTCATCT
>JAZKAG010000168.1:5272-6339 GCA_040389265.1 Acidobacteriota bacterium
ACAGCAGCTACTACGGTGCGCGCGAGTATCAGTTGGGACGGATGTATTTTCTGCGACACGAAGATGCCGCTGCGGCGCAGCACCTGGCCGGCGCCGTCAATTCCAACGGACAGGACATTGACGCCCATCTGCTTCTGGCAGTTGCGGACCGTGATCTTGGCGATCGCAATGCCGCGCTTGAAGAACTTTCAACCGTCAAAAAGATCGATCCAGCAGATCGCGTCGCACAAGCCGAAACGTATTTCCTCACGGACGATGACGCCGCCAGAAAAACCCTGCTTGCCCTGATGGATGCGCAGAGTGAAAGCGCCATCGAAATTTCCATCTTCTACAGCTCTCTGGCTCGTTGGAAAGAGGCCGCCGCCATTCTCAAAATGGTCGAGCCGCCCAACAGCAAAGATCCCTGGGGTACACCGCCCATTTTCTACTACACCCTGGCCTATGACCTGCAGCAGGCTGGCGATTCACAAAGCGCCGCCGTGTACCGTAAAAAAGCGCGATCGGCCGCTGGTATCGTCGAGCGATTCCCCTACCGCGCCGAAAGCGAGGCGCCGCTCGCAGACGCTGTGAAACAAGATCCCCACGATACCGTGGCACGATTCAATCTGGCTTGCCTGCTCTACTATCGTGGCAATAACGCAGAGGCGATCGAGCAATGGAGGGCTATCAACCAGATTGACCCATCGGATTTCGCAGCACGACGCGCCCTGGGGCTTGCTTATCAGGAGCAGGGCCAATTGAATCAAGCCATACCGCAATTAGAAAAAGCCGTGGAAATCACCCCTGCTGACAGCTCTACAATGAACGATCTTTCCAATCTGTATGCGCGCAATGGAAAGTTCGACCAGCAAGTAGCGCTGTTGCAAAGAGCCATCAAAAACAATCCCGACGACGATGACCTATATGAGGGCCTGCTGGATGCGTATCTGCTCGAAGGCAAATTCCAGGCAGCGCAGGACATCATCGATCACCATACCTTTGGACCACGTCACCGCACCTACCGGCTACGCGACGAATATCGCGAACTTCAGTATGGCAAAGGCTCGGAAGCATTCAACAAAGGAGAC
>JAZKAG010000168.1:6349-17079 GCA_040389265.1 Acidobacteriota bacterium
GGAGACTATGAGCAGGCCCTGACACTGTTCCACGCCGCACTGAATCCGCCCGCAAATCTGGGCATGGACACGTTCGAGCTGCAGTCCACGCCGCGGATTTATTACTACATTGGCCGCACGCTGGATGCGTTGGGACGGACGCAGGAAGCGAAGCAGGCCTATCAGGAGAGCACCCGCGGCGCAGATCAATTAGCGGGTGGCGGCAGTGATAGCTGGAACCCGGAAAATTTCTTTATGGTTCTCTCACTCGCGCAACTTGGCCAGCAACAGCAAGCGGCAGAACTACTAAAACAGTTTCAGGTCTTCGCCCAGTTTCGCCTCGACTCGCCCCACCACGATCGCGTTGCACGTGCGCGTTATTTGCTGGGGCTCATCGCCCAGTACCAGGGAGATTCAGCCGAGGCGCACAAACAAATTCAGCAGTCGGCGCAAATTGAACCAGATTACATTGCACCGACCTTCCAGCTGCGAGGGGATTCCATCGACCCGCGCACAAAAGACTAGCGCACGGTTCTTACCGACAGTGCAGATGTTCCCCGGCGGCCTCGAATGCGAGTCCACCGAGGTCGTCTGCATTTGGCCGCTTATCGCCGCACGCTGATTGCACGTATTGAAATGCCGGCCGAAGTGAATACTGTTCCAGCGAAACTCCAGGGTCGGTGGCCGCATGAATTGCCGGCGATCCCGCCTTCAGGTGATAGTCGCCGCCAGCCACATCCACGAACGAGGGATCTCCAGTGATGTTGCTTTTGAGAATCGCGTCGTCCTCATTGATCACCTTACCTCCTCCGAAAAAAATATTGTTCTGCAAAACGGCTGGAACTTTGTCCTGCGGTCCAATGTGGACGAAAGGTCCGCCACCGGGCAGATCATTCACAAATGTATTGTTAATGACATACAAGTCATTTCCGGCATTCCCGGGTTCGATGCCTTCTGACATATAGTCCAGCATCGCTGGATTTTGGCTCTTCGGCCCCTGCTCAATCAGGTTTCCGATAAAGTAAGTTGTTCCGCCGTTCGGCACATTCGTTTCGTAACTGTCGGTACCATTGAACCCTGCAAACCGGTTGTACAAAATGTAATTGATCGCCGCCCGTGTCTTTAGCAGGTGCCCAACCACTGCGTCATGCGAGTAGTTGAAGCGAAATACCAGCGATGCAGAATGTCCGATGTAAAGATTGTGAGAGTACCCGTCACCGGCGCCGTTGTGAGCGAACTCACTGTACTCAATCAGGATGTGGCTGTTGCGAACGTTGCCTTCCAGTATGCCGTTCTGGTTGTCGTGGAAGTAGCAATTGCGCACCGTCCAGTCACGACCAGCTGCACGAATGCCCGCCGCATTGTTACCGCGATCCGCAGGAATATGCGCGTTGGAGAACTCCATGTTCTCGACCGTGAAATTGCTTCCGAGAACAACCCAGATCGCTTTATTGTCGGCAATCTTTCCGTCAGCGTCGAGGTGGGGCCGCTGGTTTCCAACCCCGCGAACTGTCAGGTTATTCTGCGAGAACATGCAGACGTCTCCCTTATACAGCCCGGAATCTACCAGGATCGTGTCGCCATCCTTGGCAGCTTGCAGCGCCGCGCACGGCGTGGCGTATGGCTTGTTATGACCTACGCGAAGAGTCCCCGCGCGTGCCCCAAGGCAGAGTAGTTCTCCTATGCAGATGCAAAGTGACAAAAATATTTTCATGGTCGCCTCAAGACGACGTCGCCGATTGCTGTGATCCCGCAATCGGCAACCGTCGTTCTTTCTCTATGGAGATGGATTCGTAACTACTTCGGTCCATCCTCCTGCGGAACTTCCTTGCCCTCGCCCGGGAATGGCCACTTCTGATTCAGCAGCAATTCCTTCTCCCGTTGGGCTTTGGGCACTTTATTGATCTTCAGATTTTCAAAGAAGTGAACGCCGGTTTTGCCTGCAGTCGCAATATCCAGATCCCCATCTCGATCAAAGTCGGCCGTCACAAACTGCGTTCCGGCGGCTGCCGTCCCATTCACTGAAATGGCATAGCGGGTAAACTTCGCCGCTTTGCGATCAATCTTGTAGTAGTAGACAACCAGCGGATCGTAAGAACCAGGGTCATTTCCAGAGTGACCGCGATAGCGCTTGCCTGTCAGCAGCTCAGGCTGGCCATCGCCGTCCAGGTCCACAAGTTTGACCGCGTGAATCTGTGAATAAGAGTCGTCAATCGTATGGCGAACCCAATGCCGACTCGCACCGCTTCCCTGCTGCTCCAGCCAGAACAAGCCGTAGCTGTGACCTTCGCCGTAAATAATGTCCATCTTGCCGTCATTGTTTACGTCATAGCCCAGGATAGGAAAGCCAGCGTCACCCAAATTCCAGTCAGCATGCCATTTCCATTTGTCGTGATTGGCATCAATATTCTCGAACCAGCCGTAGGGGGTCAGAACATCATTCTTACCATCGCCATTCACATCCGCGATGCCGGTGCCGTGGCCGTCCTCAGCTTTACTTTCCGCCGACACACGGTGAACAATTCCATCCGGGTTTCCGACATCTTTATCGCGACTGTGATCTTCTCCCAGGTGATGCACGATCGGCTTCGCCTCGGAGAAGTCGACCCACAATACTCCGGAGTGGTTGTAGTGCGCCAGCACCAGGTCAGGCTTCCCGTCCCCGTTGATGTCGCCCATCCATCCACCTTCTGTGTCGTAGCTGTTGCAGATGAAATGGCGCTGCCACATTACGCCTTGTTTCTTCGGGTTCTCCCACCAGAAAAGTCCGTTCTCTATCCAGCCATAGGTCACCACATCGGGCGCGCCGTCGTGATTCACGTCGACCGTCCACTCACCGGCATCAGAAACAAATTCCTCGTGAATGCCCACGGTTCTGTATTGATGCTGTTTCCAGACTCCACCCTGCGAACCGGGATTTTCATACCAATACGCGCCGCTCAAAATATCCAGCCGTCCGTCACCATTCATGTCGAGTGTGGTGATTCCTTCCGCATGATCGGTGCCAAGTTGGTGGACAAAAAAAGTCGCCTGCGGAACCCCGTACGGCCCATTTCCAGGTGACGTCAACCGCGGAGTTTCAACTTTCTGTGCCAGCATCGGCACGGCACAGGCAATCGCAACTGCGACAGTACCCAACCGGCTCCAACCGCCGAAATGATTCATTCGATTTCTCATTGCAACCCTTTCTCAATTCTGTGGCGAATCTTACGACACTAATTCCATCGTTTCTGGATTCCAATGCTCAATTTTGCCGCTGTAATAACTGCGATTGCTTAGCAACGCAGCACCCGCTGCGCGATATCCAAACACCGCATCTTCGACTACAGGCTTGCGGGTTCGAACCGCTTGAAAGAAGTTCACAAAGTGGCTGTAGACATCGTCATACCCGGCTGCTGCCTGATACTTTTCAAGATCCATGGCCGGCGGCCCGTTGGGATGGGTAATAGGATATTTCTCGCGATATTTCTCGACAATTTCCTTTTGCATCGCATTGGTGAATGTCTCAATGTCGTATCCCGGTTCTGTCTCTCGCGGCGTCCGACTGACGCTGACACTGTCGCCGAAAATCTGCATGGTTCCTTCTGAACCGGTGAAGATGAGTCCTTCACTCTCTGCTCCGCCGTTCACAAAATTCACGCGCAGGCTCAGGTTGAAGTCTTCAGGGTAGTCGAACAGCGCCACCATCACATCGGGCACGTTCCTCCCATCCTTCCAGTACCGCAGACCGCCGGTCGCCATGCCTCGCGTGGGTCCATGCGCCCCGGTTACGAAATGGGTTCCGCTGAATAGGTGGACGAAAAGATCGCCGGCAACGCCCGAACCGTAGGCTTTCCATTTACGCCATTGGAAAAATTGCTCAGCATTGAACGGGATCTGCGGGGCTGTCCCCAAAAATTGTGGCCAGTCGCAGGTCTGTGTCGAGGCATCTAGTGGCACCGTGTAGTCCCAGGCGCCAAGCGCGGAGTTGCGATCCCACCATGCAGTCACCATGTTCAACTTACCGATCGCACCGGATGCCAATAATTCCTTCGCCTTGATGTAGGCAACATTGCTGACGCGCTGACTGCCGATTTGAATGACGCGGTTGGTACTCCGCGCCGCTTCGATCATCTCCGGGCCGTCGGTATATTTATGGATCATCGGCTTTTCGCAATACACATCTTTGCCGGCGTGCATCGCGTCCACCGCAATCTGCTTATGCCAGTGGTCTGGAGTCGCCACCACCACGGCATCGATATCCTTGCGCGCCAGGATCTCCTTGTAGTCCACGGTCGTGAAGATATTTTGCCCCCACAGTTCCTTGCTGTGATCGCGTCGTCCCTGGTAGGTGTCGCATGCGGCGACAAGCTTGACGCCGGGGACCTGGATGGCAGTCTCGGTAATTCCCTGTCCGCGAATCCCCGCACCGATCAGGGCAAATTGAATGGTGTCGTTCGGTGACACTGCTCTTGCAGCTTCCGCTTGCTCTTCCGCCAGCAAATGTACATTGGGGCCGACCAGGGTTTCAGCGGTTGCCAATCCCACGGTCTTTAGAAAGGTTCGACGATTCAGATTGTTCACGATAGGGTCCTCACAGTTCAAGAAAAGGCTGGTCGAAAATACACAAAAGACAACAACCGCGGCTTGGCTCGCGTCGCCATTTCGGTTGCAGCGCAGATGAAAGGAAGTTGCACGTTATTCGGAACCTACTAACGATAACTCGAAAGGATAGACCCTGCAATGCGATCTATCACGTATGCGTTTCAGGTTGGACGCGAGAAGAAAATGCTGGTGAGATTTCCTGGGAGCGTTCTTTTTACTGAATAGAAACGCTCTCAGAAAGTCGCACCATCCAATTGCAGAAAATTCTCAAAGCCGCTCCCACAGTTCTCTTGCTCAGCGAAGATGCGATTCGCCTGGCTTATTCGTTGCTGCTGACCAGAGAAAACATGATTCCCTGTGGATCTTGCCCATTGATGATCCACGCTCCCCCGGGCACCTGCATGGGACCGTTGATTACTTTTCCGCCGCCAGATTTCACCCGCTGAATGGCCGCCTTGATCGAATCGACGTTGAAGTAAAAGCTCCACGACGAGACGGGCATTTCTGGCGCTTTTGTCATCATTCCGCCGTCGCCCATTTGCTGGTGGTCACCTTCATCGAAGATTCGATACACTCCCATCGCGCCCATATCCATGTCCCTCACCTTGGTCCATCCGAAGAGCCTGTTGTAGAAATTGAAGCCGCCTTCTAGGTCCGTGGTGTACAACTCGTGCCAGCCAATGGTGCCGGGTGTCGGCGGAGCTGGGCGCTGCGGCGAAGGCATCTTCGGGTTGGGCGTGAAGACTACAATAGCGGCGCCCTGCGGGTCGGACATAACAGCGAAACGTAACATGTCGGGAATATCCGTCGCCGGTTTCCACAGCTTGCCGCCAGCCTCGACAATTTTCTCAACGTGAGCGTCCACATCGTCGACAGAAATGTAGCCAATCCAACCCGTGTGTCCTGTCATCTGCAGCATACCGGCCATGCCCGCCTTGCCGAGATTGAAGGTGGTATACGGAAAACCTTCTCCCGAGGGCATTTCCTGGGTTGTCCACCCCACAACGTCGGAGTAGAACTTGCCTGTGGCTTTGGGATCGCTTGTCATTACTTCATACCAGCTGAACTTTCCTTTTGGCGTGAACATTTGAATGAGTTCTCCTTGATTGGCGTACGCTGCAGCGCATTGGACGTTTGAGCACTTGCTAGCCTTGATAGCAATCGCCGGGCGATCTGTCAATCGGGCCCGGTCAGTTTGGGGTGCCGGCGATGCGCTAGCCCAGACTGAAGCGGCATTTCGGAAGAATCTTAAGCCGCGTTTTGGACGCATTGCACCTGCAAACATCGGCCGCGCACACGGAAGAAACAAAAGATCCGATGCCATTCGACCTCTGCCCAGTGGCCGTTTTACAGGCTTTTTCACTCCTCTGCCGCAGCAAGGCAGAGAACGTGGGTCCGAGAATTCAAACCTTCGTCGTCGGAGAAAATACCCTGCCTCAGCCGGATCGAGCGGCGGTCTCCGTAGCAGTGCGTCTGTACGTGGTTTTTTCGCGGCCCGTGAACGTCTTTTCATCATCTTCCAAAATTATTGCAACTGGAGAACTCCTCCGGTTATCTATTCATACGGAGACCATCTCCGATTTAATTCGGATGGCAGCCCGCTATCACGCAGTGCAGAAGAGGAAGTGCCGTTGAAAGAGATCACAACCGCCATCGGCCGCGGCCTGAATGTGCCTGTTACATCTATCTCACCGGAACAGGAACAAGAGGATTTTGATTTCCTCGAACTCTTTGCAGAGAAAGATGCTCATGCTTCCAGTGCGCAGACACGCGTAAAGCTTCGGATGGAATCCGACTTGCGCAGCCCTTCTCACCGGTCTCGCAAAAATGCGTTGTACGCAGGCCTGAGCAAAGGGCATAACGATACTGCGTACAAACTAAGCCGAACTCAGCCAATTTGAAAGGGATCAATATGCAGAAGACATGGTTCATCACCGGAGCGTCTCGTGGTTTCGGGCGTATCTGGGCCGAGGCCGCGCTCCAGCGCGGAGATAAAGTCACCGCCACCGCACGCAAGTTGGAAGACGTCGCCGACCTTCAAGAACGCTTCGGGGACGCGGTGCTGCCAATGGTCCTCGACGTGACTGATTCGGAGCAGGTGCACCAGGTCGTTCAGCAGGCCTACAAGCATTTCGGCAGGCTGGATATTCTTGTGAATAATGCCGGCACGAGCCTGTTCGCGGCAATAGAGGAGGCGAGCGACGAACAGATCCGCGACTTGTTCGACGCGAACTTCTTGGGTATGGTACGAGTCTTGCGATCGGCTCTGCCTCTGCTTCGAAAACAAGGCAGCGGACATGTTCTCGGTGTTTCCAGCGGTCTTGGAATTACGGCTCTGCCCCTGATCGGCTTCTACTGCGCCACGAAATGGGCTGTGGAAGCGTTGCACGAATCGCTTGCGCAGGAGGTGAGACACTTCGGCATCAAGGTCACACTGGTTGAACCTGGAGCTTATGCAACCGACTTCGGCAAATCCGGAGAGATCGCAGATGTTCTGGAGCCATACACGGAGTTCCGCAAACAGTTTCTGACACGTCTTGCCAGCGTGGAGCGAGGCGACCCAGCGGCGACTGCAGAAGCCGTGCTCAAGCTTGTGGACGCCGACGATCCACCGCTGCGATTCGGACTGGGTACCTCGATTTTGCCAAGAGCGCGGGACGCGTATGCCGAGCGTCTCGCAACGTGGGAGGCATGGGAGGACGTGTCAAACATGGCGATGGGCAAGCCGAAGAAAGCCAACGTCGCGTGGATTGAGGATCTGATTCACGCAACGCCAGACCCGGTATGATTCTGCACGTATGGGTTGCTTTTCGCAGCAGGCGAGACCCGACTGACCTATGCCAGGGGATACGAACAGTGAAGATAAATCAAGCGCCGCAGGAGGTTATATGACAGACACGAAGATGCTGATTGAGCATGCGTACGCCGCATTCAATAAGCGGGACATCGACGGCGCACTCGCGTTGATGACCGAAGACGTCAGCTGGCCCAAGGCTTCCGAGGGCGGCAGAGTCGTCGGAAAAGAGCAGATTCGCGCCTATTGGACTCGACAGTGGGGAGAGTTCGATCCCTACGTCGAACCGGTTGCAATCACCGAGGAGAATGGCAAGATCCGAGTCAGGGTGCGCCAGCTCGTCAAGAGCCTTCACGGGGATCTTCTATCGGACGCGGAGGTCCTCCACATGTTCACCCTCCACAACGGTCTTATCGCGGCAATGGAACTCGGGAATAAGGCGAATTCTGCCGGTGTTCCGACTGCCGAATTTGCACGTGGATCCTAATCACCTTTCCCGAGGCGACCTTTTCAATGGATTGTTGACTTTAATACGTCCACCCTGCATCCCAAGCGGCCGAGCACGCGCCATCATGTCACGAGCGATTGCCGCAGCAAAACCACCACTCTACTCCTGTGCGGGTATTGAGTGATGTTCGTGAACAATGACCCAGTTGTCGCCGTCCTTCCGTAGCCCCATCGTAAGACGGAAGTTGAGATCCGTCTTTTCTCCTTGCTCGATGTACCCACAGTGTCCCGTCGCCGTGAGAAAAGCGACGTCATCGCCCGCCGTGATTTGAGTGTCTTCGAACCAGAATTCGATGGGTCGAGCTTGGGACGAGAAAAAAATATTCCAGGTCTCCATATAGGCGTCCAAGCCTCGCGAGAGAAACGGCGGAGGCACGTCGAACATTAGAATGTCCGTCGCGTGGTTCCCGCGAATTCCGCTAAGGTCTTCGGCTTGAACGGCGGCCACCCATCGTGCAAACAGATCGACAATCTCAACCTCTGCCTTTGACTTCACCGCCTGCTCTCTCCTTCACGTAGAGCCAATCTGGCTCATCATAGCAACGAGAGCAAAATGAGTTGTCATGCATTACATGGCAGAGGATCTTTTACGCTGGCGCCGCCAGAGCATCCACGCGTTAGACGATCACTACGTCTTCGCTAGCGAGACCATGAAGCGCAAGCAGCCCTATTGACCGGACAACCTGACGAAGCGACATATCCAGCCAGTTGCAAAAGCAATTGGCATCCACAAGAAAATCGGATGGCACACTTTTCGGCACTCCTTCGGCATATTGCTGAAGGCAAATGGAGAGGATGTCAAAACCGTTCAGGAGCTCTTGCAACACGCGAACAGTCGGATCACGCTGGATGTTTACACGCAGGCAGTGAACTCAAATAAGCGAGCTGCACAGAGCAAGGTTGTAAGGATGATCGTGTCGGACGTGGGTCAAACGGTAGAAGAAAGATACCCGCAAATTCGGCAGTAGCGCGCTTATTGGACCTTTATCGGACCCTGATTTGATTGTCACTGTGAGGCCATACGTTCCGTAAGTATTTTGGAATGTATGGCGGGGACGACGGGGCTCGAACCCGCGACCTCTGCCGTGACAGTGAGCCAGATAACCGTAACTTATTGAAACAACACGCAATGGATGGCTCCCTTTTGCGTTATAAGGAACGATAAGGAACCGTTATTGTGCCCTTATTGTGCCGACGTTTTTCATCCCAGATCGCTGCCAATCCAAGGCAGAGATCGTGGGTTTGATAATCGGCTGCCCGAGCCAACGAGCAGCTCGGCAGTCCACGCGTGCGAGGCGGGATCTGTTTGAATAAGGCTCAGCGATGATGCCATGCTCCAGAATGGCCGGCCACGCTGCTTGGATGTTCTGGAAGAAAGTGGCGGGATGCAGGATCACGAATTCCAGCCCGGACTCATAGAGAGCCGATTCCACCGAAATTTTCGTAGTATGGCCTTCGAAAGCCAGTGTCGGGTGAATGATTGAAGAAAATACGAAGCGCCGTACACCAGCTCGACGAGCTGCAGCCACCATGTTCAATCCAAGCTGGCTCTCATCTTCAGCGAAAAGAGGGCCGAGATAGAAAACGCCGTCTACCCCATCGAGGGCGCGGTCAAGACTCCGCGGATCGCGCAAATCGCCTACCGCAACCTCGGCTGCCCCTTTCGACCGCGCCTCGGTAGTGTTTTCTTCGCTGTGCACTAAACCGCGCACACGAGCGCCTCGCCTTGCCAGTTCGGGAACGACGAGACTGGCGAAGCGTCCGTTTGCTCCCGTTGAAAGAATCAGTTTGTCTATTGTCATCTTATCCTCCATTTCCTTATCTGGATTGAGGTTCGAGGTGATCGCCAATATTGTTCGACACAAGGGTGAGAGGGCTGACAGGTTACGCAGGCCGATAAACCAGGATGAGGACGCCGTCGCCAACCGCCTTCGATTGTTCCAGGCGTAACGTCTTCATCTCGCTCGTATCGCCGAAGAGGCGCTTGCCGCTCCCGAGGACGACGGGAAAGACCATGAGGTTCAGCTGGTCGACCAGATCGTTCGCGATCAGCGTTTGAACGAGTGTGGCGCTGCCGCTCACCAGAATATCCCCCTTCAGCCTCTGTTTCAGTTTGGTAGACTCCTCCACGACATTCCCCTTGAGGATCGTGGAGTTGTTCCAATCGGCCTTTGTCATTTTCTGGGAGATGACGTATTTCGGCATGCTGTTGAACTTCTCCGAGAACGGATCGCCACTCCTTTGCGGCCAGGCCGCGGCAAAGCCCTCGTAGGTCACCCGACCCAGCAGTTGAGCTTCGGCGCTGTTTGTTTCGTCCATCTTGAACTTGTTGCCGTCGTCTCCGCGGTTGAACTTGAAGGTCCAGGCGCCGTGTTTCGAGTGCTCGCTACCGCCCGGATCCTCTATCACACCATCGAGTGAGACGAATTCGGTTACGACGATTCTGCCCATTTGATATTCCTAGCCTTGCGCTGAGATTGTGACTTCATGGATGACTATCGATCATCGGGGGAAAGTCGGTCTTGTATAAAAACGACAATTGCCTTTGCCGTTTCATAATTGTGGTGGGAGCTTCTCCGATGAAGCGTCTGAGGGATCGCGTGAGGTGTGCCTGGTCAAAATACCCGAGACGGCTAGTGACATCCAGGATCGGAAACCCCTCCCTGAGCAAGATGGTTGCGTAGCGTGCTCGCTCGATTTGTCGGAATGTTGCGTAGGTGACACCCGTGGATCGGAGAAAGTGGCGTTGCGCAGAACGCAAGGATAGGTCTCTTGGACGACGCAGCAACGTGTCCTCAACAATCGGATCGCGGGAGAGGAATCCCGACTTTGCAAGTCGCATCACAAGCGACTCGGCATTCTCAAA
>JAZKAG010000169.1:0-1000 GCA_040389265.1 Acidobacteriota bacterium
TCGCGAAGGCGGACGCACGGTGGGCGCCGGAGCCATTGCTGAGATTTTGAAGTAAGCCGAAAATAGCGCCTAGCTTTTAGCTGCTAGCTTCCAGCGATACGCTAAAGGCCAGGAGCCATAAGGTAAGATCGAATTCCACGATGGACAGCATCGATCCAATTGGATTTGCCCGCGAGTGGGAAGCTGCATGGAATCGGCGCGACGTGGAGGCCGTGTTGCAACACTTCCACGAGGATGCCGTCTTCACCTCGCCACTGGCACAGAAGATTGGGGTGGCTGCGGATGGTGTTCTGAAGGGAAAGAGCGCGATTCGCAGCTATTGGCAGACGGCGTTAGCGAAGAGCCAGGGGTCGGAGACGCACTTTCAGGTCACCCGGGTCTACCGAGGCGTCGACACGGTCGTCATGTCATTTGTCATCGCGAGCGAAGATCAGAAGGTGGATCGTGCTGAGGTCCTTAGATTCAAGGATGGCCTGGTGATCGAGGGGCACGGTACGGTTGAGATGGATTGAACTCGGCGGGTCTACTTTCCGTACAGGTTGGGACCGGATTGCTGAGTTCCAGGGAAATTTGATTGAAATTCAGGTAGGATAGAACGATGCGCGAAATTATCACATTACAATGTCCAGACTGTAAAGAGCGGAACTACTCCACGACCAAGAACAAGAAGAAGACCACAGCGCGGCTGGAGTTTTCAAAGTTCTGCAATCGTTGCCGCAAGCATACGGCTCACAAAGAAACCAAGTAGCCGCGGCGTTTTTCAGGATGTAGGGGCGTAAGCTCAACGGTTAAACTGCTGGTCTCCAAAACCGGACTTGGGGGTTCGAATCCCTCCGCCCCTGCCAGCTTCTTTTGTTGGGCCGGGTCGCCGTTGCGGCCCATCATGATTTCCGGCGATCCTGTGGCCCGATCGCTCCGCGGAATGCACCAGATGTATTGAGAAGGAAGTAAGGTTATGGCAAAGGCAATTGCAGTCACCGAGACTCAGACGACGACCGTC
>JAZKAG010000169.1:1010-5157 GCA_040389265.1 Acidobacteriota bacterium
GGCGGCAGCAGCCGGAACGCTTCTTGAATTTCCTGAAGGAAGTTCGCAGCGAGTTGCATAAGGTGGTGACGCCATCGCGCAAAGAAGTGCAGTCGACAACGACGGTCGTGATCATTACCGTATTCCTGTTCGCTGGATATTTCTGGGTGGTGGACGCGATATTTAACCGAGTCATACAGTCGCTGTTAACCTGGTTGACGCACTAGAAGCCAAGCCCCGGGAAACATGGCACGCGTAGAAGGTGAGATGGATGGCAGAAGAAGCAAAAATTGAAGCGCAACAGGCGTCCGCCGAGACACCGCCTGAATTGGCGCCTCCCGTCAACGAACGGTTTCGCTGGTACATCATCCACGCGTATTCAGGATTTGAACGCAAAGTGCGCGAGTCGATTGAGAGCCGCGTCCAGGCGTATGGCTTGCATGACCGCATTGGCCGCATCATGGTTCCGACGGAACCGGTCACAGAGATTCGCAACGGCAAGAAGTACACCATCGAGCGCGTCTTTCTCCCCGGCTACGTGCTGGTGGAGATGGACCTCGACAACGAGATTTGGCACCTGGTGAAGAACACGCCTCGCGTGACCGGTTTCTTAGGGACGGGAGAAAAGCCGGTGGCGCTGACGGAAGAAGAGATCAGCTCGATTATCTTCCGGTCGGATGTGTCGAAAGATAAGCCGCGGATGAAGGTGAAGTTTGAAAAGAACGAGTCGGTGAAGATCACCGAAGGACCGTTCGCCAACTTTAACGGGGTTGTGGATGAAGTGAACGAAGATCGCGAAACCTTGAAAGTCATGGTGACCATTTTCGGGCGTTCCACGCCGGTCGAGTTGGAATTCAGTAAGGTCGAAAAGATTGCATAAGCAGCGAGAACGCTGCGATTGAAAGGGATGGAACGATGCCTCCAGTTAAAAAAGTACAGACGCAGGTGAAACTGCAAATTGTCGCCAATAAAGCGACTCCCGCGCCTCCGGTCGGCCCCGCTCTGGGCCAGGCGCAGGTGAACATCATGGAATTCTGCAAGCAGTTCAACGCGCGCACCACGGCTCCGGACATGGCGGGGCTGGTGATTCCTGTCGTCATCACGGTGTACACGGATCGCACCTTTACCTTTGTCACCAAGACGCCTCCGGCCGCAGTGCTGCTGAAGAAGGCGGCGGGCGTGGCCAAAGGTGCCGGCACGCCGAATAAGGACAAGGTGGGCAAGGTGACGGAGAAGCAGGTCGCGGAGATTGCCAAGCAGAAGATGCCGGATCTGAACGCGGCGTCGGTCGATGCGGCGATCAAGTCGATCAAGGGGACGGCGCGTTCGATGGGAATCGAAGTCGTCGCCTAAGCGAGCTACGCCGTGACGAACCTACCGGCAACATCCTCTCAATATCATTTGGACCGGGCGCTGCTTCGGCATGCGGTGGCCACGGTTGCGTATCGCGGCGGCAAGACGCTGCGGGATGCGCCTGGGAATTTCTCTTCGTTCACCTGCGGTGGCGGGTGCCTTTCGGCGGGCGCGATCCTGGCGCACATCGGTGATTTGTTCGACTGGGCTCTTTCGATTGCGAATGGAGATTCCAAGTGGCGGGATGCGGCGACGCAATCGTGGGATGAGGATGTCGCGCGGTTTTACGCCTCGCTGGCCGCGTTCGATGCGCGGCTGGCTTCCGATGCACCGGTGCAAGCTCCTCTGGACAAGCTAATGCAAGGCCCGGTGGCCGATGCGCTGACCCATGTGGGACAGCTCGCCATGATGCGGCGGCTGGCGGGTGCGCCGATCAAGGGGGAGAACTACTTTGTCGCTGACATTGCTCCGGGGCGGGTCGGGCCGGAACAGGCAATGCCCAAGCGGGAGTTCTGACGAGAATGGGGTGTCCGGCAAGCTGCGGCTGCGGAGGGTTGCGTGAGGGGTTTTTGGCGCTTTAAGGCCAAATTCTTGAAGGATTATGCTGAATAGTTGAAGGATTATACGGAATAGTTGAAGGATTATACGGAATAGTTGAAGGATTATACGGAATAGTTGAAGGATTATACAGCCCCCGGATGTGAGCTAAGCTACTGATCCTACGAAGTTAAGGGGGCTTTTTCGGCGCTCAGCCTGGAAAAAGTCGCGTTTTCTTTGAAAAAATCGCACGCCGCGTGCCATACATCGGCCTAGGGGCATGCAGGCTTCTATCTCCATTCTACCGTTTTTGGACGAAATGCTGTGCCAGGCGTGGAGTTTGCGCGTAAGTCCGAACCGGGTGATCTGAAGGCGTCGTGGCAGGTACCGGACGGCTCAAACGCATCTCGGGTCTCATCCGCCGCATTCTTTCCAGAGCTTGTCCCAATCCCACATTTTAGACATCACCTTGTTCGGCAGCGGATATCCGAGTTGGTGGGCCAGCATGCACACTTGCCCGCGATGGTGGGCTTCGTGGGAGATCATGTAGCAGAGCATTTCCAGGCCAACCGGCCAGGGGCGCGCCCAACCGTCGCGGCGAAATTCTTCGATATGGCCTGGGTTACGGCTGAGTGCCTCTTCGAGCATCTGGCAGCAGCGAGTAGCACTTTCGGCTAAGCCGGCACGGGCCTGTTGCGGCGTGCAGTTGGCGCGGTTCAACTGCGCTGGAATCTTCAAGTGCGGCGCCGTCAGGCGAATCCATTTGCTGCGGACATTCTGCATGTGGGTGAAGATCGCGGCTATGGTGCGAACACCTCCGGGCGGCTTGGCTTTCCACGCGGCGGGATCGAGGTGCTTGATGACGAGCTGGTTCATTTGCTCATTGATGGCAAATACGCGCGAAGCGGATGGACTGAGTTGCGGTTGAGGCCTGGGTTTGCGCGTGGTCACGATTCCCTGCTCCCGCCCCATCATATCGCTCAGGGTCGGCTGCGCTTCGCCGGGGCCGTGGGATAGCATCCATCCCAGGTCTTAAGAAGCGAGACCTGGGGCACCCGGGTTATTTCAGGTAACGTGCACCGAGATGTGGGTCACTCGCCCGGGAGGCCGATCCTGGCACGCAAGAAGATCATCACCACGGCGATTCGAGTGGGTTGGTGAGTCGCGCGTCCGGAAACCCTATGGATTGAAATAAGGATTTTTTGCCATGCGGATGAAGGCCGCTTCCGACTCGGGCGATGAGCTGATGCGCCAATCTCTTTCTTTATTGATGTCGAACCAGATGAGACATTTGACGAGAGGGTATTTGGTGCGGAGGGTGGGAACGATTGCATCGATCCACTTGGCTTTGTCTCCTCCCACTTGAGCCGAGGACATTTCTCCAATGATGATCGGCTTTTTCTTGGCAGCAAGCATCGGGTAGATGTTCTCGAAAACCTGTTGGAAGCTCTGCCAGCCACCGTTTTTCGTGCCCCAGTTGTAGCCATCCACCCCGGTCCAATCGACATAGGCATCGCCTGGGTAGTAGGCCATCGTATCCTTGTTCCCTCCGTGGATGTCGGTGACGTTTGGACACCACGCCCAGACCACGTTGGTCGCGCCCTCGGCAACGAAGATGTCGTGGATATGTCGATAGGCGGCAATGTAGAGCGGCGCATCGTTGTTATCCCATGCTTCGTCCCCGTTCATCTCTGCGGAGAAGTCGAGGAAGAACTTTTTGCCGAGTGCTTTCGAGCCCCTAGCACGCGCTTTGATGGTGGCATCGAGGCTGCCGTCGACGATCTTGTGGAAGTCGATGTTGTGGGGTTCCCAATTGACGAGAGGGATGCGCCCGGCGGCCAGGTCCGCCTTCGTGACGGCGCCGGTCCAGTCGGCGGTCCAGTTGTAGTACGTGAGGTGAACGGGGGGTGTGCGTCCGAGCTTCGCCGTGGTCTGGGCAATGCTGCCGGCACCGTAGAACATGCCGAGCAACGCACCGGTTGCCGGCTCCAGGATGGCCGACCCCGTGGCGCTGGTTGCGCCGCCGGCATTTGTCGAGCCCAGGAGCCATCCGGTGGAAGCAAAACATACGACGCTGGATAAAGCTATTGTGCCAAGAATTTTTCTCACCGCGATCACTCCTCGTCGGGAAATTTGCACAAGCAATTGTACTTCCCGCTCAATCCAAGGGAGGGGTTGAATTGGGCATCCGGCGACTTCTCTGAGTTGACAGGAATTAGAGTAGGTGGTGAATCACCTGCCCCTAATCCTTAGGGATTGAAATAGGGATTTTTTGCCA
>JAZKAG010000170.1:0-5492 GCA_040389265.1 Acidobacteriota bacterium
TGCCGGAGCGGATTGAATGCCCTGCAACACCGAGTGGCCGGTGCTGTGCCGCGCGACCAAAACTGTCAACGAAATGGAAGTAAGGGCGAAGATGATCGCACACCAGGTGGTTACCTTGGTGAGGATATTGACCGTCCCGCGAGGTCCAAAGGCGGTCTGCGAGCCCTGTCCGCCAAACGCGCCAGCCAAATCTGCACCCTTCCCAGGCTGCAGCAGGATAATCCCGATCAGAACAAGACAAACGACGATGTGAAGAACGGTAAACAGATAAATCATTGGGTCACTTTCAAATTGAAAAACTGAGTGCGCAGTGGCGACGGAAAAACCTGGTTCTTGGTGCGGAAGGGGGGACTTGAACCCCCATGCCTTTCGGCGCCACCCCCTCAAGATGGTGTGTCTGCCATTTCACCACTTCCGCGGAATGCGCTAAGACCAACTATACCATCCGGGGCCCGCACTTCGCCGTCGGCGAGTACGGCGGGCGGGACAGCATTCTGGACGCCAGGCTCGATTGATCCCATGGTGCGACAGAGACTTAGGCGGCAGGGAATGTACAACAAGAAATCTGTTGTCGTCATCTGAAGTGACAGAGGAGATAACATCTTGTCGAACAATGACAACGCAATCCGCACTGTGCGGTCGGTAATTCAGGTACTCCATGATGGCCAACGTGGCATGGCGGCCATCGGCGCCGAGCTGAAGAACGAAACGGCCAAGCATTATTTCTTACAGGAGACTCAATTGCGGGCAGAGTATGCCGCGGAGTTGGAGAACGAACTCCATCGCCTGGGGGTACACGATGTGAAAGAGGGCGGCACTGCAGCGGGCACAGTCCACAGGGTTTGGGCGGACCTGAAGGCGCAGCTGGGTGGTGGCGATCATACATTGCTCAAGACGGCAGAAGAGGGTGAGGATGAAGCCAAGGAGAAGTATGCGGAAGCCTTGAACGAAACTTTGCCGGGAAATATTGCTGAACTGCTGCGCGCACAACAGGCACATATTCTTGAAGCGCATGACAAGATCCGCCTATTTCGAGATAGTCTCCCAAAGTAGGCCTGTCTTTGGAAACCGAGGCCGTCTCGCACGGAAAGTTGTGGGACGAGTGTGCCGTTCGCGTTCAAGGCGATTTGAACCGGGTAAAAATTCTGACGTGTCTCTCCGGAACAGATACCAGTGATAGGCGATGGGTGACTCGGGCATAGTACGAATTGGGATCTCGGGCTGGACATATCCGCCTTGGCGCGGAGTATTTTTCCCAAAGGGTCTCTCGCAGAAGCGGGAGTTGGAATACGCCGCTGGCATTTTTCGAACTATCGAGATCAACGGCACCTTTTATTCGCTGCAGCGCCCATCCAGTTACCAGTCCTGGGCCGATCGCACTCCCGAAGACTTCATCTTTTCCGTCAAGGGGCCGCGATACATCACCCATATGCTGCGGTTGCGACAAGTCGAAGCTCCCCTGGCCAACTTCTTCGCCTCCGGGGTTTTGAAACTGGGCGCGAAATTAGGTCCGATCCTCTGGCAGCTTCCGCCAAACTTTCAATTTTCCATGGGTATGGTTGATGAGTTTCTGACGCTACTTCCAAGGACGACGGAGCAGGCGGTCGAACTCGGAAAATTGCACGATGGCAAAGTGGAAGGAAGGACCTTTCTGCAGACGGATCGAAGCCGGCCGATTCGTCACGCCCTGGAAATTCGTCACCCCAGCTTTGTCGTTCCGGAGTTCATTGCGCTGTTGCGGAGACATAAAGTAGCGCTGGTGTGTGCGGACGCGGTGGAATGGCCGCGCTTGATGGATGTGACTGCGAATTTCGTGTATTGCCGACTGCACGGTTCCAAGGTGCTGTATTCCAGCGGGTACAGCCCGACTGCCATTCAAGAATGGGCCTGCCGTGTCCATGCGTGGGCGCGCGGCGGTGAATCAAGCGATGGTGATTACGCCAGTCCGAAACGTGCGACGAAATGCGCGAAAAGAGATGTTTTTATTTACTTTGACAATGACGCGAAGGTTCGCGCACCCCGAGATGCGAAAAGACTGCAGGCGCGGGTGGATGCTCTGCGTCAGTGAAGCCTCGGTATATCAATACCAAGATGCTTCGCTGCGTAGCTTTTCTAAGAGTCATGATCCTTGTTGGGCCCATGAATCCAGGCTTTGTGCTGGGGACAACAAACCCTTGGTTGCGATCCATCTGACTTAGACAAGGGATATATCCCGAATGGAGTGAACAATGCCTAGAGAAGAACACACCAAAGCCGCCGAACATCATGAGAACGCAGCTAAGTCTCACCGCAACGCAGCCGATAGCCACGGGCGGGGAGACCACGAGCAGGGCTATCAGCATTCAACCCAGGCCCACGAGCACTCCACCCGGGCCCACCAAAGCTCCAGTGATGCGCATGAGCGCTCGAAAATGAGCCGTTCCGAAGCGGGTTCGAAAGGCGGCAAGTCTTTGAGCCCAGAGGAGCACTCGAGGGCCGGTTCCCAGTCGCACAAAAACGACAATCGCTAATCACCTGCAACGGTGTTGATTAAGAGGGCGGCGCGGCCTTTCGAAAGGTGAGAGGAGTGTCGCCCCTTTTCGTTGTTGCCCAGTTTCGTTGTTGCACCCCAGAAATCCCTGCTAAACTCACCCCTTTGCGCGGGCGCTTTGCTACAGTAACTCTAGAATGCACGCCCGTTTGTTGCCGCTGATAATTCGACTCGTTGATTTCTTTACGATTGCGTTCAGCGCGCTGTTTCCTCTGCTGAATCCCTTAGGGTCTGCAATGTTATTCCTGGGGCTGGTTGGTCCGGCTGACGCGATCGTGTATCGGCGTCTTGCTCGCCGAGTCGCGCTCTATACTGTCCTGTTTCTGATGGTCGTCGACCTAGCTGGAGCCGTGGTTTTGACGTTCTTCGGAATCTCCCTCCCTGTGATCCAGGTTGCAGGCGGGCTGGTTCTTGCCTCCATGGGCTGGAAATTATTGAGTCAGCCCGATGCGCCGGAAGCAGCGCAAGGTTCCGCGGCATCACGATCCTTGGAAGACCTGGATTCAGAAGCGTTTTACCCATTTACTTTTCCGTTGACCGCCGGGCCGGGCGCCGTGGTGGTGACCCTGACGTTGGCGGCGCATGCCGAGCAATCCACCGCGATCGACAGCGTTTTCAGTCAAATTGGACTTTTCCTGGCGATCCTTGTGCTGTGCGGCATGGTCTATTTCTCCTACGGATACGCTCCAGCTTTGGCGCGCAAAGTGTCGCGGCAGACGATCCACGGGGTTCTGCGAATCATCTCGTTTATTTTGTTGGCGATCGGGGTGCAGATTTTCTGGCGGGGAGCAGAAGTGTTGCTACGGGAGGCGCTCCGCATTCACAGTTAGGAGGATGCGGTCTTCTTATTTGCTTAGGTTTGCGGCTGGCAGCTTTGATGTCGGCGAGTAGACAACAGGCCTGTTTCCTATTGATTTCTGGAGAATTTCTTCGTAAAATAAGAGATGGTTCGCGCCTTCGTGCCCCCTGCAAGGGTGACGGCAACCTCTCTCGTCGAACCCGCACATATTCTAACCAGCAAAGGAATAGCGAATTCATGGCAAAACGCCGCGGAAATCCAAACTGGGGCAAGCCCGAACCGATCGGTCCGGTAGTGCCTACGGTGACTTCTTTTGAACAGGTCGTCAAGGAATACAAACTAACCCCGGACCAGTACATTCGGTCGACTCGTTTACGGGAATGGGCACGCCGGAATAAAAATTCGAAGTATATTCCGGAAGCGCTTCTCGAAGCTTGGGGTTTTGAAATCGAATCTTCGCTGTAGAAAAATAGTTCGCATTCGAGATGCCACCTCTATTGGGTGGCATTTTCTTTTGTCCGGAAATGTCCGCGATAAGGCGTCTGGGTACAATAAGTGCAATGGTCGCGCCCACTCCATTTGTCGATGTTCCAACCGCCATTGAAGAAATTCAGTCGGGTCGCATGATCGTCGTAGTTGACGACGAAAACCGCGAGAACGAGGGCGATCTGACCTTGGCGGCGGAATTTGTCACTCCGGAAGCCATCAACTTTATGGCGCGATTTGGGCGCGGTCTGATTTGCCTGGCGCTGACGGAAGATCGGGCGGATCATCTTCGCCTTCGCCCTATGACGGAAGAAAACACCTCTCGTTTCGGCACGGCATTTACAGAGAGTATTGAGGCTCGGGAGGGAGTTACAACTGGAATCAGCGCGCACGATCGTGCCCACACGATACGCGTCGCAATCGATCCAAAATCGGGAGCTGCGGACCTGGCGCGGCCGGGACATGTTTTCCCGCTGCGCGCGCGTCGCGGCGGAGTGCTGGTGCGCGCCGGGCAGACGGAGGCTTCGGTCGATTTGGCGCGAATGGCTGGGTTGATTCCTGCCGGCGTGATCTGCGAGATCATGAAAGACGACGGCACCATGGCGCGCGTGCCGGATCTGATCGAGTTTTGCGGAGAGCACGGCATCAAGTTGCTGACGGTCGCCGAGCTGATCCGATATCGCCTGCAAAACGAGCGCAATATTTATCGCGTTGCTGAGTCGATGTTGCCCACTCCGTTTGGCGAGTTTCGCATGATCGCCTACGAGAGCGAAGTGGATGGCGGAGAAAGCCATGTCGCGCTGGTGTATGGCGATGTGGCGGAAGTTGACGAGCCGGTGCTGGTTCGGGTGCACACGCACTGCCTGGCGGGCGATGTGTTTGGTACGCCGCTGTGCGACTGCCAGCAGGTAGTGCGTCGATCGCTGCAGATGATCGCTGAAGCGGGACGCGGGGCTCTGATTTATCTGCATAACAATACCAAGGGATTTGGCATCGATAGCAAGGGACCGCAGGCGCGGCTGGTGTTTCATCGTGATCCGCGCACACATGAACGCAGTGAAGATCGACAGTATAGGATCCTGCGCCAGGTAGGGCTCGGTGGTCAGATTCTTTCTGATCTAGAGATTCACAAGATTCGATTGCTGACGAACACGCCGACGCATGTTCCAGCGCTGCAGGGCTTCAACGTCGAAATTGTGGAGCAGGTTCCGATTGTGATGGAAAAGCCGTCGCTGCTGACGCAGTAGGTGGCAGTTGTAATCTTGGCGTCGGTCCAAACTGGACGACAATTAGGCGTGAATTTTGTTTCCCGGCATGGGTGGCAGCTGGCTGGCCAAACCCGCCCGTTGTAAATCTTCCTGGAGGTGGGGAAGGCCGCGGAATAAAACGCCGTGCATTCCAATGGCGCGCGCACCTTCTACATTTTCCAGGCGGTCGTCGATGAAGAGCGCTTCGTCGGCGCGAACGTTTAATCCCTTCAGCGTGTACTCGTAGATCTCGGCCATCGGCTTGATCAGGTTCAGTTCACAGGACCAGGTCAGATGATGAAAGCGGTCCAGCCAGGCGAAATTTTCGCGCATGTACGCGAGCAGGTCTTCGCCCATGTTCGACAGGATGGCAACCTTCATTCCTGAAGCGCGCACACGGTTCACCCACTCCAGCATGACGGGATCGATA
>JAZKAG010000171.1:0-13865 GCA_040389265.1 Acidobacteriota bacterium
GATCAGCCGATCGAAGGCAGGAACGTCATCCTGGTTGAGGACATTCTGGATACCGGCAGAACTCTTTGGTACCTGAAAAATATGTTGATGGCGCAGGGCCCCGCTACACTGAAAGTCGCCGCGTTTCTGGACAAGCCTGAAAGGCGCCTGTGCAACGTGCATGCGGACTATATCGGCTTCTCGATTCCAAACCGGTTTGTGGTGGGCTATGGCATGGACTTCGCCGAGCGGTACCGTAATCTTCCCGACATTTGTCTTATGGCAACAGACGCTCCCACCGATGTGTGGGAGTAGTAGAGTAGTTCTGCATCTAAAAGTTGTAGATAGGAACATGGAACTATGAGTGCTTCTTCATCCCCTGAACTTGCAGACGAATTTGAAATTTCAAGCTTCGACGTCGCGGGCTTTGCCGCCAGTGCTCTCCGCGACTGGCAAAGCCTGGCGGCAACCATCGACCACACCCTTTTGAAGCCCGATGCAACCTCCGCAGATATAGTGCGGCTGTGCGAGGAAGCGCTGCATTATCGCTTCGCCTGCGTCAGCGTCAACCCCTGCTGGATCGCGTTGGCACACAGCGCGCTCTCTGGTTCCGGCGTGGCCGTGGGAACAGTAGTTGGATTTCCCCTGGGAGCTTCCCTGACCCACAACAAGCGCGAAGAAGCTGAGTCCGCGTTACGCCTGGGAGCTCGGGAGCTCGACATGGTGATCCACATCGGCGCACTGAAGAGCGGCGATAACGCCACCGTTCACAGCGACGTGCGCACCATGGTGGAGCTGGCGCACGACGCCGGCGGCAAAGTGAAAGCCATTCTGGAAACCTGCCTGCTGACGCTGGAAGAAAAACTGCGCGCTTCGGAGATTTGCGTAGCCGCCGGCGTGGACTTTCTGAAGACCAGCACGGGATTTTCCTCCGGTGGCGCGACCGTGGAAGATGTCAGCCTGCTGCGCGGCGTCGCCGGCGGGCGATGCGGCGTAAAAGCGTCCGGCGGAATTCGCACGCTGGAGTCGGTTCGCGACATGCTGGAAGCCGGAGCCAGCCGCATTGGTACCTCTTCCGGAGTAGCGATTCTCGAAAGCTACATGGAGCAACAACGCGCGGTAGAAAAATATCTGGCGGGACAGGGCGCGCCCTTGGCAACATAGTGCTCACTGCGACGTAGACTCCAACAAGAAAAGTTGTGGAACTGGTGGCGCGTTCCTGGGCTATTCTGAAGAGCGAGTCATGAGTCCCGACAAACGCAAATCTGCATCCGAAGATGCCGTTCCTGAGGCGGGGAAAACTGCGTCGGAGTCGCCCCGGCGGCCGGCGGGCGGAGAAGGTGCGTCGACGCAGACCGGCAAACCTGGGCGCAGAGGGGCGGCGGGCGCCACCCGTCAACCCGCTGAGGCTCACGCGTATGAGGGCGACTACCGCCCCAGTTCTTCGGTCACGCAGCGCAATGAGCCAAGAATCGATGCGGTGCAGGGCGACTTTCTTACCCGGCTGGCCGACGCGCTGAACACAACCCTGGACCTGCAAACCTTGCTGCACCGCGTAGCCGACCTGGTCCGTGCCGTCATCGATTACCGCATCTTCGCCATTCTGCTGTTGAACGATCGTACGAACGAGCTGCGCATGCGCTTCCAGATTGGGCACTCCGCGGATGTGGAGCGGATGCGTATTCGTATGGGCGAAGGCGTTGTGGGGCAGGTAGCGGAGCGCCGAGAGGCGATGCTGATCAACGATGTCACCTCTGTGTCGAATTACATCGACGCAAATTCGCAGGTGCGGTCGGAACTGGCCGTACCCCTGGTGACCAAGAACCGCGTGATCGGCGTGATCGATATTCAATCGGAGCAGCCGAACTATTTTCGTCCGGAACACCTGCACCTGTTGCAACTGACGGCCTCCCGCGTAGCGATTGCGGTAGAAAATGCGCGTCTCTACACCCGCATCTCGCGACAGGCCCAATCGCTGGAGTTGCTGCATGAAATCAGCCGTGAGCTGACGTCGATTCTGGATCCGGAGCAGTTGCTGGAGAGAGTTGGAAAATTATTACAACGCGTAATTCCCTACCAGATGTTCGCCATCTGGATGCTGGACGAAAAAACCAACATGCTGATCCACCGCTTTTCGATTCGATTCGGTAAGACCGACAATTCTTTTTCCGAGCCGGTGCCATTGCAGCGTGGTTTGATCGGTGCCGCTGTCAGCACGCGGCAAACCATCACGGTGGGCGACGTGCGCCAGGATTCACGATACATTATGGTGCACCCGGAGACGCGGTCGGAGATGGCAGTGCCGCTGATTTACAAAGGCAAAGTACTGGGCGTGCTGGACCTGGAACATACCAAGGCGCACTTCTTCAGTGAAGACAATGTGCATGCGGTGAGTACGCTGGCGGCGCAATTGGCGATTGCAATGGAGAATGCCGGCCTCTACCAGCGGCTGGCGCAGGAAGAGCAGCGCCTGGAAGACGATCTGACCATGGCGCGCAAGGTGCAGTTTCGCCTGATGCCCCAGACTGTTCCGGAGCCCGTGCATGCGGAGGTGGCCGCGCGTTTTGTGCCGGCGCGCACCATCGGCGGCGACCTGTACGATTTTCTGGATTACGGGGACGGACGTACGGCCATCGTGCTGGGCGACGTGAGCGGTAAAGGTGCGGCCGGCGCCTTGTATGCGGCCCTGGTGAGCGGCGTAATGCGATCCCTGGCTGCGCAGAAGCCCACCGCTGCCACCATGCTGGCAGCCCTGAACGACCAGCTGCAGGAACGAAAGCTGGACGCGCAATACGTCACCATGCTGTTCGCCATCTGGAATGACAATGACAGGACGCTGCAGGTTGCCAATGCGGGCGGATGCCAGCCACTCTACATTCGCGCCAAGGGCGTGGAACCGATCCAGGCAACCGGAATTCCTCTGGGCATGTTTCCCGATGTGGAATATGAGGAGTTCACGCTATCGACGCAGCCAGGAGATATGCTGGTCTTTTATTCCGACGGCATGATCGATGCGGAAAATGATCAAGAAGAAATGTTCGATATGGAGCGGCTGACGGCGGTGCTGGAAAAACATCGCCACTGCTCCGCTTCCACCATGGTCGCGAACATCCTGAAAGAGGTTTCAGAATTTCAGGGGAATGTGGAACATTTCGACGACGAAACCGTGATCGCGCTGCGCGTGATTGATCCGAAGAAACCCGTGAAATGCTGAAACACCCAGCAGCCGTGGTCGGGTTCAGGCGCGCAGGATGAATCGCGACCGCATGTCCTCGCCGTACCACATGATGTAGTTGGTCCCCCACGCATTGTTGAACAAATTGACATGCATGCCGCTGGAGAGGTCGGGCTGATCCTTCGAGAAATTCAGCGGCGATTTTCTACCCGTTGCAACCAGAGGTGAGTCGATTGGCTCGACGAGGAACGATCCATCGTTATCCTTGTAGCTGAATTGCGTTGACACCGCGTGCATCTGGCGACTCCCGCCGCGAACCACGTCAAAGGGCGAAACCTGCTCGCCCGACTTCTCCAGCATCCATCCTTTCGGATCGGAGACCACCGGATTGAAGGTGAGCCACAGCGCTTCCGGCAGTCGCGTCGCAGGTTTCTGAAAGGCATAAAAATTCAGATGGATCGCCGGTTCGGCGTCGGGCAGGAACCATTCCATATACAGCTTCTCTGGAAATGCAGCACGGCCGGATTGCTGCGCGTCAGGATCGCGAATTTCCAATTGGGCAACAAGACGAAGGCCCTGCGCATCTTTCAGCGATCGCAGCTCGAACAGCGATGGCTGCCACTCCTGATTTTTGGCGCCAAAGCGTTCGATGTTTGGCTTCCCCAGGTCAAAACTGAGCCACTCCGCGTGGATGACGGTGTAGTCCTTGAGATATTGCACGTAATCTTCATGCGAGAGAGTCTGATAGGAAAACAGGGCCAGCGGATGATCGGAGGAGGCCCATTCCCTGCCGATTTTTTTATTGCGCAAGCGATGAATCGCACCGGTTTTTTCGTCGAGCTTGAAAATGAAATGCTGATTCTCGATTTCCTGCGATGCAGCGGCAACACGGCCTGCCGGGAGTTGCGGCACCTTGGGCTGCAGGTTGCGGATGGCCTGCACCGCCTGCGTACGCAGCGGGGTGGGGAGCCGCTTCACGCCATCGAAAAGATCGTTCCGCTTTTCTTCCCAGCTAAACGCAACCACACGGTAGTTCTTGGTGTCGAGAACCTTCGCCAGGTCCTGCGGCGTTTGATGATCGTAATCGAGCCAGGTTTTTGTATCCGTTCCCCAGGTGTGTTCTGCTTCCAGCCCAACTGATCGCAGCAGCGCCACGTCGGTCGCGTCGCCAATGCGGAATTTTTTCTGCGCGATCCAGGAGTTGCGGAGACGCGCCACCTCGCGATATCGCGCCAGTTTGAGTGGATCGCTGGAAACGCCGTAGGTCCAGGTGTCGCCAATTTCCTGCGTAACGACGGGCAGTTGGCTGCGATACGGCTCGATGGCGTTCGCAATTTCTGTCAGGCTTGCGGCGTGAATGTCGGCGTTGGGAAAACGATGGCTGAGTTCGGAATAGATGCGAACGATTTCGTCTGGCGAGTGGGGGCCGGCATTGTCATTGGCCACTTCGATAACAACCGCCAGGTCCGATCCGGGAACCTGAACGGTGCCCCCATAGCCGAGGTGATACATGACAACCAGGCCGCTGCCGCCAGAATCTTTCCATAGAAACAGCGGCGGAACTTCCGCGGTAGTGCATCCGCCGTTGACGCCAACATCCAAAAATTTGACGCCGTGGGCGGCCAGCGGGGAGATCAATCCGCGGGTGTGACCTGGCACATCGGTCATCTTGGCGCCGGTGGTCGTGCGGCCAAAGCGTTTGTCTAGCGTCTGCGACAGGCCGATGCTGCCTGCGATCATGGAAGGATCCATGAGCTCCGTCTGCCAGCTAAAAGGGAGAGCATGCCACGCAATATCGCCGCGCGTAATCGCGTCCTCCATACGGCGACGGTCTTGCGTGGAGGCCTGCTCCAGGTATTCGTAGACCAGCCACGATCCGGTTGTCCAGACATACGACGGTCCACCGGTGCGGCGCTGATCGCTGGCCAGGCGAATCGCCTCAGGAAAATAGTCTGAGAAATACCAATCGACAACTCTTGCCTGAGTGGCGACAAAACCGGCATCGAAGTGGCATTTGAACATGACCAGCACGCGCTTCACATCCAGTTGCGGAGTGGGCATGTAGGAGGGTTCCTGCAACGCCAACGAGGTCTTCTGACCCAATACCGACGCACCGCCCAAGGCAACCACGGATTTAATGAAATCGCGACGCTGCATGTCCCGCATCTCCACACTGACGGCTAGAAAATCAGGATCATTCTACACACATAATTCGAGCAGGGTCGGGTGCATGGATGGGAACACGCGCGCGAACTGCTTGCGCACCAACTGCTTGCTCACGACCGCCGCGTTAGTTGCCGGTAGCCGAAGATGCCACGGCACTGGATGACGGCTGTTGACGCAGTTGCCGCAACTCCTGCGTTAGCAGTTCGCGCTGTGCCTCGTTCACGCTGGGTAATTGCAGATACACTTCGAGCTCATCCGCTGCCCGGGCCTTGTCTCCCGACGCCAGCAAAGCGCTGGCACGCAGCAGGTGCAAGGGAGCGAAATTCGCTGGCGCCGACAGGGCGGCACGATTCAACCACTCCAGGCATTCCGGCAGATGCTGCAGGCCCGCTTCCGCGCGCGCCCATTGGTAGGCGACTTGCCAGGTTTGTTGTTCCTGCGGCCGCACATGGCGCAGTGCGTCGGCTGCCGCAGAATAATCGCCAAGATAATTTTGCGCTGTGGCAAGAATGACGTAAGCTTTCTCGTCGGCTGCGTTGATGCGGATGGCCCCGGCCGCCTCGGAGGCTGCGCGAGCGAATTGTTGCTGCACCAGCGCAGCGGTGGCGGCCAGTGCGGCAGCGTCGGCAAATGTTGCATCCTGCTGCAGGGCGCGATTGGCCTCTTGCTCCGCGACCACGGCGTGACCTTGATGCAATTCTCGGGCGGCGCGCAGGTAGCTCTGCAGCGCGTCGGGACGAATTCCCGACTCGATCAGGTTGTCGGCGTGGACCGAAGCGGTTGTGTCGTCTTGCGACGGTGTGCCGGCGTTTCGATCGCCGGCAATATTCTGCGCGACTGCGGCCGGAATCGAGAAACACGCAAGCATTACGGCAGTGCCGATACTCAATTTGAGATCCAGCTTCATGATGGCAGCTCCACCTGTTTTATGTTGCGGCGTGCGGGCGAAGTTTCCACGAAGGAATCTGTTCACGATACGATGAGATTTCCAGTTTGAATCGAGTGTTCCAAAAAGGAACAGCGCGCAGGATGGGATCTTTTGTTGCTGCGATCAGAAAAAATTGAAGGAGAAATGTCTTTGCCTCAGATGAAGTCATCCACTGCCCCATCTTCCGGTTCGATCCGAGTGATCAACCCGGCGAGAAATGTGCTGGGAAGTCTGCGCCTGCCGGGAGATAAGAGTATTTCGCATCGTTATGCCATGTTGGCCGGCTTCGCTGAAGGCCTATCGCATCTGACGAATTTTTCCAGCGGCGCGGATCCGCACAGCACGCTGGCCTGCATGGAGCAATTGGGAGCGCAGGTGGAACGCGGCGAGAATGGGAGCATCGCGATCACGGGATGTGCGGGTGAATTCCGCCAACCAAACGGGGCTCTCGACTGCGGCAACTCTGGCTCGACTATGCGCATGCTGGCAGGATTGCTTGCGGCGCAACCCTTTTCCGCCACGCTGGTGGGGGACGCCTCGCTGAGCCGAAGGCCGATGGAGCGCATTCGCGCGCCACTGGCAGCCATGGGAGCGCGGATTGACTTGACGGAGGGCCATGCGCCCGTGACGATCCATGGCGGACCGCTGCGCGGACTGGACTACAAAACACCGATCGCAAGCGCCCAGGTGAAGACTTGCCTGCTGTTTGCCGGGTTGCAGGCGACCGGCACCACGCAAGTGCATGAGTCGGTGCATACTCGCGATCATGGCGAGCTTGCGTTGAGGGCTTTCGGTGCTGACGTCGAGCGCAGCAGGCTGATGGTCAGCATCGCGGGAGGACAGAAGCTTCGCGCCATCGACGCTGGGGTACCAGGCGATCTTTCCTCCGCGGCATTCTTTCTTTGTGCCGCGGCACTCTTTCCGGAGTCGAACCTGGTGCTGGATGGGATTGGAATGAATCCCACTCGCGCCTCGCTGCTCGATGTATTGCGCGGCCTAGGCGTCGGGCTGAATGTGCTGGAGCTGAGCGAGCAGCATGCGGAGCTGGTGGGTACGCTGCAGGTGGTCGGAAATCCGAATGGATTGGCCGGCGCTGAAATCAGCGGTGCGCTGTCCGCGCAATTGATTGATGAGCTGCCGGTCTTGGCGGCAATTGCGCCGTACACACGCCAAGGAATTCGCATTCGCGATGCGCGCGAGCTGCGAGTGAAGGAATCGGACCGCATTGCCCTGGTAGCGAAAAATCTGCGTGCCATGGGCGCCGAGGTGGAAGAATTCGACGACGGACTCGACGTAGCCGGCGGACAACCGCTGCATGGCGCTGCCATCGATGCCGGCGACGACCATCGAATTGCCATGGCGTTTGCTGTGGCTGCGTTGCGCGCGAGCGGTCCGACCGAGATTCACGGCGCTGAGTCGGCCGCCATATCATTTCCGGAGTTTTTCGATTTTCTGGATCGCATCACCGAGCAATAGGCGACCGCCCCACAAAATAAAAAGGCCAGATCGAAAACGATCTGGCCTTTTTTGTCTTATGGGAGGCAAACAATTTACAACCCTTGCGGCCCCGAACTTACGGGTGCCGGCGCAACGGTATCGGTTCCATTTTTTCCCTGGTCAGGATGGAGCGGCTCTGGCTTGGCTTCCGGTTTGGGCGCTTCCAGGCCTGGAACGTTCGGCTCCTGGGTGACGTTACCGGTAGCTGCGTCCGTAATGTTGATACCGTATTTCTGCAGCGTGTCGGCAACGAGTTCTGAAAGCGCGGCGCGATCCACCGCATAGGTAGTTTGCGCCGCAATCAAATTATCCTGCGCGGTTTCCAGGTTGCGCGTCTGCGACAGAACATTGGCGCTGGTCGACGCGCCGAGGTGATATTTCTTCTGCTCGGCATCCAATGCCTGAACCGCATAATCCTGGCTGGCCTCGGCAGACTGTACCTGGGCGCGATCGTTTTGCAGTCCGTAAATCTGGTTGGTCACCTGCATCTTTAGCTGCACATACAATTGCTGCAACCGCATTTGCGACTGGCGGTATTCCAGCTGCGCGCGTTCGGACTGGGCCTGCGCGTGACGATTGCGGATGGGCACGGTGAAGTTGAATCCAACACCTTTATTTGATCCGGAGCTGTTGCCCAGATTCGATACCACTGTACTGTACGGGATGTCCAGGCCCGGCGTGCCTTGGCATGGATCGTAACCCAGCCCTGGAATGACCCCGCAGGTGATGAGAGGGTTTTTAGAACCACCGACGGCTGCCGCACCGTAAAACGCGTAGATATCCAACTGCGGTAACATGGCGTTCTTGACGGACTTGAGAGTGATTTCCTGGTTCTTCAAAGCGAGGATGGCCTGCTCCACAGTGGGACTGTTGGTATAGACGTCCTGCACCAGTTCCTGCAACGGTTTTTGTTCCTCCGGTGTTTCCAACAGGGAAACACGATCGGTAGGAATCACTGGAGCCGCGGCGAAGATAGGATCGTCGAGATTTCTGGCGATCGCCTGCTTGATAATCAGCTGCTGATATTCCAGTTTGGTTTTTGCCGAGATCAAGGCCTGCTTATCGCTGGCGACCTGAGCGTTGGCGTTCACAACATCCAGCGGCGCCAGGGTGCCGATCTGCAACTGCTTCTGGTCATCCGACAGCAACTGGCTCGATTGCTTCAGCGCGCCCTCTTTCGCCCGCTCATCCTGATACGCGCCTACCAGGCCCCAGTAGATATTTTCAATCTGGTCAATAGTGTAGAGCAATTGGGCGCGGAATGAGGCGTCGGTGCTCTGACGGTTGTTCTTAGTGATAGCGATAAAGCGTCCGTTCACCGCCCATCCAAAGCCCTGCAGCAGATGTTGCGTCACTTGCGCGTTAAACGACGAATTCAGCGACGGGCTATAGAAACTTCCGAATGCTGAATTCGCGTTGGTGGTGACGCGGTTATTGTTAAACGTGACGGCTAGAGTCTCGCCAGGCAGAAATCCTTGGGTATAGGCGAAATTGTACTCATCCAGGTTCTCGTTGAGTTGGAACGTGCCGGTGATGAAGTTGGAGGTTTGAGGAATATTCTGCCGTCCAAGTTGCACAGTGCCCGTCAGCACTGGATCGAGCGGTTCCGTTGGGATATCTAACGGCCCCGCACCTAATGTTGAACCGTTGATCCCAAAGGCACCGGACGTCGCGCCACCCGCACCCACGGAAGTCCCGCCGGGTCCACCGGCGGAAGCTCCCGCGGTCTGAATCGTCGTTGGGGAGGACGAAGTATTCGAGCTGGTGGCACCGGTCGTGGCCGCCGGAGAGGAACTGGCAATGGGGCTGGTCGTACCGCCCAGCGTGTTTGTAACCAATCCTGAATTGACGCCGAGGTAGGCCAGGCCGGAACGAGAGCGGAGTATATCCGTATCCGCGATATCCAGGTTGTAACGCGCAATCGCGATATCGAAGTTATTCTGTAGCGCCAGCAAGATGGCGTCATCGAGGCTGAGGTAGATCTTTCCGTCGCGGTAGAGCGTGTCGATATGCGGGGAGTTCGTGAGGCGCGCTGGAGGAACCGGCATTTCCGTATAAACACTGAACGGGTTGGGAAACTGCGATTTCCCCGTGGAGAAATTTTGATTCGTAGGACGCAGTTCGTAGGGTTCTGTCCAAGCAGGTGGAGGAGGCCCCGGAGTGGCAACGGTTGCTGTCTCCGCGGCTGGTGCATTCGGCAATGCGCTGCTGGAACTCTGCGATTGAGCATTGGCCAGCGGCGCCAGCAAATTCAGCATCATCAAACCAACCACCCAGCCGCCCTGCAAGTCCTTCGTTTTCACGTTTGCCCTACCCCTCTCATTGCCTCGAAAAAAATATCCTCTAACCGACCGCGCTGCAAAACGGT
Source organism: Acidobacteriota bacterium (assembly GCA_040389265.1). Classification (GTDB taxonomy): domain Bacteria; phylum Acidobacteriota; class Terriglobia; order Terriglobales; family Acidobacteriaceae; genus JAKAAZ01. Next base: position 10,114 of record JAZKAG010000171.1, read on the forward strand.
CGTCTACTTGCGAAAGCGCGGTCAACACCGTAAACGTTCACGCGACGGAACGCCTGCCGTCAACCAGAATTGGAAGCCTCACATTCGATGGCTTTCATCGGCCTGCGGCTTCGGAAATCTCGTTTTTTCTGACCATCAGCTTCAGCAGCCGGACCCAGGGAAATGACAAAACGGTATTCTCGCATGTTAACCGTAGGTCTCTATTCGCGTTCTAGGAATTGGGTACGAGATTTCCGGGTGGACGGTTCCCACTGATTCTCAAGCAAAATGTTCCTTCAAGCCGGGTTGAATGAAGAATTTCTTCAATGCCCTGGCCACATACAATTTTCCCGGCAAGCATAATGACCGTCATGCAAGCACCGCATCCCGGGCCGCCAAACCACGTGTAATCTGCTAACGAGGATGAGTATATCGCAGCCCCCCGAATCCATGAGCCATCCGCAGGTACAAGGCTACCGGCGGGAAGCGGCGTGAAGATGCTTTCTGCAAAGCAGGAAATATTGCGCGAGCGCCGGAATAAAGCCGGCACCCATAGACCCAACACGACGAAAGATGCCTGGCGTGGATGACGGCAATGCTGGAACCGTATGGAAACTGATTCTGTCCTATGACGGAACGGATTTCCATGGCTGGCAGATTCAACCGGGAAGTCCCACGCTTCAAGGCATGCTGGCCGAGGCAATCTATTCAGTCACCGGGGAGCAGGTGTTGCCGCAAGGATCGGGGCGCACGGATGCGGGCGTGCACGCATGGGGACAAGTCGCAAGTTTTGCGCTGCGCGCCGCTATTCCGGCGAAAAATCTGCAAGGTGCGCTGAATCGTATCCTTCCAAGCGCGATACGGATTCTTTCCGCGGAGCGTGCTGGAAAAGATTTCCACGCCCGCCACAGCGCTGTCGGCAAGCTGTATCAATACCGAATTTTTCCGGGCGGAATCTGTTCGCCTTTTCTGGCGCGATATGTCTCCGTCTGCAAGTGGCCGCTTGATTTGGAGGCGATGCAGGCCGCAGCCGAAGCCATTGTCGGCGAGCATGATTTCACTTCTTTCGCTGCATCCGATCCTGACCGAACTGCCCGCATCGCAGCCGTGGACGCATCCGACAAAGATGCCGTATTGGACGAGGAGAATCTCACCCAGGCCAGCAACGTCCGCCGCATTACGATGTCGCAATGGACGCGAGAATCTGCACTCTCCATCTCAGGTGCGCTGGGAGCTATGTTATTAGGCCAGGGGCCAAATTTCACCGAAGCCGCGACGCCCGAGGGAGGGGAAATCTTGACCTATACCGTGAGCGGCAATGGATTTCTACATCACATGGTGCGCAACCTGGTGGGAACATTCGTAGAGATCGGGCGCGGGCGCATGTCGCCGGCGGATATGGATCGCATCCTTGAGAGTCGCAATCGCTCGTTGGCCGGTCCTACAGCAGCCGCGCGCGGCCTGTGCCTGATGAAGGTTCTCTACTGAAATGGTTCGCTGCAGCGACTGCGGCAGATTCGCAAGCGGAACTTCGATAGACTGTCCATGAATCGCCAAGCGTATCGATTCGGATCACGCTTTCCTAAACGTCATGCCGAAAACGATCGCCATCTCGGCCTTTCAGACCATCAGCCAACTGGCTGGGCAGCCGGCGGTGCATCGCGCATTCCAGTGGTTCCATCTGCAGGAACCGCAGGTGCGCGAGTGGCATCGGCAAGTGGCGGCCATCGCGGCTCCCCCGTTTGGCGAGGCAGCGCGCGCGCATTGGGTGGTGAACCAGTTTAGAGCGCTGGGGCTGGAAGATGTCGGGCTCGATGCCTGTGGCAATGCGCTGGGCTGGATGCGAGCCGAGGATCACCCCCGCAAAAAAAATGTCGACGAGTTTCGACCGTGCACATTATTTTCTGCACACCTCGACACCGTATTTCCTGCTGAGGCAATCGGTGAACCGATACAGGATGGCAACCGCCTCACAATTCCAGGGGCGAGCGACAATTGTGCCGGCATCGCCGCACTTCTGGGCATTGCGGCCGCGATGCGTGCCGCCGCACTCAAGCCTGCCAGCGACATACTCTTCGCCTGCAATGTCGGCGAAGAGGGCGAAGGCAATCTACGCGGTATGCGACATCTTTTCAGCCAAGCGGAGATCGCCACGCGGATTCGTTTCGCGGTCATCCTCGACGGCGCGGGGACAGACACCATCGTGACCCAGGGACTGGGCAGCAAGCGATTTAGTATCACGGTGACCGGCCCCGGCGGACATTCATGGAGCGACGCCGGCACCCCCAATCCAATCTTGGTGCTGGCCAATGCGCTGGCAGAAATTGGCGCGCTGGAGTTGCCGAGTTCACCGCGAACCACGTGGAATATCGGGCACATCGAGGGCGGGACTTCCATCAACGCAATCCCGCAGCGAGCAGAAGCCAGAATCGATACACGCTCGACGGACGCAGCGTTGCTGGCCCACCTCGAAGATGTCATTTACGAGGCTGTCGAGGCAGCGGTCGCGGAGGCAAATCGCTTCGTGAAACAACCGCAAGCGAAAGCGGCTGAAGCTCCAATACAATTTGCCATTGAATTGATCGGGGAACGGCCGGCCGCGAAGCTGCCCGAGGAAGCGCGGATTCTGACGATGTTGAAAGCGGTGGATCGACACCTGCAGATCCAAAGCCATCCCGGCGTCGCCTCGACAGATGCGAATATCCCGCTCTCGCTCGGAGTGGAGGCGATCAGCCTGGGAAGTGGCGGCAGTGGCGGCGGCATCCACAGTCTGCAGGAGTGGTTCGACGCGACCGGACGCGACCTGGCGCTGCGAAGAATTCTGCTCTTGCTGCTGGCCCTGGCAGAGGCAGACCTCTAAGAATTTTCTCGCTTTTCCGCCTTGATCGCGGATCATAAAACAAAGTAGTTGGCAGATCCCGTTCCAAACCACGAGAATGGGTTGAATCGGAGACCCCAATGAAAAACAACCTGGGCATGGCGATCGCGCTGGGTGTCGGCATCGGAACTGCCATGGGCGTCGCGTTCCACAATATTCCGGTCGGGGTCGCGATCGGAACCGCGGTGGGTGTAAGCCTCGGCCTGGTGACGAAGCGAGGCAATCGAAGTTCACGCTGACGCACCACCTGTTTCCCTTTGCAACGCGATAATCAAAATGATTGAGCTATAACCCCACGTACGAATGACAACCGAAAAAATCTCGCGTAATGCCGCGGCACATCTGCTGATGTTGGCGGTGGTGATGCTTTGGGGCGCGATGTTTGTGCTCATCAAAGTCGCCCTTGACGTGATCTCGCCGCAGTGGTTCAACGCCATTCGCATGATGATCGCCTTTGCCTGCCTTGCATTGATGTATCGCAAGCAATTTCGCTGCCTCACGCGGGAGGCGTGGGATATGTTTTCCAAACCCAGGGCCTGCTCTACACCACCGCGACCAACTCTGCCTTTATCACGGCGCTCGTGGTGGTAATGGTGCCCATCTTGGCCACGATTCCGGGGCTGCGGCCGCCCGGCCACGATACGCCAGAATGGACGGCATGGGCGGGCGCGCTGGTCGCCTTACTCGGGGTGGCATTGTTGACTCTGCCCTCAAATGCCCCCTGGACAACGCTGTTCACTGCCGGCGGAAAACAAGGATTTGGGAATTTGCTGACACTGTTTTGCGCCGTCGGATTTTCACTCTATGTCCTCGCCTTGGCGCATGCTTCAGGAAGAGCCCGTTTTGAACAACTCATCCTGCTGCAGATCGGTTTCGCGATGGTCTTTCTGACCAT
>JAZKAG010000172.1:0-2609 GCA_040389265.1 Acidobacteriota bacterium
ACCGTAGTTAGAAGAAAGTGTCGCTGCGAGGACGAACCGGCTGAGGAAGGCGGCGCGACCCCCGGTCTGCAATTCTTCATGCAGAATGTCTGGCGTGTTGGGCCAGAAATTGGGACGGAAGAATTCTACGACCGGAGTCTGCGTTAATTCTTCCAAATATTCCGTGAGGTCTTCTTTGGTATTGCGCCAGGTGAAATACGTGTACGACTGGGTGAAACCGAGCTTGGCGAGCCGATACATGACCTTGGGCCGCGTGAAAGCTTCGGCGAGAAAAATCACGTCTGGATGCGCGGCCTTGACCTCAGCGATCACCCACGTCCAGAAGGGAAATGATTTGGTGTGAGGATTGTCCACGCGGAAGATCAGGACACCCTCATCGATCCAGTAATCGATGATGCTTTTTAGTTCTATCCAAAGCGCGCGCCAGTCTTCGGTTTCAAAGTCAAGCGGGTAAATGTCCTGATATTTCTTGGGAGGATTTTCCGCGTATTGGATGCTGCCGTCGGCACGCTTGCGAAAGAAGCTGGGATGCTGCTGCACGTAAGGATGGTCAGGTGAACATTGAAACGCAAGGTCAAGCGCGATTTCCAGGCCATGCTGTTTTGCTGTCGCCATCAGCGAGTGCAGATCGTCGAGCGTGCCCAGCTCGGGATGGATCGCTTTGTGTCCGCCTTCTTCTGCGCCAATGGCCCAGGTGCTGCCGACATCGTCCGGCTCAGCTTTTTCGGAATTGTTTTTTCCCTTACGGAAAGCATGGCCGATGGGATGAATCGGGGGAAGGTATAGAACATCGAAGTTCATGGAGGCGATGTAGGGCAGCCACGATTCGCAATCCTTGAAGGTGCCGTGATGATCGGGCGTCGGTGCGCAGGACCGTGGAAATATTTCGTACCATGCAGAAAATCCAGCGCGGTCGCGGCCAACGCTAACGCTTAGTTCCTTGGGGTAACGGGTGGTGTATGGATGTTCCGCGTAGGTTTCCATTAACGCTTCGAGCTCAGGGTCGATCGAGGCGGTGGAGGCACCTTCCTGATCGGTATCGTTAATTTTCGCGGCGAACTCCTTCAGCGCTTTGGCGTCTTCTTTTTTCGCGCGCTTGGCGGCTGCAGCGACCAGGCTGCTTCCGGCCATGCGTTCCACGGGAGTCTCCTGGCCAGCATCGATGCGTTTCTTCATGGCATTGCGCCAGGTGGTGAACGTGTCGATCCAACCTTCCACCGTGTAGCGATATTCGCCTAGTTCCATGACGGCAAATTCTGCGCGCCAGCGATCGTTGCCGAGAGGTTCCATCCGTATGGTGCGCCAGTTGCGTTCGGTGCTTCTGCGATAGAGAAGATGGGTTGCGACGGCATCGTGGCCATCCGCGAAAACGTCAGCTTCAATGATCACGGTCTCTCCAACAACACGCTGAATGGAAAATTCTCCGCAATCAATTTCCGGCTTGACGCCTTCAATCACAACGCGTCGCCGCCCTTCCAACCTGGCTGCAATTGTGTCTTTGGTCTGCTGCTTGCTCTCTATCGCCATCAAAAAAATATAACCCTCCAAAAAATTGTATTACCTAAGAGAGATGCAGGTTTCGCGGATACCGTTGGAGACAGGCTATTTCCACCCCGATTCTCATACAACTCCATTGCGCGTTTGGTAAGCGTCAGGGAAATCGCGGCCGCCTGAAGCTGCAGGCGTGCGGGCACGAGCGCAAGCCGAAAAATACCATTGACACTCTATCCATAGATAAGCTATAGATAGGCGCATGACGAAGAAAGCTGACCTGCTGCCAGGAACTCTGGACATGCTGATCCTCAAGACCCTGGCTCGCGCCCCACTGCATGGATATGGGATCGCGCTGTCAATCAAGCGCAGCTCCGATGAGGTGTTGACGGTGGAAGAAGGGTCGCTCTATCCAGCGCTGCAGCGGCTCTTGCTGCAAGGCTGGGTGAAGGCGGAGTGGAAGAAGACGGAAACCAATCGGCGCGCAAGGTATTACACTCTGACGCCGTTGGGTCGCAAACAGCTTGGGATTGAGCTGTCGCAATTTGAGCAAATGATCGCCGCCATCAGCCGGGTGCTGCAGGATGCGTAGGAGATAGCGATGAATCCATTTCGCAGAATGTTCAACAAGCTAGCGATTTTATTCCGTCGCGGCGGTTTTGACAGTGGGCTCGCCGAAGAGATGGCGTTCCATCAAGAGCAGGCTGAGAGGGACTTCCAAGCAGCGGGAATGTCGGTGGATGAGGCAAGACATGCCGCGCGGCAACAGTTCGGCAACGCCACCAGGCTGAAGGAACAAAGTCACGAGGCGGTGAAGTTCTGGTTTGAGACGGTGGCGCAGGATTTTCTCTTCGCTGTGCGTCAGCTCCGGAAGAATCCTGGATTTACGGCGACCGCAATCCTGATGCTGGGGCTGGGCATTGGAGCCGCGGTGGCGATTTTTGTATTTGTTGATGCGGCGTTGATCAAGCCGCTGCCATATTCCAATCCAAGTCGGCTGGTAGCGGTGACAGAAAGTGTTCCGCTCCTCGGGCCGGCCAATCTTTCCTATCTGGACTATCTCGACTGGAAAAAGATGAACAAAGTGTTCAGTTCGCTCGACGTGTTTACTCCCTCCG
>JAZKAG010000173.1:0-5822 GCA_040389265.1 Acidobacteriota bacterium
AAAACTTTTCAGCATGCTCTTGAGAAATAGACAGCACCGAGAGTGGAAGCGGCGACAGAGCAGTACTTTCTGTCCCAGCTGTGATCACCTTTATCGAAATGCCGGGTGACATACCGCGCGCAAGACAAATCGCCGCATGAAAATTCCTGCTGACCGCGACGGATGCCATAATCCCCAGCGTCTTAACCCGATTTTTAAGTTTCTCGGCCAATGTGGCAGCAGGTCCAAACAGTTTTTTAGTACCAGCAATATCAAGAACACATAGAAACGCGCAGTCTAAACTAACTTCTTCGACTCTGGGGGTAAAGCTTCCCACGCATTCCAGCAATGCTGTTTTTGTTGCAGCTTCTTCCTGCAAAGAACGCGGCAATAGAGTGACCGCTGGAAATGTCTCCATCTCTACTCGAGTCATGCCGATCAGGACGCCAAGACGTCGCGCTTTCGCGTTCAACGAGCCAACCTGTTCCAGTGGAGGTTCGCCTTGCATTACCGCACATGGCTTCTCTTGTAACTCCGGCCGAAGCCGCAGTAAAGCCTGCGCAGGAAATTCCTTTACATATAAGCAGGCATAAAGTTCTGCAGAATTCATCGCTGTGTCGCCCATGGTGTTTCACTCTGCCAGTGCGCATTGCGTACGCTTTGTGGAGGCTTACGCAAAGGAACTACCTTGGCCGGCGCCGGCTGGAAACGCTCTCTTGTAACTTCCACCCCATGCTGTATTCCGGTAAAGACCGTGGCTTCTTTCTGCAGTGGCTTGGCGGTTTGCATCTGCAGCACCAGCCCCGCACTGCTTTTCGCGCATGCTCGCTGCGTTAGCAGCAGTAGACTTGTCTGGCTGTGTTCCGCCGCAGTACGATAGCGGAACCAAGTTCCCAATGGCACTCGCAAGGCAAATTCTGGCGCAAGACTGGCCATATCTAGCACAATCGCGCTGAAGCCGCCTGCTTGTAAAAGCAGATCCGTGACGCGAAGCGCCTGCTCAATTCTCGACCATGGTTTGGCGGAGCTCACCTGTGCCACTTGCCTTGCCGAACCGGCTAACGGGTGAGAGACAAGTGGGAATTTTTCTGCACCGGGTTTTGCCTGTGAACCTGAATGAAGAGCTGGCTTTGTCTCATTCTGAAAAAGATTATGGAGAGCCTCCGGCAATCCCTTTCCCTCTCCTCGCGGATGAGGGCCGAAACCGCCGCCGTGCAACCCCCTCATGATCGGCGAAGGAACCAGGTATTTCTCTGGAAGCACAAAAGAATCTTTAGAAATTTGCTGAATATTTTTCGGTCTTCTTACGCCGCATCGTACCCACAACATCCAATCTAGATCGATGCCAGAAGCAGCTGCGGATTCAGGATGAAATACATCTGATACATCGACCCAGGCACATACCTTAGCAGTTCGCGTAATGCTTGCAAGAAATGAAAACACAAGCGCCGTTCGACCGGAACACTCCGGGCCAACAATCTCTGTAATCGCACCGACGGGAAGACCGCCTTGCAGCACCTGGTCCAACGCATGAATGCCCGTAGCCACAACAGGACGAATGATCCGTTGTGCGGGAGTCAGAGCCGAGGGAATACGGTGTGCTAGTGAAGTTTCAATTTCGGCGCGAAGGGTGGCGGCGGTAGACATAATCTATCTTCGCCTTATCTTCGCCCAATGACCTGTATCTCTGTCAATCCTCATCTGCTGCACAAATGGTGCACTGCGCCTCAACTCGCAGATATAAAACAAATTAAAATTTCCTCCCTAATGATTTTTTGTTTTTAGAATGCCTTTTTTGTAATGCCGCTTCTACGAATTAATGGCTGAAATGGCGAATCAAGTCTGTTGCTGCGAGCGCTCGCAAATCTGTAATCGCGGGCAGCAGTAGCTCTATTCTGATTTCTATTTTTTATGAGAGCTCCTGCAAATCACAGACACAAGGCATCTATTTCATAGCTGCAGGCGTCTTTTGTTGTCATGCATGTGCCTGCAACTGCAAATTCAAAGGCGATCTTCATCGCATTGCTGGCTGTCCTTCTTATGTCAGGCGAATGGATCCTTTTAGTTGCCGGCACGCACATCGACGAAATGATTGTAGGAGCAATTTCCGTTCTGGCAGCCAGTGCATTCCTGTTCGTTGCTCATCGAACCAGTACACTTCACACCGATTTTCGTCTTGCAGATATAGCAAAGGGATGGAGCATTCTCTGGGACGTGATCCATGACATGGTCGTGATCACAATCGTTCTGTTCAAAGACCTTTTTGGAATAGAAAAAGCACAATCGCTCTTTCGCGTCTCTGAATTTCAAACTGCCAAAAAAGATCCTGTCCTTGTTGCGCGACGCGTCCTCGCCATCGCCTATACATCTGCATCCCCGAATACCATCGTGCTCGGCATCGATTACACATGCAGCAGAATGCTTTTCCACCAGATCCAGCGTGCTCCTCTTCCCAAAATGACGGAGGAGCTGGGTGCGAAATCATGAATCATTGGTTGCTAGCCGGAATGTCCGTCTCAGCCACTCTGGTTCCCTGCGCCGCCATGTGTTTGCGTGGTTCGCCCGAACGCCGCCTTGTCGGATTGGAAATGACAAGTCTGATGGTGACAATCGCGATGGTGATGTTTGCCGTTGGCTATGGCCGCACACCATTCGTCGATGTTCCACTTACACTGGCCATCCTCTCGTTCGGAGGAGGACTTGTATATGCACGTTTCCTGGGAAAACATTTATGACACTTCACTCTGTTGTTGAAGACTGTTTTCTTGCCTTGGTGGTGCTGGCATGCTGGCTGGGTGCAATTGGTATGTGGCGCATGCGATCGCCCGTACAGGCGCTACATTATCTTTCGTTTCCGGCAACTTTAGGTGCATTCGCATTGACTATTGCGGTTCTTTTGGCCGATGGTGCTAACCAGGCTTTCTGGAAAACCTTGTTAATCGCCTGTATTTTGTTCGCTACCAATTCTGTCGTAGCTCATGCGACGGCTCGCTCCTTCCGCGCGCGCAATTTAGGGCATTGGGAGCCTATGGATGGCGATCCTTTCGAATTCGTCCGTGACACGGAGAAAAAGTGATCTGGTTCGGCGCTGCACTCATGCTTCTTGTCGCTGTCTCCGGCTTGCTCGTGGTACAAACCCGCGATGTCACAGCCCAGGTGGTTGCGCTGGGATTCTATGGACTGTTGATGGGATTGGTATTTTTCTTTTTTCAGGCTCCCGACGTGGCTCTATCTCAAGTGACTGTCGGAGCCATCGCTCTTCCGCTGATGGTGATGCTGGCGATCTCGCGAATGAAGTTTCGCAGCGCGCATTCCCAGTCCGCCAATAGCAAAGGTGACAAGCATGACTGAACGCATGCGTGTTTCGATCTTTCTGATCGCAGGCTGTATCTTTTTTGGGCTTTATTGTTATGCCAGCCTGAACATGCCGCCCTGGGGTCACTACCGCGGTCCTTATGGAGACGCCATCGCTCGCGTAGCCGTCTACGAACGTCACGCAACCGATGTGGTGAACGCGATCAATTACGACTATCGGGGTTTCGATACGCTGGGGGAGGAGTTCATCCTGTTCACCGCCGTACTTGGTGTCATGATGTTGTTGCGCCGAGAAGAAGGTGTTCCCACACGTCCAGTCGGCAAAGTGGAAGATGAATCTAAATTGAGTTCTGCAGTGCGCGTGATGTGTCGCCCTGCAGTGACGGTGACGCTGGTGTTTGGTTTCTATATTGGTAGCCATGGGCAACTGACGCCTGGTGGCGGCTTTCAAGCGGGCGTGATTCTTGCGGCGGTTCCTTTTCTGATCTACGTTTGCGAAAACGTCGAGGCATTCCGGCGAGTCACGTCTCATGCCGCTGTTGAAGTGATTGAGGCGGTTGGAGCCGGCTCATATGCCCTCATTGGCCTTGCCGCGGTTTTATTCGGTGTTCCGCTGCTGACGAATATTCTTCCGCTCGGAAAAACTGGAGACGTGTTTTCGGCTGGCAATATCGCACTGATCAGCGTTTGTGTCGGCGTCGAGGTGACAGCGGCGTTTTTATTAGTTGGCTTTACCTATTTGCAGGAAATCATCACGGGCGAAATGCCGGAGAAATAGCAAATGCTGCACATCTTAGGTTCACTTCCGTACTTTGTCTCCGCTTGGCTTTTCGTTTGCGGGCTATATGGTATCGTCACCAGCCGTCATTTGGTGCATATGGTAGTCTGCCTGGCTATCTTGCAAAGCTCGACATACATGCTGTTGCTGAACATTGGATATAGGGTGGGGGGGGCGGCACCAGTCTTTGCAGATATTTCTCCAGGTAGCTTGGTCGTCGACCCGGTAGTGCAGGCACTGATGCTCACAGATATTGTGGTTGAGGCTGTGGTCGTCGCACTGCTGCTTGCCATGGTAGTGAAAGCTTATGAGAAATCCGGCAGCACGTCGCCGGCGGATCTGAGGCTGATGCGGGGTTAACCGCCTACTCCATGCCTGGGCCATCCCCACTTACGCCTCTACCCGTAGCTGTGCCTCTGCTTGGCGCGGCCATTCTCGCAGCCTTGCGAAAATGGTTGGGCCGCACTTTGTCCGATCTATTTGGCATACTGTTTGCCGCTGTCACACTCGTCCTCTGTTTCTTTCTGCTGGCCCACGCCACTCACGGAACAACCGTCTATTGGTTTGGCAACTGGTATCCCCGGGGCTCCATGGTGTTGGGGATCGGCTTCGTCGTCGATATTGTCGGGGCAGGGCTGGCTACGCTTGCAGCATTGCTCACCTTTCTTGCATTACTGTTTTCCTGGCGCTTTATTGAATCCGGCAGCAACCATTTTCAACCGCTGATGCTGGTTTTTTTGGCCGCTATGTGCGGCTTTTGTCTTACTGGAGATCTATTCAATCTTTTCGTTTTCTTCGAACTGATGAGTACCGCTGCTTTCGCCTTATGCGGCTTGAAAACAGCAGAGCCCGCGCCCCTGCAAGGATCGTTCAATTTCGCGGTTACCAATACGATTGCAGCCTTTTTGATTTTGACGGGCATCGCACTGCTATACGCAATCACGGGCGCGCTGAATATGGCGCAGATCGGGCGTGCGCTTGGAATACGACATGATCCGCTGGTACTATTTGCCTTCACGTTGCTGACCTGCGGCTTTCTAATTAAGGGGGCAATTGTTCCTTTCCACCTCTGGCTGCCGGATGCACACGCAGTTGCTCCTACTCCGGTTTGTGTTTTGTTTTCCGGCTTGATGGTAGAACTCGGTTTATATGCGGTGGTGCGCCTGCATTCCGTGATTTTTGCGCAGCCGCTGGCATCGCACAACGCGCAATTGCGGGGCATTCTGATCGCGCTTGCCGGGATCAGCGTCGTGATCAGCGGGTTGATGTGCTACTCCGAACACCATCTGAAGCGGCTGCTGGCTTTTTCCACGGTTTGCCACGCGAGCCTGATGCTTTTGGCTTACGCCATGCTAGGTCCGCTTGCGATTGCTGCCATGCTGGCGTATCTGTTGGCGCATGCTCTTATCAAGTCAGGCCTTTTCTTTGAGGCTGGAATTATTTTGCATCGGCTGCGATCCATCAGTGAGCGAACTCTGTTTGGTCGAGGGGCGAAACTACGCTGGACTGGGGTATTGTGGTTCTTGGGCGGGATCGGTTTAGCGGCCGCTCCTCCATTCAGCTTAATGCTGGGCGAAGCTGGAGCGACGCGAGCCGCAGAATTGGCGGGTATGCATGGCATCTGGCTGTTGTTTGTGTTTGGCGGAGCCATTACATCCGCCGCGGTGCTGCGCGTCGGAGCGCATACGTTTCTCGGCTGGGGCGACCAGCCGCTAACAGACCGTGCTGCCGAAATTGGTGAGCTACCTGA
>JAZKAG010000173.1:5832-13980 GCA_040389265.1 Acidobacteriota bacterium
AGATTTTCTGGTATCACTTTTCACCAGCTGCGGTATGTATTCTTGGTGCCGCGGTCCTTACGTTTGTCCCCGGCTGGCTGGAGTTCCTGCGAATTGGCGCGGCAGAGCTTTCCAGTCAACCGGCCTACCTGCACACCGTGTACACCGGTCAGAACGTTTTCGTAACGCAACCTTCCTGGGAACAGGCTTTTCGGGATGCGGCGCTACATGGAACCATTGCGATTCTTCTGGCGATTCTTCTGGCGGCAAGTTCTATCTTCCGGCTCCGCTTTCCACGTAAATTTCGCATTGGATCTTTTCTTGAACGCGGTCTTTCTCCCTTGCGGGCGGTGCAGAGCGGTCATCCCGGAGACTACGTCATGTGGATTACAGTGGGCTTGGCCGTTTTTGGCCTCTCCGTTCAAGTTCTGCTCCGCTGATGCGATGAAGTTTCAGCTTGATCGAAACCTCTTGATGACGAAATGCTCGCTTGATCGGGGTTGACATACCTGTTCCAGACGATAAAACTTCTTGGTTACATCATCGTAGCGACAATCCGTGCGTATCACCACTTCGGACCAGGAAGGAATTCACTGTGAAACTCTTCAAAATTGCTTTTCCTATATTGGCATTCAGCGTTCTTTCCTTGGGTATGGGAGTGGGTCAAAGCGAATCGCCTTCAGCAGTTCAAGGCATCGCCAATTCTGCGGAAGTAGAACCGTTCCTCGGCCGATGGAATTTGACCCTCGATGCTCTTGACCACCAATATCCGTCATGGCTGGAGCTTACGGAAAGCGACGGACACTTACGAGGCCGCATGGTGGGTCGATGGGGGAATGCCCATCCGGTTTTGAATGTGAAGGTTGAAAAATCTGTGCTGACCTTTTCCTCTCCGAAAGATGAGGAGGATACCCCGAAAAACATGCCCTTTCAAGCGAAAGTTGTCGATGGAAAATTAGAGGGAACCCTGTCCGGTCCTGACGGGACTGCCTGGCGATGGACGGGGGAGCGAGCGCCTTTATTGAACCGTACTTCGGTGAAAAAGTGGGGCAAGCCCATCCGGTTATTCAATGGAAAAGATACGACGGGCTGGCACTTCGACAATCCAGATACCGCGGACATCTGGAGCGTGAAGGATGGTGTGCTGAATAGCACTGCCCATGGGAGCAACATCATTACAGACCGTAAGTTCCGCGACTTCAAATTGCATGTTGAATTCAATTGCCAACCGAACTGCAACACTGGAGTGTACCTGCGCGGCCGCTATGAGGTGCAGATTGCGGATAACGCCGGTCAGGATCCGCCAAATCGGCAGACTGGCTCTGTATACGGATTTATTACACCGTCTCCGCTGATTCCACTCCATCCCGGCACATGGCATTCGTACGATATCACCCTGATTGGTCGCACGGTGACGGTTGTTGAAGATGGTCAGACCATCATCAACAGGAAAGAAATTCCCGGTATCACGGGGGACGCCCTCGACAGCCACGAAGGGCTTCCAGGCCCGATTTATCTGCAAGGAGCCGAAGCTCATGGCGGATTTTCTTTCAGGAATCTGGTCATCACTCCAGCAAAGGAATAGAAAGTTCACGTTGCGGTCGTGAAACAATAAATCAAATCCACAATGACGACCTCTGATGGCATCCTTAACGAAATTCTCGCGGCCAGGGAACGCATCCGCGATTTTATTTGGCTAACTCCCTGCCAACATTCAGCCGAGCTATCGGCTGCGACCGGCCAGCAAATTTACCTGAAGCTGGATAATTTGCAGCGAACTGGCGCCTTCAAAGAACGCGGAGCGCTGAATAAAATCCTGCGACTGAACCCAAAAGAAAAAGAGTGTGGCGTCATTGCCGCCAGTGCAGGAAACCATGCCCAGGCGGTTGCCTACCATGCAACCCAGCGGGGGATCCGATCCCAGATCGTGATGCCGCTGATGACACCTCTTGTTAAAGTGTCTGCCACACGTGGATTCGGAGCTGAGGTTATCCTGCATGGCGCAAATTACGATGAAACCTACGCCGAGGCCGTTCGCCGCAGCGAATCGCACTGCATGACCTTTCTGCATCCCTTCGACGATATCGATGTCATCCACGGACAAGGCACAATCGGCGTCGAGTTGATCGAGCAGGTCCCCGATCTGGAGGCTGTCGTGATTCCGATCGGTGGCGGAGGACTCATTAGTGGGGTGGCAGCGGCGCTGAAAGAAATGAATCCTGCAATCCGCGTTATCGGCGTGCAAACGGAACGCCTTCCCTCCATGTTGAAGGCCTGTGACGCAGGATATCCAGTGACATTGCAGGCGGAAGCGACTATTGCCGACGGCATTGCGGTTCGTCGAGCAGGCAGTCTGACATTGCCGCTGGTGCAACGATATGTCGATGAAATTGTCACCGTCGATGAAGAAGAAATCGCCAATGCGATTCTTGTCTTGCTGGAACGAGAAAAGACCTTAGCCGAGGGGGCTGGCGCGGTCGCATTGGCCGCCGTGCTGAACAATAAGACGAGCCTGAATCACCAGAAAACGGCCGTTCTGGTTTGCGGTGGCAATATTGATGTAAGTCTGCTGGCGAGGATTATCGAGCGCGGCTTAGTGAAAGACGGTCGGCGCGTTCGCCTCCGCGTGCATTTATCTGACCGCCCGGGTGCACTGTATCAACTCACAAAAATACTTGCGGAGCAGCAGGCTAATATCGTAGAAACGCTCCACAACCGCTCACACTATGGTGTAAATCTGGGTGACACGGTGATTGATATAACTCTTGAGACACGCGGTACGGCGCATATCCAGACCATCTCGTCGGCACTGCAGGAAACCGGCTACAAATTCGAGCGAATTACTTAGCACCGCCGGCCGCTCCCTGCAGACTGCATGGTTCATCAGCCAGCGACACCCACCAGGCTGGCATCGCGAGCATTCGGAACAGCCTTTAAATATTCATCAACGGCTGCGGCCGCTTTCCGTCCTTCAGAAATGGCCCAAACGACGAGAGATTGTCCGCGCCGCATATCGCCTGCTGCAAAAACTCCATCAACGGTGGTCATGTAGCTGCTATTGGTTGCGACGTTGCCTCGGCTATCAATCGCAACTCCCAGCTTTTCAAGCATGCCGTTGCGCACAGGACCAGAAAAACCCATGGCCAGCAAAACCAGATCCACTTCAAGCACAAATTCAGTGCCGGATTGCGGCTCGAACTTGGGCGGAGGTCCTACCTGGACACCATGCAACTGTTTCACATTGCCGTGCTCATCGCCGACGAACTTGGTCGTTGCCAAACTCCAATTCCGTTTACCGCCTTCTTCGTGCGCCCCTTCTATCCGCAGTTGCATTGGCCACAATGGCCACGGCGTAAGTGGAGAACGCTCAGAAGGTGGTACGGGCATGATCTCAAATTGCTCGACTGAAAGCGCCTTCTGACGATGACTTGTACCGAGGCAATCCGCGCCGGTATCTCCGCCTCCAATGATCACAACGCGCTTGTCGCTGGCAAGGATCGCCCCGTCTTCCGAAACCGCATCACCTTCACAACGCCGATTCTGCTGGGGTAAAAATTCCATGGCGAAGTGAATGCCCCTCAACTCACGTCCAGGAACGTTCAAGTCCCGAGGCTGTTCGGCGCCACCCGCCAACAAGATGGCATCGAAATCGCGCTGAAGATCTTCAACCTGAACATTGTTTCCGACGTGGGCACCTGTTACAAATGTCACACCTTCCAACTGCATTTGTTCCAGACGACGATCGAGGATTGTTTTCTCCAGCTTGAAGTTTGGAATTCCGTACCTCATCAATCCGCCAATGCGGTCAGCCTTCTCAAAGACGGTAACGGCGTGGCCGGCGCGGCGCAATTGCTGCGCAGCTGCTAACCCTGCAGGTCCGGATCCGACGACTGCCACCCGTTTGCCCGTGGAAAATGCAGGAGGCTCAGGATGGACCCAGCCCTCCTCATACGCGTGCTCAATAATATTTTTTTCAATCTGCTTAATTGTCACCGGAGGAGCATTGATGCCCAAGACGCACGCAGCTTCGCAGGGTGCTGGACAAATTCTGCCGGTGATCTCAGGAAAATTGTTGGTTGCGTGCAAGCGGCGCACAGCTTCTTTCCATCGACCGCGATACACCAGATCGTTCCAATCCGGGATGAGGTTGTTTACCGGGCAGCCGGTGTGACAGAATGGCACGCCGCAATCCATGCAGCGCGCAGCCTGCTGTTGCTGCTTTTCTTCGGGAAAAGAGCGGTAAATTTCAACCCAGTCATTGACGCGTTCTACAACCGGACGACGCTCCGGCAACTCGCGTGGAAATTCCATGAAGCCTGTCGATTTACCCATGTTGCACCTGCTCTGCGATCGTCAATGTAGGAAGTTCTCCAGTCGTGGCAGCCATTTCTCCGCGTTCACGCAGCACGCGCTTGTACTCCTGCGGAAATACCTTGATGAACTTTGGCAGGCTTTCATTCCAGTTGGCGAGAATCCAACCCGCACGCGGACTTCCTGTCAGATCGCGGTGCCGCGTAATCAAAGTTTGCAGGTCTTCAATCTCCCGCTCATCCATCAGCGGTTCAAGATCGACAGAAGCTGGATTGCATCGCTTCTGCATAAAGTCGCCGCGCTCGTCGTAAACATACGCAATTCCTCCATTCATGCCGGCGGCAAAATTGCGCCCACAGGCTCCTAGAACTACGACCCGCCCATTGGTCATGTATTCGCACCCGTGATCGCCTACACCTTCGACAACCGCGCTTGCTCCGGAGTTGCGGACAGCGAAGCGCTCTCCTGCGATACCATTCAGAAAGACCTCTCCGCTGGTTGCGCCGTAGAGAATCACATTGCCTGCAAGGATGCTTTCCTCCGGTTGAAAACTGGAGTTGCGCGGCGGGAAAACGACGATCCTGCCGCCTGAAAGTCCTTTGCCGACGTAGTCGTTCGCCTCACCTTCCAGCGTGAGGGTGATGCCGTTGGGCAGGAATGCGCCAAAACTTTGCCCAGCAGAACCTTGGAAGTTGAAGCGGATAGTTTCCTCGGGCAATCCCGCTGGTCCATAACGCCGCACCACTTCGCCGCCCAGCATGGCGCCCACGGTGCGATGGATGTTTCGAATCGGCATGGAGAATTCAACCGGTTGCTGATGATCGAGCGCCGGTTGAGCAAGCTCAATCAATTGGTGATCAAGTGCCTGCTCCAGCCCGTGATCCTGCTTCTGAACACAATGGCGAGCAACGCGGCCCGGCAACGGTGGACTGTACAAGATCGAAGACAGATCGATGCCCTTCGCCTTCCAATGATCCACCGCTAGACGAGTTTCCAGCATATCGACGCGACCGACCATTTCATCGACAGTTCGAAAGCCAAGCTTCGCCATATACTCGCGAACTTGTTCCGCAAGGAAGAAGAAGAAATTAATCACATGCTCGGGCTGACCTTGGAACCGCTTGCGAAGTTCAGGGTCCTGGGTGGCGATGCCGACCGGGCACGTATTCAAGTGGCACTTGCGAATCATGATGCAGCCCATGGTAATGAGCGGCGCTGTCGCGAAGCCAAATTCTTCCGCTCCCAGCAATGCCGCAATTACAACATCTCGTCCGGTTTGCAGCTTGCCATCGGTTTGCACGCGAATGCGGCTGCGAAGGTCGTTCAGCAGCAAAACCTGCTGCGTTTCCGCCAGTCCAAGTTCCCAAGGAATTCCTGCGTGCTTAATAGAACTGAGCGGCGCGGCGCCAGTCCCTCCACTATCCCCGCTGATCAGCACAACATCTGCATGCGCCTTGGAAACACCGGCAGCAACTGTGCCGACTCCAACCTCCGAAACCAGCTTCACCGCGATGCGAGCCCGCGGATTGACATTTTTCAAGTCATAGATCAACTGAGCCAGGTCTTCAATCGAGTAAATATCGTGATGCGGAGGTGGCGAAATGAGACCGACTCCGGGAATCGAGTGCCGCAGTCGCGCAATCACTTCATCTACTTTGTATCCTGGAAGCTGTCCGCCTTCTCCCGGCTTTGCTCCCTGCGCCATCTTGATCTGCAGCTCGTCCGCGTTGATCAGATAGTTGGTGGTTACCCCAAAACGTCCAGAAGCTATCTGCTTGACTGCGCTGCGGCGCAGATCTCCGTTGGCGTCCTGCGTAAATCGGCGTGCATCTTCTCCGCCTTCGCCGGTATTCGACATTCCGCCAATTCTGTTCATGGCAATCGCCAGCGTTTCGTGGGCTTCTTTGCTGATCGAACCGAAGGACATGGCTCCGGTGGTGAATCGCTTGACGATTTCCTTCGCCGGTTCCACCTCTTCAATCGGGATCGGCGTCTTCGATTCCTTGATTTTCATCAGGCTGCGAAGCGTGCACATGTTGCGATTTTGTTCGTCGATCAGGTCGGTATATTCCTTGAATGTTTTCGGATTGCTCTGTTGCACCGCGTGCTGCAGCTTGCTGATCGTCAAAGGATTCAGCAGGTGCTCTTCCCCTCCTACTCGGAAGTGATACGCGCCGCCGACATCCAGATCGGTCTCTGACTCGTTCAACGGAGCAAACGCATACTGATGCTTCATCTGCGCTTCCCGTGCCAATACGTCGAGCCCGACACCTTCAATGCGCGAAGCGGTTCCCTGGAAGTATGTCTCCACAAGGTTTCGATTCAAGCCGATCGCTTCGAATACCTGCGCTCCACGATAGCTTTGCAGCGTCGAGATGCCCATCTTAGAGAAAGTCTTCAGCAGACCCTTGTTCACGGCCTTGATGAAATTCTTAACCGCTGTATCCGGGGTAATCCCATTCGCAAGATATCCGCGATGCGCCAGGTCACGAATCGAATCGAACGCCAAATAAGGATGGATGGCGCTGGCGCCGAAACCGATCAGCAATGCGAAGTGCATCACCTCACGCGGCTCACCTGACTCCAGGATCAACGCAACCTGGGTGCGCGTTTCTTCGCGAACAAGCAGATAGTGAACCGCCGCCAGCGCAAGCAAGCTTGGGATGGGAGCGTACTGCTTATCTACCCCACGATCGGAAAGGATCAGCAACGTATATCCGGATCGAACCGCCAGGGAGGCGCGTTGGCACAACTCGTCAAGTGCCCGCTTCAATCCCGCCTCGCCATCTTCTGAGCGGAAGTGAGTCGGCAGCGTCGTCGCCAATAAGTCTCCGGTAGACACCCGACGCAGTTTCTCCAGTTCACGATTCGTCAGGATGGCATGCTGCAATTTCAAAGTGTGGCAGTTTTGCGACGTCTCCGCCAAAATATTCCGTTCGCTACCGATAAAGCTGATCAGCGACATCACCATCTCTTCACGGATGGCATCGATCGGCGGATTGGTCACCTGCGCGAAGAGTTGCTTGAAATAACTGAACAGCATTTGCGGCCGGTCCGAAAGGCAAGCCAATGGGGTGTCTGTCCCCATGGAACCAATCGGCTCTTCTCCCTTGCTCGCCATCGGCTCCAGAATCATTTTCATGTCTTCTTCGGAGTAACCGAACGCGCGCTGGCGGCGAAGCAGAGTATCGGGATTGGCCCCGTAAAACCTTGAAGGTTCCGGCAATTGATCAAGCGTGATCTGTTTCTCCTTCAACCACTCCTCATATGGCTGGCGAGAAACTAGTTGCTGCTTAATCTCCTTGTCGGAGATGATGCGCTGCTGCACCGTGTCAACCAGGAACATCTTTCCAGGCTGCAATCGACCCTTTTTCTTGACATTAGCAGCGGGAATATCGAGAACACCCGCCTCGGAAGCAAGCACAACAATGTCGTCCTTCGTGACAACGTATCGACCGGGACGCAGGCCGTTGCGATCCAGCGTCGCCCCAATCACGCGCCCGTCGGTGAAAGCGATCGCCGCCGGTCCATCCCATGGCTCCATCAGCGAAGCGTGATATTCGTAGAAGGCTCGCTTTTCCGGCTTCATATGCGGATTGCTGGCCCACGCCTCTGGAATCAACATAGCCATAACGTGCGGCATGGAACGTCCAGATTGATAAAGCAGTTCCACTGCGTTATCGAACGCCGATGAGTCGCTGCTGCCGTCTTCGACAATTGGAAACAGCTTTTCCATGTCCGGCCCAAACGCAGGTGATTCGAGAATCGACTGCCGCGCGTGCATCCAATTCACATTGCCACGCAGTGTGTTGATTTCGCCGTTGTGGGCAACGTAGCGGAAGGGATGTGCCAGCCTCC
>JAZKAG010000174.1:0-2385 GCA_040389265.1 Acidobacteriota bacterium
GATGGATCCCTTACCGAATTGCTTTTCAATCTGGGAGAGCGCCAGGTCGATTGCAGTGCAATTTACCCGTGGCTGCCCGCTGTATTTTTAAAGTGAGAATAAAATCCGGGCGACATCGCGAGAGGCCACTCAAAAAAACGCTGATATCGATTCGGAATTGAACATGAGATTTGGATCGCGAAGGGATGACGGTTCGATGCCTAGCAGGCTCAAGTTTGGAGCGCTTCTCACCTTTGTTGTCGCGATTCTCTTTTGGGCGTTCTTTGATATCAGCAAGCACAATCCACTTTTCTCCCAGGCGAACGCGTTCGCCGAGGATCCTTACGACGCGATCGGTTCGTTCGGCATTCAGGCCGCGGCAGTGTTGGCGGTCCTCTCATTGGTGCGCGCGTTCTGGGCTTATGCAGAGAAAACTGTACCTAGAGAGCAACAGGCACTCCTGGTGCGCACCCAAATGCTGGCCATTCTGGCGATAGCGATCACGCTGGCGGGCGACTCCATTGCTATGGCGCGCCATACTGCCATGTGGCTGCCTTCACGCGGCGGACACGTCCTCTTCGGTCTGCTGGTTGGGATGATCCTGGTCACGGCAGGAGCGGGTGTCTTTCTTTATCGCGCGCCTGCCGATATTCCATTGCGAAAAACTGCATCGGCATTGAAAAGAGCAGGGATGGTTTCTGCCGTGGCCGTGCTGATCCTTGCTTTCTACCCAGAAAGTTTACGCGGCACCATTCCTGGAGAATTGTTCACTGTTTTGGTAGGAGACATTCTGCTTTTTATCCCACTCGCGTTACTGGGAATGGCCCTGGTTCCGGAACAAGGAAAGATCGACTTTCAAGACCCCGTGAGATTCGCCTGCGGGATGATGAAGAAATATCAATGGTGGTCGATTCTGCTTGTGGGCATGGTGATTGGGCTCTCGCTTGCTGTCGCAGAACTGCGTGAACCGAGCGGTTGGCCTCCCCTTAGCAGTAAGGTGGTGCTGGTTTTCACCGTGTTTATCGCTCTCGAAACATCAGGGATGCTTCTAGGCTACGCATTTTTGCGCAAGCCGCTTGGATTGTCCTAAGTCGCTCGGGGAAGGCAGTGCTGCGAAAAACCGCTCAGCGCTGCAGGGGGTCGATGGGAATGTTGACATCGGTGATGCGGAAATTTTTCGCGAGCACTGGATGGCGTTTGGCGATGGCCTCATACATTTCCCAGGCGACGCGGCGGTAGGAGATGTGGCCCTGGGGCGCGCTGCGCAGTTCGGAAATGTAAAGCGCCTCGGCGAAGTCCATCTTGAACAGAGAGCGGCAGCGTGTTCCCAGCGGCAGAAGATATTGAGCAGTTTCCTTCGCCTCCGGAATGTCGGCGCGCGACAGGGTGTCGAAGGCCGAGTGGGCCTGGCGCACTGCATCTTCATAGGGCTGGCGCAGGTTGGAGTCGGCAATCAGCTCCGGCACATCGTAGCCGTGCAGACTGGTGAAGCTTTGGATGGTCTGCACGCAGCGGCGATGGCGATGCATGTCGCGGAAGCCGCCAATATCCATGAGGATGTCGAAGCGCAACTGGTAGCCGGAAGAGAAAGCGCGCGATAGCTCATCATGGCGGCCGCGATGGCGCGTACCTAGCAGCAGCAACTCCTCGCGGCGGGGAGCATCGAGAGCACACACCTGGTCGCGAACCTGGCGGTAGGGATAGTGGCATGCTCCGTAGAGCAGAGTTGTGACGATTTCAATCTCGATGGATTCGAATTCCCCATCTCCGTCCGATTCGACCAGATCAACCAGGGGCGAGGGCTGAATGGGAGCGGCGTTCATCAGGTCGAGCGCTGCCTGTTCCAGTTCGATCCTCGATTTCTGGAGGTAGTCGACGGGAGCCGCATATTTCACCAGGGTGGGAGCGACGGAGACCTCTCGCAAAAGCAATGCAGCGGCGCGTTCGCCAAGCGCGGGATCGGCAGCGGCTATGTCACGCTGCAATTCCTCCAATGCCAAGCGCTGAACATTCCATGACGGAGATGCGGCCGCCTCGCGCAGCTTTTCGCCTAAACGGCGAACCTCCGCATGGGGTTGCGACAACAGACGGGAGACCTGCGTTTCCAGGGTGCGCGCGTTGACGATTTCTCCGAGAGAAGTGTTGGCAGCCAGCGGCAACAGGTAGCGGGCACCGTCGAAGGCGCGGGCACGCAGGGTACGGTCATAAGCCTCCTGCTTCATTTCCTCCGGCCTGGCGACCTGGGAGCGCAGCAATTCCACGGCACCGCGAGAGATTTCCTGATAGTTGGCAAACAGCTTCTCAATTTGATCCGTGTAGAGTTGCCGCGCCGAATCGTTGGAGCCGAAAGCCGGCAAATACCAGCCGCTCTTCTTGAAATCCTGATAGCGGGTGGAGCGTTCCTGG
>JAZKAG010000175.1:0-3675 GCA_040389265.1 Acidobacteriota bacterium
CTGCCCGATCCTGCTTGAAATCGGACCGCAACCACATCTGAAGGCGCTCGCCCTGCGATCCGACGCTGCGCTGGATTCGCGCGTGTATCCGTCTTTGCGACGGCGGCATAAGGAGTGGGAAGACATTCTGGAAACGCTTGGCAAGTTGTATGTCCAGGGGCAGGCGATCGATTGGCGCGGGTTTGATCGCGGACAACACCGCAAGCGGATTGCGTTGCCGACCTATCCTTTCGACCGGCAGCGGTATTGGCATGCGGCACGGGACGAGAATTCCTCACAACTTATCTGGCAACGCGCTGTCAACGCCGCTTTGGTGCAGTCGACTCAAGTACCGATCGGCGTGGATGTCGGTGCCTTCTCCGCAAAATGGCAAGCCTTGAATCGATGGGCGGTGGCAGAGATCGCGCGAACATTACGCAGCGTCGATGCGTTCGCTGTGCCTGGAAGTCGTTTTGACGCCCAGTCCGTGGTCGCCGCATGTGGAATTTTGCCAGCCAACATAAAACTGGTGAATCGCTGGCTGCATATGTTGGCCGATGCGGGCTACTTGCTGGCGCACGGTTCTCAATTTGAAAATCCCACGGTGTTTCCGGAGATAGACCTCTCCGAGGCATGGGGGGATGTAGCGCGCACCTCAAAGGACGATTCCTATTTGCTGGAGTATCTCCACAATTGCTCCCAGCATCTGCGCGGAGTGTTGATGGGAACAACCAGCCCTCTGGAAACGTTATTTCCGGGTGGCTCTCCGGACCTGGCGCGAAATGTCTACGAGAATTCCAGTGGGGCGCGATATGCCAACCGCATCGTCGCGTCCGCCGTGCAAATGGCTTCAATCGCCGCTCCTGCGCGCCGAGGCTTAAGAATTCTGGAAGTGGGCGCGGGCACCGGAGCCACCACCGACGCGGTCCTACGCGTGGTATCTCCGACTCGAACCCTGTACCATTTCACCGACGTTTCCGAAACATTCCTCTACCACGCCAAGGCCCGCTTTTCACCCTATCCTTTTGTGCAATACAGTTTGCTCGATATTGAAAACGAAGAGCACATCGCACGCCATCGGCAATCGTTTGACGTGGTGATTGCCGCCAACGTTATCCATGCCACGCGGGACATTCAGGCGAGCTTGTCCGGTGTGGCACGCCTCCTTGCGCCCGGGGGAATGCTTATCCTGCTGGAGGTCAATCAGGCACATGCATGGCACGAGATCACGACCGGCCTTCTGCAGGGCTGGCACAAATCGGAAGACTTTCTGCAAGAGCCACGAACCCTGCTCGGCGTGGATGAGTGGAATTCCGCCCTGAACAAGGCCGGGTTTGTCGATGTTGCATCCGCCCCGGAGCCGGGGTCTCCCGCAGAAGTCATCGGATTACACGTGATTCTGGCCAGAAATTCCGCTGTGGATGCCGACGGTGTTTCGGCAATCTCGGCTGCAGCAGATTCTGCCTGGAGTGCCGATTACACCTCTCCTTCGGCAGCCGTCGACGCGGAGTCTGCAATTTTTGCACAGCGCTTGCAGGAAGCCCCGGCGGCGGAGCAACAAGATTTACTGATGGAACTTGTATCGCAACAGATTGCCAAGATCCTGCAACTGGACTCCAACGCCATGCCCCGCAAGCGCGACCGGTTGGTAGACCTGGGAATGGATTCATTGATGGCGGTGGAATTGCGTAATCGGCTGTCCACGCTTCTCCGCGTGAATGATCTTCCGGTAACTTTGATCTTCGATTATCCAACCCCAGATGCGATTGCGGGATATCTTCTCGACCGCCTACAAGGGAAGCAGCACGAGCAACCCGAAGCGTCTCCAGCGCAACCTGCGGAACAGCAGAAACGAATGAGCGCGAAAGAAGTTACAGAATTGTCAGATGAAGAGGTAGCCGAATTGCTGCGCGAGCGTCTCGCTCGATGAGTAAACGATGATGATGAGTCAGAACGACGAGAAGACGAAGATCCCCACCTTGCTGCAGCAGGCGTTCCTGGCAGTCCAGGATATGCAGGCCAAGCTGGAGGCGATGGAACTGCGCCTGCGCGAGCCGATCGCGATTGTCGGCATGGGATGTCGCTTTCCTGGAGGCGCTGTCGATGGCGACACATTCTGGCGGATGCTGTACGACGGGCGGGACGCAATTTCCGTTGTGCCCCCGGAGCGTTGGGATGCGGATGCCTATTACGATCCAGATCCTGATATGCCCGGAAAGATGGTGACACGATGCGGGGGGTTTCTCGATCAGGCCGACAAATTTGACGCAAGATTTTTTGAGATTGCGCCCCGAGAGGCCGCCAGCATGGATCCGCAGCAGCGGCTCGCGCTGGAGGTGGTGTGGGAGGCGCTGGAAAATTCCGGATATGCCCCGGCTCAGTTGCGTGGCACTTCAACTGGCGTGTTTCTTGGAATAGCCAGCAGCGATTACGGCCAGCTTCACTTGGAAACGGGCGACCCGCAGTCGATGGATGCGCACTATGCTTCCGGCGTGGCGCACAGCATCGCGGCCGGACGCATTTCCTATTTGTTAGGACTCGAAGGACCGAGCGTTGCTCTGGATACCGCCTGCTCTTCTTCCCTGGTCGCGGTGCATCTGGCTTGCCAGAGTTTACGCGCAGGCGACTGCACGGTGGCATTGGCCGGCGGCGTCAATCTGATGCTGGCCCCGCAGACCACGGCCCTGCTTTCACGTGTGCACATGCTCTCACCCAACGGTTGCTGCAAGGCTTTTGACGAGAGTGCCGATGGCTTCGTTCGCGGAGAAGGGTGCGGATTTGTTGTGTTGAAAACACTGTCCCAGGCGCAGTCGGACAACGATCGCATTCTGGCGGTAATTCGTGGCACGGCGGTCAATCAGGATGGAGCCAGCAGCAGCCTCACCGCTCCCAACGGCCCGTCGCAGGTAAATCTGATGCGCCAGGCATTGGCGAACGCCGGACTTCGACCCGAAAGCATCTCTTATGTCGAGGCGCACGGCACTGGGACGGCACTGGGCGATCCCATCGAGTTGCAAGCGCTGGGAGCGGTGTACGGTACTGCGCATACGCCGGAACGACCGCTGCAGGTGGGCTCGCTAAAGACCAATCTTGGCCACATGGAAGCGGCGGCGGGTATTGGCGGACTTTTAAAGACAGTCCTCGCCATTCAACATGGCCAGATTCCTCCGCATCTCCATTTGCAGCATCCCACTCCGCACGTGCAGTGGCAGCAGCTGCGCATTGCGGTACCTCGGGAATTAACCGATTGGAACACGGAGGGAAAACCGCGCATCGCTGCTGTCAGTTCCTTCGGCTTCAGCGGAACAAATGCTCACGTGATCGTGGCCGAACCTTCTGCCACCAGTGTTACGCGTGCAGAGGTCAATTGGCCGCTGCAACCGCTCACCGTGTCCGCGAAAAGTCTGTCGGCTCTCACCAGCCTTGCGCAACGCTATCGAGAATTCCTCGAGCAGGCACCTGCGACCGATTTGCGAGATTTCTGCTTTACCGCGAATACAGGTCGCTCGCACTTTTCCCATCGTGCCTGCTTTCTTGCGTCGGATGCCGACGACTTGAAACAGCAGCTGGCCACTTTTGTTCCTCAGGTGCAATATTCGAATGCCGAGCTGGCGGGGCGTGTGTGTTTTCTGTTTACGGGACAGGGGAGCCAGTATGCGGGGATGGGACGGGAGCTGTATGAGAGCTCAGAAGTAT
>JAZKAG010000176.1:0-2557 GCA_040389265.1 Acidobacteriota bacterium
TTCAACCCGCAGGAGTCGGTTGCTCGTCCCTACCTCACCGGCAAAATCGGTAAGAGCAGTACGCCTCGCCAGGCGGTTCACGCCACAGGCTTCCAGCCTGGAGTGCGCCTTCCTCATTCAATTGGGGATTCGGGATGCAGAATTACATTCGAGCCAGTCGCTCGTCAAGCGGAATCATGGTGGGCGTTCAGGCCCAGTAACTGATCGAGCAACGATGGGGTCTCAGCCCTATTGCGCCGATTCGCCGAAAAGCACCACATCGCCAAAATACTGCGCGTTCGGCAGCTCCCGGGAATACTCCGCGATCTTTGCCGGCGCATTTCGACAGTTCAGACAGATCACCATGCAAACCGGTGCGGCACCAGGTCGCGCATACTGGGTGGTCGAGTTCTCCACTCCCACATACTCAATTTGGTGTACCCCGCTGCCCTGTGTCACCAGCGCCATCACTGGATACTCAAATCGCATCAAGGTTGCATCCAGCCCCACTGAATGACACCCCGACGCGCGGGCCACTTCCGCAGCCGCAATAAATGAGTTGGCGCTTTCCTGGTGAAAATCAAGAAAGTACGTCTGCTCCCGCGGCGTGGTCAGAATGCTTCCGTGCAGCCCATGTTTGGTGATCAGTGGCCGCGTTTCGTTTGCCAGGGCCAGCGGAATGGCCAAAAGCACGCTGATAGCCACGATAAAGTCCACAGCCCGGCGCGGCAGTGTGGGCACCAGGACAACCGCACTCAGCGCGATCCCCAGAACCAGTATCGGAATTTGATAGCGGGCATTCCATTGTGACCACCGCAGCAGCGCAGAATAGAGTACAAATGCACCCAATAACCCCAGCCCAAGCCAGCCGACGCTCTTTGTGAATCTGCCGCGATGTGCAACAAATACCGCCGCTCCCATCAGCAGCAGTAAAAACGGTAATGGATCGCCCGCCAACACTTCATAGCGCGGATGAAACCGTACTTCGAATCGAGGGGTATTTCCGAACGAGGTTGCACTCAGTTGTCCGGGGTCATCTGGATTGATTCCGGTCGCGCGGATGAACTGCGAAAATGCCGTTGTCAACTTGGCATTGAAGACCTCGCTTGGAGTGCCGACATGCAGCGCCACATTTCTCGTCATGTTAGCTACGATTGCCGCCGGCGTAATGTGCGTGTTTTTCAGAAGGCGTCCTTCCTGGCTGCCTGCACCATCAAAATAAGGCAATCCCAGAGGAGATCCGGCGTACTGATAGTTGCGCACCCACATCGGCGCGCAAACCAGAATTCCGATCGCCGCAATTCCCGGCAGGCGCGTCGCAAATCGCCGAAGTTCGGTTCGACTCCACGTCGCCGCGCACGCTAGAACAATGCATGGCAGAAAGACGTAGGACGTGCCTTTGGTGAACACCGCCAGGCCCAGGGTTGTCCCAATTGCTAGCGCAAGAGCCCAAGTCTGATTTTTCCTCCATTTCAACAACAGATACACGGCCACCACAACCCAATAGGTCGCAACCAGTTCGGTCTTCGTTCCGGAAGCCTCCAGAACCGCCGTGGGAATCGTCGCGCAAAGTACTGCCGCCACAACCTGTGAACGCCGTGAACCACCCAGTTCCTTCGCGATTAAAGAAACCGCGGCAATGCAGCCCGCATATCCACACCACTGCACCAGATCGACCAATCGGTCAGATCCGTACAGCAGGTACAAGTGAAGCATTACGTATTCCGCAAAGGGTGGTTGGTCCAGTTGGAACCGGTCGATCGTTGGATAGAATTGAACGCCACGATTATTGATCCACTCCACCACCCGCGGCAGATGGTACAGCATCGCGTCCCAGGTATTCGGTGCTGAAATCAGCGCCGTCAGAGCGGTCAGTGACAGCAATCCCGCGATGGCTGCCAGCCCCACCCATTCCATCCATTGCAGCGGAGCTGCTTCTTTGTCAGGGTTGACCTTCACCTGCTCGGTCTTCTGAGCGCGCCGCATCCAGACAAGGCAGACGATTGCGAATCCCAGCCAGCTGAACGCAACCCCCGCGCGCGTCAGGTGTCGAAACTGGGTGAGAATTTCAGTGATCAGCGCAAGGAATAGCGCCCAGGGAATCGACGCGAACAGTAGCGACTCTCGCCAACCACTGTTGCGGCGGTGAAAACCCGCGGTAAGAAACGCCAATGCGAGTAGCGGCAGGACGAACGGCATGCGCCCTCCATCTCCTGCGATGCCGGGTCGAACCTACGCCGGTTGCCATCCAGGCCGCGAGGGGCACAGCACACTTGCACGCGTATCATTCGTTGTAGTGGAGCAGGCTGAAGACGTCAAGGCCTTCGAAGCGTTCGCGGCCTTTCAGGAAGTCGAGCTCGACCGCGAAGGCCAGCCCGGCAATATCTCCGCCCAATTGCCGCACCAGTTTCACCGTCGCCTCCATGGTGCCGCCGGTGGCCAGTAGATCGTCCACGATCACCACCCGCTGTCCGCTTTCAATCGCATCCAGATGGATTTCCAGCGCATCGGTTCCATATTCCAGGTCGTATGTCACCCGCGCAGTTTTTGCCGGCAGCTTTTTCGGCTTACGCACCGG
>JAZKAG010000177.1:0-3625 GCA_040389265.1 Acidobacteriota bacterium
GGAGTGCCTGAAGATGGGCGATGATTGGGTCCATCTGCGTCTTTGTCTGGAGTGTGGCCACGTCGGCTGTTGCGACTCCTCCAAGAACAAACACGCCACCAAACATTTTCATGCCACCAAACATCCCATCATGCGATCCTTCGAGCCTGGAGAAGATTGGGGCTACTGCTACATCGATCAATTGGAACTGGATTTCTCCTAATCTAAATTCCCCCGCCGAATCGACGGTAAAATAGAAGTTCTATGATTCCGACCCTTGAATGGACTGATGCCGGCGTTCGCTTTCTTGACCAGACCAAGCTGCCGCTGGAAGAAACCTACGTACTCGCCGAGGATTATCGTGCGGTTGCCGACGTGATTCGCACCATGATTGTTCGTGGTGCACCCGCCATCGGCGTCAGCGCCGCCATGGGGGTTGCGCTCGGTTTGCTGCGCAGCCAGGCGGCCGACATCGCCCAGCTCGATGAAGATCTGAAAATCATCTGCGATACCCTCGCCGCCACCCGTCCCACCGCGGTGAATCTTTTTTGGGGAATTGAGCGGATTCGCCAGCTTGTGATTGCCATGTCGCAGGAACCTTGCGCGACCGTTCCGCAAATTCAGCAGGCAGCCGTCGCAGAAGCTCGCCGCATGTACGACGAAGATATCGCCGCCTGCCGCGCCATGGGTGCCTTCGGCGCTGTTTTGATGCCGCGCACCGGCGGAGTGCTGACCCACTGCAATGCGGGCGCACTCGCCACCTGCGGCTACGGCACGGCGCTTGGAGTCATTCGCGCTGCGGTCGAGCGCGGAAGCAAACTCCACGTCTACGCGGATGAAACTCGGCCATTCCTTCAGGGTGCGCGCCTCACTGCGTGGGAGTTGCTGCACGACAACATTCCCACGACCGTGCTTTGCGACAACATGGCCGCGAGCCAGATGCGCGCCGGAAAAATTAAAGCCGTCATCGTCGGCGCGGATCGCATCGCCGCCAACGGCGACGTGGCCAACAAGATTGGAACCTACGGCGTCGCTGTGCTCGCCAAGGAGCATGGCATTCCGTTCTACGTGGCCGCTCCCTGGTCGACGATCGACATGGCCACTCCAACGGGCGAACAGATTCCCATCGAGGAGCGCGCTGCAAAAGAAGTCACCCACTTCAACGGAAAGCAGATCACGCCGTCGAATGCACAAATTTCAAACCCTGCTTTCGATGTCACGCCGGCGAAGTATGTCACCGCGATCATCACTGAACTCGGCGTCCTGCAGGCGCCGTATGAGCAATCGTTGCGCCTCGGGGTCGAGCAGGTCGCACACGCGAACGCCGCCTCATAAACTGCGACGTACGTCTATCAGCTTGGTGACATGATTTTCAGTTCGCCACTGACAATTAGCCTGGGCTCGGTTGCGGCCTGCACTTCGCCTACGGTAATTCCCGGCGCAATTTCTTCCAGCAACAGCCCTTCCGGGGTTACGCGAATGTACGCCATCTCGGTCACGATGGTATCCACAACGCCCACTCCAGTCAGCGGTAGCGTGCAGCGGGTGAGAATCTTCGGTCGTCCTTCGCGGGTGGTGTGTTCCATGGCAACAATCACGCGGCGGGCGCTGGCGACCAGGTCCATGGCCCCGCCCATGCCCTTTACCATTTTTCCTGGAATCATCCAGTTCGCCAGGTTGCCCTTCTCATCTACTTCCATCGCGCCCAGCACGCTCAGGTCGACATGGCCGCCGCGAATCATCGCGAACGATTCCGCGCTGGAAAAATAGACAGTTCCCGGCAGCTCGCTCACGGTTTCTTTGCCGGCATTGATCAAGTCCGGATCCTCGTGTCCAGCCAGTGGATACGGTCCTACGCCCAGCATTCCATTTTCTGACTGCAACACCACTTCTATGCCGGCGGGAACATGATTCGCTACCAGCGTCGGGATACCGATCCCGAGATTCACGTAATAACCATCACGCAATTCCTGCGCCACTCGCCTTACAATCGCCGGAATCAGGTGAGTCCGCTTATGGCGCGAGGCGACGGTACCGCTCGACGGTTTCCTGGACTCATGGGAATTCGATAGAGTGTTCATGAAGGGTCTGTTCCTTCTTTCGTCTGCGACTCTCCCTCGCTTCTCATGACTTCGTTCTTCAACCTGCGAGCTCCATCGTTGCTGCGCGGAAACCTGCTGGCTCTGCTCAGCCTTGCCATCTCATTTCCCCTGGCAAAGTTTCCCTACGACCAAGCCAATTTCGCGATGCTTGTACCCATCTTCGGAGCTGCGGCCGGCATGGTGGAAACCTTTCGCTGCATTCGTGTCCACTGGAGCTGGTACCACGGTGCCGTCCTGATCAGTCTCTACATGGACGCGCTGGTGCTGACCATGATTCTGTTTCTCGCGCTCTATCCTTTCGTCACCAAGTGAGGCGACCGGTCAGGCGGTTCGTACGGTGCGCCGCTCGATGCGTTTCTGGTGCATGCCGACAATCAGTCGATGCACATAAATTCCCGGAGTCATCACCTGGTCCGGCTCCAGTTCTCCTGGCTCGAACAGCTCTTCCACTTCGGCAATCGTAACTCGGCCGGCCGTCGCCATCATGGGATTGAAATTGCGGGCCGTCTTGCGATAGATCAGGTTTCCCATGCGATCACCCTTCCACGCCTTGATCAGCGAAAAATCGGCCCGCATGCCGCGCTCCAGCAAAAACATTTTGCCATCGAACTCGCGCGACTCTTTCCCTTCTGCGACCACAGTGCCCACGCCTGCCGGTGTATAAAATGCCGGAATACCCGCGCCGCCGGCTCGAATCCGCTCGGCCAGCGTTCCCTGGGGAATCAGCCGCAAATCCAGCTTGCCGGCGAGCACTCGCTCTTCCAGCAACTTGTTTTCGCCAACGTAGCTGCCGGTATGAGAGTCGATCAGGTTGGCTTCCAGCATGCGACCCAGGCCGAATCCATCAACGCCCATGTTGTTGCTGATGGTATGCAGATGGCGCACGCCCTTACGCACCAGGGCATCGATCAGATTCTCTGGAATGCCGCACAGTCCGAATCCACCGAACATGAGGGTCGCTCCGTCGAAAATATCCTCGACGGCGGCATCCGCAGTGGGCCAAACCTTATTCATGGGTCCTCATTTTTACGGCCGATAGCCATTCGCCTTTAGCCGTTGGAGTCAGCAGCTAAAAGCTATCAGCTATCAGCTACGAGTTTCCACTCCCATCGAGCTATTCAAGGTCTCAAGCTCATTCTTTTCGCTTATTTCACCCACGCGATGGTAGGATGCTGGCAACTCCGCTCGACGGCGCACATCGATGGGAACCCGCCGGAGCCGGTTGGATAAATCTCGAATTATGGAGCTTCGTAATGCTGAAAGGGTTTCGTGATTTCGTTCTGCGCGGCAATGTTGTCGATTTGGCGGTTGCCGTCGTTATTGGAGCGGCATTCACAGGTATAGTGAATTCTCTGGTCAAGGACATCATCAATCCTTTGATATCGGCCACCGTCGGCCAGCCGAATTTCTCCAGCCTGGTGGCGCATGTGCATGGAGGTGCCATCACCTACGGCAACTTCCTCAACGCGCTCATTTCGTTTCTGATCGTCGCCACTGTCATCTATTTTGGCGTGGTGCTGCCCGTCAGCAAATTGCTCGACCGC
>JAZKAG010000177.1:3635-5907 GCA_040389265.1 Acidobacteriota bacterium
CCACCGGCCATGAAAACTTGTCCGGAATGTCTCAGCGAAATTCCCGCAGCCGCTCATCGCTGCGCTCACTGCACGCAAGCTGTCGCGTAAGCGTGTTGCATATGGCGAATTTGGTTTCATCGCATCAAGCGTTATGCAAAGTTCGTACAACGAAAATGACCGCGTTCGCAATTCAGCCAGGTCGCGAATGCAGGCTCTATCCCCGTCCCATGCAGCATGCAGTATCAGCACGGATTCGTTTTCGCTCCAGCTTCTCCATATCAAGTGCTGCACCTGGTCTTGTTGGCTGCGACCGAATGCCGATGGAACTGCTTTAGAATAGGGAGAGACTCAACCCCCAGAGGTGCCTGTGAAAGAATCCCGCGAAAGTTCCGAGCTGCGCAAGCTTCCTATGATGCCGATCCGCGATATGGTCATCTTTCCGTACATGATGACTCCTTTCGTCGTCGGCCGTGAATCCAGCGTGCGCGCCCTGGAAGAAGCACTCACCGGCGATCGCAAGATATTTCTCGCCACCCAGCACGATGCCGGGCAGGATGAACCCACCCAGAAAGACATCTTCACCACCGGCACCATCGGCAACATCGTGCAGAGCGTCAAGATGCCCGACGGCAACATCAAGGTGCTGGTCGAAGGCATCGAACGCGCCAAAGCTACAGAAATTGTCGATACCGATGGTTTCTTCGTCGCCACTCTGCGCGTCAACAACATCGAGACTGAAATGACCAAGGTTGTCGAACAGGTCATGCAGCGCGTCTCCGGTTTGTTTGAGCAATACGTCAAGCTGCAACAGGCGCTCAATCTTGAAACCGTCGCTGCCGCGGTTCGCATGGAAGAACCCGGCAAGCTTGCCGACACCATCGCCGCCAATCTGCAGCTGCCTATTGAAGAGAAACAGATGCTGCTCGACATATTCGATCCCGTCGAGCGGCTGCATCACCTGGTCGGCATTCTTGAAATCGAAATTGAAAAGTTGAGCATGGACCGCAACGTCCAGTCCCGCGTCAAGCGGCAGATGGAGCGCGCCCAGAAAGAGTATTACCTCAACGAGAAAATTAAGGCCATTCAGAAAGAACTGGGTCGCGGCGAGAAAAGTGAATTCGACGAGCTGAAGAAGAAAATTGAAATGGCCGGCATGCCTAAGGATGTCTTCGAAAAAGCCACATTAGAGCTGAAGAAGCTCGAAGCCATGCCGCCCATGTCCGCCGAATCCACCGTCTCCAGAAATTATCTGGACTGGATGCTGGCCGTGCCGTGGAAGAAAAAGTCCAAAGAAATCCGCTCCATCGATCACGCGGAAAAGATCCTCAACACCGATCATTACGGCCTGGAGAAGATCAAGGAGCGCATTCTCGAGTTTCTCGCCGTTCGTCAATTGGTGAAAAATCCCAAAGGCTCGATCCTCTGTTTTGTCGGGCCCCCGGGCGTCGGCAAAACGTCTCTCGGTATGTCGATTGCCAAAGCCACAGGCCGCAAGTTCGTTCGCATGTCCCTGGGCGGGGTGCGCGATGAGGCGGAAATCCGCGGACATCGCCGTACTTACATTGGCGCCATGCCCGGACAAATTCTGCAATCCATGAAGAAGGCCGGGACGAAGAATCCTGTCTTCATGCTGGATGAAATCGACAAGATGGCCTCTGACTTCCGCGGCGACCCGGCATCGGCTCTGCTTGAAGTTCTCGATCCCGAGCAGAACGGTACCTTTCAGGATCACTATCTCGACGTGGAATACGATTTGTCGCAGGTCCTGTTCGTCGCTACCGCCAACGTCCTGCACACCATTCCCGCGCCGCTGCAGGATCGCATGGAGATTCTGCGGCTGCACGGCTACACAGAAGACGAAAAAGTCGAGATTGCCAAGCAATATCTCCTCCGCAAACAGCGGGAGCAGACCGGCATCGACGAAAAAAATCTTGTATTCACCCAGGAGGCCCTGCAGGAAATCATTCGCTCCTACACGCGCGAAGCCGGCGTCCGCAATCTCGAGCGCGAGATTGGCAACGTTTGCCGCAAGGTCGCTCGCCGCATCGTCAAGAACGGACCCAAGCACAAGGAAGAAATCACTGCCGAAAACCTGCAGGAGTTCCTCGGGTTGCCTAAGGTTCGCCACTCGCAGGTGCATGAACAAAGTGAAATTGGCCTGGTCACCGGCCTCGCCTGGACGGAAGTTGGCGGCTCCATCCTCTCAACCGAAGTTCAGGTCCTCGACGGCAAAGGCAAGTTGACACTCACCGGCCAGCTCGGCGAGGTGATGCAGGAGTCTGCCCAGGCA
>JAZKAG010000177.1:5930-10476 GCA_040389265.1 Acidobacteriota bacterium
TCTACCGCAGCCTCGACATCCACGTCCACGTCCCGGAAGGCGCCATTCCCAAGGACGGTCCCTCCGCCGGCATCACCCTGGCCACCGCTCTCGCCAGCGCCTTGACCCGCATCCCTGTGCGCCGCGACATCGCCATGACCGGGGAAATCACACTGCGAGGCAAAGTGCTTCCCATCGGCGGCCTGAAAGAAAAACTGCTGGCCGCACATCGTGCTGGTGTTTTTGAAGTGATCCTTCCCGTGGAGAATAAGAACGATCTGGCCGAGGTCCCAGACAATTTGAAATCAGCCATGAAGATGCACTTTGTGGATCAAATGGATGAAGTCTTGAAGATTGCTCTGGAAGGTCCGCTGCCGGAGATCGCGCCCGATGCACCTCCGCTGGCCGCGCAAGGCCTCATCCCCGGCGTCACAGCACCCATTGAAAACATCGCCCAGCAGTAGGCTGGCCAATCCAACCTCAAAAAGAAAAGCCCGGCATCGCTGCCGGGCTTCCTCACTTCCACCGCCGAGAATCTCCTCTAGACGACCAGCTTCTGTATCGCTTTATCGATCGTCTCTTTCGGTACAAATCCCACAATCTGCTCGACCACTTTGCCGCCCTTGAACAGCAGCAACGCAGGAATGCCACGGATTCCGTAGCGCATCGGCGTTGCCGAATTGCTGTCGACATCCATCTTCATCACCTTTAACTTCCCTTGGTATTGTGTTGCAACTTCGTCCACTACCGGTCCAAGCGCCCTGCAGGGTCCGCACCATGCCGCCCAGAAATCCACCAGGACGGGCTCGACAGATTGCAAAACATCCTTTTCAAACGTGACATCCTTCACTTCCAATACTGCCTGACCAGCCATTCACTTCCTCCTTGGGATTTCAAAGAACCGTTTCACGGCTTTGCGATCTTCGGTTCTCCTGTAACAGTGCGGATTTGCGACGCTACTCCATCAGAATACAAGATGCTTGAGCGACCCTATTGGTCGCAGCTTCAAGTCCCCCTCCGCCCAGCAAAAAGAAAGCCCGCACGTCGATCTGTGCAGGCACTTGAATCATCAATTTTTGGACAAAAGAAAAGCGCCCGGATCTTGTGAAAGATCAACGGGCGCGAGAGCAGCCCTCCCCCAGAACTGCCCCTTGAAAAAGAGGTTAGCGGTGGCGGAGTGTATTGTCTACAAAACTTGAGTAACATTATTCGAGTTACCGTCCCCGGCCTCCCCATATGGACTAAACCCGCGCTCTCTGGGGCAAATCCAGACCCATCCACG
Source organism: Acidobacteriota bacterium (assembly GCA_040389265.1). GTDB lineage: Bacteria > Acidobacteriota > Terriglobia > Terriglobales > Acidobacteriaceae > JAKAAZ01. Next base: position 7,192 of record JAZKAG010000177.1, read on the forward strand.
CGCCTGCTCCCTGGCTCTCAAATCCGCATTCAATCACTTCGCAACTCGATCTATCCCCGAGCGCCTCGCCAACCCGTCGTTCCAGCGCGGCGCGGTCTAGATTCCGCTCCACCACCAGCAAAATTCCCGGGCCGGCCCCGCTCAACGCCGCTCCCAGGATGCCGGAAGACCCCGCCAGTGGCAGCATGGTCGCCAGCAACGGGCAAATGGCCACCCGGTAGGGCTGGTGCATGCAATCCAGCATCGCTGCCCGCAGCAGGTCGTCCCTTCCGGAAGCAAACGCCGCCACCAGCAGCGAACTATGCTGCAAATTCTGTACGACATCCGCCCGACTGTAAAAGTCCGGCAGCAGCTTTCGCGATTCCTCCGTCCGCACCGGATCCCGCGGCAGTACCATCACCGCGCTCCAGTGTTCCGGAATCTCAATCCGCCCCACAGCAATCCTCGGGTATCCCTTTGGCCTCTCGCCATGTTCTGTGGCCGGTCGCGGCGCAATGGCAGAAACCGTCATTCCGCCCAGCCAGCAGGCCGAAGCATTGTCCGGATGCCCTTCCAGGAACGCCGATGCATCCAGGATTTCCTGCTCTTGCCAGCCCAGCTCGCCAAACTCCACCGCCAGCGCAATCCCCGCCAGCCGCGCCGCCGCGGACGATCCGCACCCCATCCCCAGCGGAATTCCATTCTTCACGCGCAAGTGCAGCGGCAGGATTGCCCGGCCATTCTCTTCCATCAGCCGCTTGTAGGTGTCCAGGACCAGGTTGCCTTCCAGCTTGCCGCAGGCCTCCGTGTCACGACCCTGAGCAACGATGCCGAACCTGTCCGCCGCTTCGGCCTCAATCTCCAAATGCATCTTCAGCGCCAGCGCACCGGTATCAAACGCAGGCCCCAGGTTGGCACTGGTCGCAGGCAGCCGCAAATGCACGTTCGACGCAGCCTTGCTCATGCCCGCACCGCCGCATCCAGCGCCCGCATCACAGCCTCGGTCGTCGGCTCCAGCACCTGCGGAGCCGATGCCAGCGCTTCCATCTGCTTCCGCTGCTCCGGCCTCATCGCCGCCGTCTCCTGCGCCGTCAACAATTTTCCTCGATGGAAATCAATCGTGTATTCCGGATCCTTCAACGTGTGGCCGGTGAGCAGTAGCACCACCGTCTCTTGCTTGCCAACATGACCCGTCGCCACCAGCTTCTTCAGCCCTGCCAGCGTCACCGCCGAGGCCGGCTCGCAGCCGATACCTTCCGCGCCAATCTCCGCCTTGGCCAGCGCAATCTCCTGCTCGCTCACCTGCTCGCACCAGCCGCCCGTGCTCTCCAGGATGGCCACCGCCTTCTTCCACGAGGCAGGATTGCCGATCCGTATGGCGCTGGCGCGTGTGTGCGCCTCCACTGGAGAAAATTCCTTTCCCCGGGATTGCGTCCAGCTCAGGTACAGCGGGTTCGCGCCCTGGGCCTGAATCACGCTGATGCGCGGCAGCCGATCAATCAGGCCCAGCGCGTACAGTTCCAGAAATCCCTTGCCCAGTGCCGAGCTGTTCGCCAGGTTCCCACCCGGGACAATCAAATGATCCGGCACCTGCCAGTCGAGCGTCTCCGCCAGCTCAATCGCCGCCGTCTTCTGCCCTTCCAGACGATACGGGTTTACCGAGTTCAGCAGGTACACCGGAGCGCGCCGCACCAAGTCGGTCAGCACCGACACGCACCCATCAAAGTCCGTTTTTAACTGGCACGTCACCGCCCCATAATCCAAGGACTGCGACAGCTTGCCCCATGCCACTTTGCCTTCCGGGATCAGCACCAGCGACCGCATCCCTGCCCGTGCCGCATACGCCGCCATGCTGGCCGAAGTGTTTCCCGTCGACGCGCACGCCACCCATTGAAATCCGCGCTCGTGCGCCACCGAAAGCGCCGCCGTCATTCCCGTATCTTTGAACGAGCCGGTAGGATTCATCCCCTGGTGCTTGGCAAACAGCTTTTCCACGCCCAGGCTCTTGCCGCAGCGCGGCAGATGATAAAGCGGCGTGTTCCCTTCCTCCAGCGTCACCACGTGGCGTTCGTCAGCCATAAACGGCAGCAGTTCGCGAAAACGCCATACCCCGCTGCGATCCAGCGGCTCGCGCGACAAACGGCGACGGCTCCAGACTTCCTTCCAACCAGCCGCCAGATTACCCGTCGCCAATCCAGAATTCGCGCCGCGTCGCAGCAATTCCGGATAATCAACTTCAAACAAGTTGCTGCACTCGCGGCAACGAAAGTCCTCCGCCGCCTCCGCTCCGGCAATCTCCGCCCCACACCCGATGCAGTGCAGTCGGTGCGCAGTCGTCGGCTCAGAAACTGTTTGCTTTTCTACCATGAGATACGTCTAGCGTATCAGGTCATCCGGGCATATTTCCCCACACCAGATCGGTTGGCTCTGCATGTGTGCAACCGATCCTTGGCATCTTGAGCGGGCGGGTGCCCCTTGTGTCGCTTCTTGGACATGGGATTGTTTGCGTGTGGGCAGCAGGCAGACACCTCGGCAACTCACCTGCGTATCTGTCTCGCCATTTTTGGACGGGCCCTCGCTTCATGCCCACTGGGAGTCATGCGGAAAGAATGCCATTCAACAATTCTGCCTTTAGCGGAGTAGTTAGGTGTAGACTGACCGCGAAACCGGGATGCCGAAAAGAAAATCCCGCCTGACCACCAGGCCTACAAGGCTGGGAACGCGTCTTCAAAGGAGAACCAAGATGCCCGAAAGAATGGCCATTCGACGGCGAGCGATCGGCGCGCTGATGTTTGGGTTGATCGGCTTCTTTCCGCTGCTTGCGCGGCCTAGCCTTCACGCACTCCGCGCGGTCGATCTAATTTCCCTCATCGGCTGCGGCATGTGTTTTGGAGCTGCTTTGACGCTTTTCATCTTTGCATTCAAGTCAAAGGAAATGTAGAACCGTCTCCCGGCTAAAGACATCCCTTCGGCTGTCCTATCTAATTCACCAGCCACTTCCAGTTTCTGCCCTCCTAAGCGCCGCTTTTTTTCCCGCGATTCGTATTGTTTCGAGAAATTCTGGATCGTATAGTTTCGTATAGACTGTCCATATGGCAGACCTGTATACACCGCGCGATGCTGCCGAGCGACTCGGCATTTCGTACCCGACCATTAAGCAGTGGCTCTATCGCGGCAAGCTGCGTGCGGTAGTCGGTCATGTCGGCCAAGCCCTGCCCCTTGAGCAGGCGCTTGATTTGAAGCGACACCATTCCGAGCGCGGCGGTTCCCGCGGCCTCGTCGCCGAAGACATATTTATAGTAATAG
>JAZKAG010000178.1:0-30820 GCA_040389265.1 Acidobacteriota bacterium
ATCCTCTGGTAACAATAGAAGACAGCGTGGTTCTGGACAAGGTTTATTTCGCGATGCTTTGCTACAAGCGAATAATGCGATCCGTCGAAACAGCCGCTCGAAAGGACCGGAGTGAGGGCTTGTATGCAAGGCTATACGCGCTTTTGGAGCAGCGACCTGAGAGAACAGAAGACTACGCTCACGCGGCGGCCCTCGCAGTTGCAAACCTAAAGCGAGAATGGGAGAAGTTCATCAGAATTGTTGCCAGTAGCCGGGGAGATCTTTGTAGATCATCCATTGATGCGAAGAATGGTGCAACAAGGACGATCTTCAACCAACGTAGCTGGATCGGACAAGGATTGTTCAAGGCAGATGTCGCCCAGTTCTTTGGGAAAGGACCGGCGACAGGAGGATCGATCCAGGGCGATATCTTCGTCACAAGGGGAGACTTCTTTGAGTGAAGCTGCCGGGTGCCCCATTCAAGCGGGCCTTTCGCTTGAGTGGGGTGGAAAAATTTCCCCTATCCTAAATGCGATCATTGGCGCTTGTCACTCGAGAACCATGTGAACGGATTCCACCATTTTCGGACAACTGGATTCGGCGGTCGCGTGAGTTCCATCCTTTCGCTGTACCACCATCCGTTGAAATGGGCGGCGTATTCCTTTCCGCGAATGTCCACGATAGACACATCGCAGACATAGGGGCTTTGCGGCTCACTTGGGATGGGACTTGATTGGTTGCGTCGCAAATCGTAAGCCAGCTTGAGGACCGCAGAACGGATCAGCTCCCGATTCGATCCCGCACTCTCCACCAAGCGGAGAAACATTTTGGAATACCAACTCGGCAGCCTAGAGATTGGCTCCCGCAACAGTAGAGCCGGCTCACCATGTTCGTTAAGCAGATCAATCGTCAAAGTATCAATTCCGCTTTCTCGTGCAAAGCGCAGTATGTGCCCCATTGAATAGTCGTCGCCGGCATAGTTCATCAAGCTAGTGAAAGAACTGCCGATGTTGTGCGCCACTCCTTTGAGAACTTTAACTCTAGCCATCAGCGACCTCGCTATTGAGGGATCGACCCATTTTAGCTACTCAGTTGATGGAGGTGACGCCGGGTGCCCTATTCAAGCGGCCCTTTGGCTTGAGTGGAAAGGAAAAATGTCCAAGTCGTCCCGACCGCAGAGAGGGATCAACCCGCAATCCCCCCGCCGACAAGCCGACCTCCCAATATCTATGGAGTCAGGTCTCAGGAACTTAGATTTGCTTCAGGCACCGAACTGCTTCAAGTGATGATCGAGATGTCTGTAGCCCATGGTGGCCCATTCAACGGGAGTCATGATCCCAAAGAAGCTGTGCGGATGTGTCGTGCACAGTTCTGGACCTCCGTCGGCAAATTGTTCGACTCGATCGAGAAGACGTCGCTGCTCCGTGGCGAAGTCTCTCTCATCCGATATCAATAAACTCTTATCTGTCGGCATGTTTCGCCGAATCGGTTCTGTTCCCAAGACAGACCTCTTCGCCAACTTCCCAAATAATCGCCCGAGCAGGCTTTGCTTTTGGGAGGTCATACCTGCCGCCATCTCCATCCATGCGGAGCAGTGAGCCAGCATCTGGGCAACACTCATTGAGCCCCATTGCCTCTCGCTCTTGGGACTCAATGCGGCGATTCGATTCCTGACTTCCTTTGAACTTGAAGCTTCAAAAAGATTTTGCATGGGATGCTCCGCACCGCGTGCCATTCAAGCAGCAGTGCTACACAATCATAAATAACGAGAAACGCCCTTCTCGTCACCCGAACCCGCGCGCCACTACGCCGCAGCCCGCTTGCGATGACGCCTCCACCCCAAACTGCCCGACCTGCCACAACCAGATCACCGCCGAAATCGCCACCACCCAAAACTGCGCTCCATAAATCCGTGATTCATGGAAGCGAGCTGCGCGCCATAATGAGCCGCATCGCCCATGGGATCTTTCAAAACGATCACACGCGACCCCGCGCCGCCGCTCATGCATTTTAATCTTTATCGGCAACGGATGAATCGACGCGCTTTCGATAATGCAGCCAGAAACAAAAGGTTGTAATTACAGTGCCCAGAAGATAGCCGGTATAACCAAGAGCTTCAGCCTGCCGTTGGAATGCTGGATCGACGGAGGCCTGCCAGAGGCCTGCAGTTTCCTTCTGCCCCATGATCCACTGACCCAGGTTGAAAGCAAAGTGGATCCCTAATGGAACGGCGATGCCACGAGTGGCGAATGCCGCCATACCGAACATCATTGCACCGGCGAACGGCCCCAAAAGAGCTTGCTGCAACCGCAAGCCTCCCGCCATGTGCTCAAGCGTGAAGACAACCGCCACGCTCACCAAGGCCGCCCACATTCCCAAATTATGCCCAAGACGGCGCAGTGGATACGCTCGGAACGCGATCTCTTCTCGCAGGGCGAGCAGGAGGTAGGCTGCGAATGCAAGCAATAGCGATCCCGTCGGCGAAACACCACGATGGTACGTCCAGTGGGTATGGCCGCTGGCAAAAAGCAAGCTCTCCTGCAACGTCACAAGCGCCGATCCAATCACGATGCCGAATAACACACGCGAAAGGGTCTTTGGGGTTAGCTCCAGGCCAGCATCGCTCAGTTTCCAGCCGTCCCAACGCAGAAACAGAACGGTCAGCGCATACGTTACGGCAGAGGTGATTGCGCCTACCTGAATCGTGTTCGTGAAGGATGTTGTCTTCACGAAGGAGGTCGTGATAATCAGCACAAGCGGACACGCCGCTAAGAACAGTAGGGATCGCAGAACACCCTTCGTCCGGTTCATTGGCGCACCATCCTCACCGTTACGCATTTCCATGCGCGAAGTTCCAAAGTATCGCATGGTGCATGGAAGCGAGCCGCTTATCGAGACGATGCATCGCCTCTCCCTAACGTCGTTCCAGAATGTTTTGGATGGATTTGTTCAGCTCCCGCCACTCATGCAGCAACTCGACAAAAATCATCTCGCCGTCGTTCGAGAGGCGGTAAAAGCGCTTGTTGCGTTTCTTGTCCTCGCGCCACTGGCTCACCAGCAGCCCCTGGCTTTCCAGTCGCCGCAACAGTGGATAGAGCGTGCTGGCGTCGATGACGAGACGGTGTTGCGCCAGCGCTTTGCGCAGCGTGTAGCCGTGATGCTCCTGCCGCAGTTGTGCCAGCACGGCCAGCGTCAGGCAGCCGCGACGAAGCTCCAGTCGAAGATTGTCAAAAACGTTTTCTGCCAGGGCCATGCTGTGCCTCATACACTATACTTAAAATAGTGTATGCCATACAGTGTATGACACCAACTAGTGTCACGGCCTCCGTCCGAGCCGGACTCTCGCCGCTCCGAATCCAGGCAGGACGTCGCATCCTCCCGGCCTCCTCACACCCGGCCGGCTCTGGCATTCAATTTAGTGGGAAAGCGGTAGAATGGGGATAGCCGCCCGGTGTGGGTTGTGGGCCCCGCATCGCCGCAGTCGACGCGAGATATCGCCAAAAATGGCAATTTTCCCGCGCCCTGCCCGGAAAATTGCTCTGGGGCCTCGTAGAATCAGCAGCTTAGATCCGCTCCCGCCTCTGCATAATCCTTCAACTATTCCGTATAATCCTTCAACTTTCCCGTATAATCCTTCAACTATTTTGCATAATCCTTCAACTATTTGCCCATTTGGCCGTCAATTGGACGCAGAAAAGTCATTCCACGCGCAAGGCACGTATCGGCTCCACGCTCGCAGCGCGCCCCGCCGGAACCGCGCTGGCCACCAGCGCCACCAGCGCAACTCCCCCCACCGCCAGCAGATACGTGGCCGCGTCCAGCGCCTTCACCCCATACAGAGAGGAAGTCAACGCACGCCCCACCAGCATCGCTAGCGGAACCCCGATCAAGACCCCGGTACACGTCAACAATAGGCTGTCTTTCAAGATCATCCAGACAACCTGCTCCCGCCGCGCCCCCACCGCCATGCGCACGCCAATCTCGGCCGTCCTCATACTCACGCGGTACGCCAGCGTTCCATACAGTCCAGTCCCCACCAGAATGACCGCCAGAAATCCGAAGAAGCCGGCCAGCCGCGCAAACAGCATCTGTTGCGAAATGGTGGTATCGAACTGCGCCCGCTGCGTCATCGGCTGGATCAGCGGCAGGTTGGGATCGATCTGCTGCACCGCCTTGCGCGCCGCGGGCAGAATCGCGAGAGGCTCTCCGTGCACCCGCATCTCCACCGTCATCGGCCCCACCACGGGGATCTGCGCGTACATATACCAAGCCATCGGAATCGGCTCTTCATCGATGCTGCGATATTTGTGATCCCTCGCCACGCCGACAATCGTCATGGTGTAGCGCCCGTCATCGGATCCAATGGTGTGGCCAATGGGATTTTGGTTGGGCAGGAAGCGCCTGGCAAATTCTTGATTGATGATGCCGACAGGAGCTGAGGCCGCAGTGTCGGAATCAGCAAAATCGCGGCCAGACAATATGGGCACGCCCAACGTTTTGAAAAACTCCGGCCCGGCGACATTGCTACGCACAGTGTCGGAAGCGCCGTTGGCGACTTCGGGCAATTTGCCATCAACCCTCATAGCGCTGTTGTCGGACCACCAGGCTCCTAGCCGCTCCTCACTGACGGTCACAGATTCCACGCCGGGCAACTGGCGCAGACGATTCAGCAGTTCGCGATAGAAGATCCGGCCCTGCGGGATTGAGGGAATGTCGGGTTTGACCCCAAAGATCACGAGGCCGTCAACGCGCATTCCAAGAGGCGTATTTTCCAGGTTCCGCAGTGTGCGGATCAACAATCCCGCACCCACCAGCAGCACCACGCACATCGTCATCTGCAGCGCAACGATGATTCTTCCCCTACGCGATTTACCAGCATCTGCATGCGATGTTGCCGCGGAAGTCTTGATCGCCAACTCTGCTTTGCCGGCGAGAGCGACGCGCAACGGCGCCAGACCAAACAGCAGCCCAGCAATCGCGAGCACGCCTAGAGTGAAAAGCAGCACAGTCCTGTCCGGAGCGATGTTCGATTCAATGTGCGCCCATCTGCAAAGCTGCCTGGTGGCCAACTCCGCAAAAAGCCATGCCAGTGCGCCGCCCGCCGACACCAGGATCAAACTCTCGGTGAGCAGTTGGCGGAATAATTCGCCTCGGCTGGCGCCCAAAGCCTGACGCAACGAGAACTCCCGCTGCCGAGTTGCGTTCCGCGCCAACAAAAGCATCACCACATTGGCGAGCGCGATCAGCAGTACCAGTCCAACCATGGCCATTAGCATGCGCAGCGGATTGCCGTAGCCCTGGTCATATCCGCGAAAACCCTTCACGTCCGCGAAGCTCAGCACGGGAAGCTTCTCCCCATGCTTCGGCGAACCTCCCAGGCCGACATAAGCAGCCGATTGAAACACAGGCTGCAACTGCGCCAGCGCCTGCGACCGATACATGCCGGGAGCAAGCCGGCCAATCATACGCAGGCACCACCAGGTGGAGTTGGAGGTGTAGAGTTTGCCATCTTCCGGAGGGGCTCCCCACGCATTCAATTCTCTGCGATTCTGCAGCGGAATCCAGAAATCGGTGGAGCTTCCGGGATCCAGGCCTTCAAAGCCTGGAGATGTGACGCCAACAATGGTCATCGGGATTGCATTGACGTACAGTGTCTTGCCCAACACGTCAGGATCACGCGAAAATCGCCGCGTCCAGTATTTATAGCTGAGCACCACGACGGGCGCATGATGAGTCTCATCGTCTTCGCTGAAGCCTCGGCCCAGCGGCAGTTGCACGCCGAGACCGGAGAAGAAGGTGCCGCTCACCATGTCGCCTTCGGCTTCTTCGGGATTGGATCCGAAGCGCACGGCGACCTTGCTGCCAGATAGCGGCACATACGCCATGATGGGCGCCAGGCCGCTCTTCTGATGTCGCAAAATGTCATAGACGGAGTAGGAGAAGGTCTGCGTCGTATCGATGGTGCCGGTTCCCTGCGGAGGGTTGGAGGTCCGCAGATATATCAGGCGAGACGGATCGTGCACGGGCAGGGCGCGCAGCAGCACTGCATTCATCACACTGAACACCGCCGTATTGGCGCCGATGCCCAGCGCCAGCGTGAGAATTGCGGTGATCGCGAATCCGGGACTATGGGATAGCGATCTGAAGGCGAAGCGCAGGTCGAGGAGCAATTTGTCGAGAGCAACCCACCGGTCTTTTAAGTGAAAGCGTTCCCGCGCTGCGGGAAGACTGCCAAATTCGGACCGCGCGATACGCCGCGCCTCCTCCGCGTTCAAGCCTTCTCTCTGAAGTTCTTCAGCTTCCAGATCGAGATGCGCTTCGATCTCTGCGCGAAAGTCTTCCGAACTGCGCTTGCGCTTGAACATGGCTATGCCTCCTCGCCTTCGAGCTTGCGTCCCCCATCCAGAATCAAACTCATCGCGCGCGTCAGTCGCCGCCATTCATCGGCCTTCTCCGCCAATTGTTCGCGGCCTTTTGGCGTGAGTGAATAAAAGCGAGCTTTACGATTGTTCTCGCTGACGCCCCACTTAGCGATGATCCACTTTTTATCCTCAAGGCGCTGCAAAGCAACATAGAGTGACCCGTGGTCGACGAAGAGCACCTCTTCAGATTGACGTTGGATGGAGCGCGCCACACCTTGTCCGTGACAAGGTCCAAGCAACAGTGTCTTCAGGATCAGCAGATCAAGAGTGCCCTGCAACAGAGCGATGCGGTCGTCATTATTTCCCTGGGTAGCCATTCGACCCAAGTATGGATGCATTCGGGTAGAATGTCAACCCAAGCGTTCCCGCCCAGCAGGAGTCTGCACTCGCGCGGGTGGCACTCGGTCATTCGCTGAATGTAGGCGGCGGCGGTAGATTAAACTCCCAATGCAAAATCGCGATCTGGCAGCATCGTGAGCGAAGCGTGAAGTTGTTTTATCGACTCACTGCAGATTGTGTCACTCCAGGCTGGCGAAGAGAGGTGGAATTTTCCGTCAGTCCGAAACGAAATCCCTCTTTCCAACTGGGCCATTGTGGTATCCAACCGAGCTGACGCTTCGCTTTCGCGTTAGACGAGCCACGGATTTCATTCATCATCGTCACACCGTGTTCTCCGACGGCCAGGCGAGCGATGAAAGCAGGTATGTGCCGTGGCGGGGGAGCATTGATCGCCGCCGCGAGAGCGGGCAGCCACTCTGAGACTGGAGCCGGATCATCATCGACGATGTTGTAGATTCCAGGATCGCCGCCTTCCAGGGCTGCCAACGTCGCCTCGGCTGCGTCATCGATGTGAATGAACGACCAGATAGCCGCTCCGTTTCCGACAACAGGGATTTTGCGTCGACGCAAGCCCTCCAGGCCGAAGCCCCCCTCGCCAAACGACGTGCCCGGGCCGTAGAAGGCACCATACCTGAGGACAATGCCCGGAACCCCTCGAATTCCAAGCGTTGCGGTTTCCAGATGTTGGATCGCTTTCAGAGTTTTTCGGAGCGCAGGCGGCGGGTTCGAATCCATAGGATCGTCTTCCGTCTTCACAGAAGATCCCTGGCGGGCGTACACCAACGGCGCGAAGCTCTGAGCGATGAATCGCCGCACACCCACTTGGAGCGCGGCCGCGATGAGGTTATCCGTCCCTTCGCTGCGCAACCGATTGGTCAGCACAAACTCTTGCTCGTATTTCCGCATATTCAGTTTGGCAGGAATTGCGGTGAGCTCATGCACGATAGCATCGAGGCGGAGATCTCGAATGGCAGCCGTCACTGCTGATGCGTCCAGTGCGTCGACAATCAATGGATCGGCCCCCATGGCGCGTACCTGGCCTGCTTTACTCGCTGTGTGCGTCATTCCGGCCACTGCGTGACCCGCATGCACAAGTTTAGGTATGAGCCGTCGTCCAATGGCTCCGCTGGCCCCGGCAACAAGAACTCTCATTTTGGCACCTCCTATTTCTTAGATCACTGGGCAATCCTTACCGATGCTAAAGATGATCGGAAGCGGTCGAATCGGGAGGTCGATTCAGCATCGGCCACAAGATACCGGCAACACATGGTGTGCAAGTGGGTTGAAATGAGCCTCATTTGCTACTGTGTGGTGCGAATATCGCGGTGCGAATGGATAGGGATTCAGTGTTGGGCAGGGGTGGACGGAGCAGTGCCTACTTGGGGGTGGGGGTTGGCGAAGTAGCCGGCGCGGGTGCGGACGGAGAGTTTGCCCAGGCCTTTGGCTTTGGCCTCGACGTGAATGGTGCGATAGCCTCGCTGGCTGATGGGCTCGGTCGGGTGATATCCCAGAACGTATTGATGGCGGATATCCTGGGCCACTTCGGCGACGATACTGTCGACGTGATCGAGCGACTTGGGAAAGAAAGCAATTCCGCCGGTCTCGTCGCTGAGCGACTGCAGGGCCTTGTGGGCGCGGCGACCCTGGCCGTGATCCGACTCGTTGTAGAGCAAGCCAATTGAATAGACGATCGGGCCATTCAGATCCTGAATGCGGCGCACCGTCTCCGCAAGGGTGGCGCTGGAGCTGTTATCTTCTCCATCGGTAATGATCAGGATCACCTGTTTGGGATGTTTGGCTTGTTTCGCCAAATGATCGGCCGCAGCAATCACCGCGTCGTAGAGCGCGGTGCCGCCCTGGGCATCAATGTGGGACAGGCCTTTGCGCAGCAGGTTAATGTCGGAGGTGAAATCCTGATCGAGAAATGCCTCGTCGGAGAAGTTCACGATAAAGGCCTCGTCCTGCGGATTGGAAGCTTGAATTAGGTCAATGGCGGCACGATTGACCGCTGACCGTTTCTGCGCCATGGAACCGGAATTGTCGACCAGGATGGCCATCGACACGGGAACATCCTCCTGGCCGAAGGATGTAATGGTCTGCGGCGCATTATTTTCATAGACGGTGAAGTCCTGTTTCTGCAGGCTGGTGACAAGGTGATCGTGGCTATCGACGACGGTCGCGTAAAGGACCACTTCAGTGACAGATGTCTTAAAGGTGAAGGGATGGCTCGGACCGTTGACCGCCGGAGTTTGTGAGGTGGCGGCGGGCGTGTTTTGCGAGGCGCCGGTCGCGGCCTGCTGAGATATTGCGGGCGAAACCCCGAACGCCAGCCAGACACCGAGGACAAGCTGCAGTGCAAGGTAGAACGGCTTGGCACTGCGAACTGGCATACACTCCCCCGGGAAAAGCTGCAGCGGATGGCTTACAGCATCGCAGGATGAGGCACGACAAAATCTCGCGACGCGTCCCTAGGTTCCACTGACAAGCCTTCATTCACCATAGTCTTATGTCTGTGTTGCGTCGGCAAGCGAGCGGTCGACCGGAACCATATTTCTTTTGACGTGCTCGGCGGCGTCTCCGACCGAGTGCGAGCCACCCGCTGCGATAGAATCGGGAATAACAGAGTCGCATATCATTCACTCGCCGCGCCGAGTTGCGCCTGAATTGACAGGAGTTCGACCTTACCATGGCACGCATTTATCCTTTTCGCGCTTTTCGCTATAACCCCGGACTGGTCCACGCAGACGACGTGGTGACCCAGCCGTACGACAAGATTTCGCCTGCCATGCAGCAATCGTATTACCAGCGCAGCCCATACAACCTGGTGCGCGTGATCCTTGGACTGCCGGAATTGTTCGATTCCGAAGAAAACAATGTGTATACCCGCGCGGCTGAAAACCTGGCGGAATGGCGGAAGGAGGGCGTGCTGACCCAGGACAAAGAGTCGGCCATTTATGCCTACAGCCAGCGGTACGAAGTTCCTGGAGCGTCGGGAACGATGGCGGAGCGGCGGGGATTTATCGCGCTGGGCGAGCTGGTCGATTACAGCCAGGGAATCGTTTTCCGGCATGAGCGAACGCTGGCCAAGCCGAAGTCTGACCGGTTGAATCTGTTGCGGGCGACTCGGGCGCATTTTGGTCAGATTTTCATGCTCTATTCGGACCCGGGATTGACGGCGGAGCAGCTACTGTTTGCCAATCCACCGACCCCGGATATTGAAGTCACGGATGAATATGGCGTGCTGCATCGAGTGTGGAAGGTATCGGAACCAAGCAAGATCAACCTGCTTTTGAGCGCGATGCAAAACAAAAAGCTGATCATTGCCGATGGCCACCACCGCTATGAGACTGCGCTGAATTACAGTCGCGAACATGCATCGCAGGCAGCCAGCGCACGGACGGAGCGTCCTGCGGGGAACCTTCCGCAGCCGCCGTATCCGGAGGCCGCCGCCATGATGACGTTCGTGAACATGGACGCTAAAGGACTAACCATTTTACCCACGCATCGGGTGGTACACGGACTAAAGGACTTCGATGCAGAGAAGTTCCTGAAGCGGGCTGCAGAGTACTTCGAAGTTCGTCCGCTGTCGCCCACCCTGGATGTGCCTGAAGTTCTGCGTGAGTTGGTGGAAGCGGGCAAGAGCGGTACCAGCTTTGTGGCCGTGACTCGTACAGGCAATCATTTGCTGACGGCAAAGAAGGCGGCGATGGACGCGCGCTTGACCGATCAGCCGGAACGACAGAGACGCCTGGACGTGGTGCAATTGCACTCCATCGTGCTGGAGCATGTACTTGGAATTTCCGCGCAGGCGGTGCTGGACCAAACGAATCTGCGCTATGTGCGCGAAGCCAGCGATGCCATGCAGCAAGTCCGCGCGGGAGATGCCGACGTTGCATTCCTGATGAATCCCGTGACGCTGGATCAGCTGCGGGAAGTGGCATTCGCAGGCGATGTGATGCCGCAGAAGTCGACCGACTTTTATCCAAAACTATTGAGCGGTCTGACCATCTATGCGTTGGATTAGCACGCGAGAGACGACGACGACAAGACGGCAGGCACCCAAAGCGGTGACCACTCGCGGAGTTCGATGGGCGACGCCGTCGAGTTTGCTGCTGATCGGAATGAGTAGTCTCTGCTGCCTATGGACAGCCGGCGCGCAGCAGACAAATAGCCAGCCCGCTGCTCCCCCTCATGCAACAACATCGCAACCGCCAGCGGTCGCGCAACCCACGCCGGCACAGTCCAGCATTCCGGCAGCCACACCGCCGAAGCCGACGGAGTTGCGCTACCTGGTGCTGCTGAATCCGGCCCACGGGGGCGCAGATACGGGAGCCAGGCTTGACCCGGCAACTCCGGAAAAAACATATACGTTGACGCTTGCCACGCAGTTGCGGACAGCTCTGAATGGACGTGGAATTCACACACTTTTGACGCGTACTGCGGATGTGACGCTGGACAGCGATACGCGCGCGACGACAGCGAATCACTCCCACGCATCCGCCTGCATTTCGCTACATGCGACCTCGACGGGAAACGGCGTACACCTCTTTACTTCTTCTCTGCCGCCGGCGACGGAATCAAATCCGCGACGCGCATTCCTCCCCTGGCAATCAGCCCAGGCAGCCTACGAAACGTCGAGCTTGCGCCTGGAGTCGGACGTGGATGCGGCATTGACGCAGCAGCACATCCCAGTCCTGATCGCACGAACTTCGATCTTGCCGCTGGACAGCATGGCGTGCCCCGCAATCGACATTGAGGTCGCTCCGCTGGATGAAAAAACGCCGTTGAGTGATCCCGGGTATCAGCAAAAGTTGGTCGACGCACTGGATGCCGCGCTGGTGGAATGGCGCAGTGATTGGAGGCAGCAGCCTTGATCTCGCGCTATCAGAAAGTAATCTTGTGGGTGCTGCTGCTCAGCTCTGTGCTGATGGCGGCTTACTTGATTCGCCTGCGAGCCCGGGCGCAGGATCGGCTGGCAGCGATCCCCGATTCCGCGCCGATGCCGGTACCGGTAGAAGCAGCGCCTGTGCCAGTGACATTGTTATTCGCCAATGATGAGGATGGATCGCTGGCTCCCGTTGAGCAGCAGCTAGCCTTGCCGGCTGAGATCACCACCCGTGCGCGAACGCTGCTAAACGACTTGTTCGCGGAGTATGCCAAGGCTGACTCTCCGCATCCGATGGCGCCAGTTGTCGCTGTGGACGACGTATTTCTCTTGCCGGTTCCGGAGTCGAATGCAGCCCATCCGCAACAAATGGCTGTCGTCAACCTGAGTGGAAGTTTTGTCGACCATCATCCGTCGGGCATCCTGGTGGAGAACCTGACGCTGCTTTCCATCCTGGGAACGCTGCACGCAAATTTTCCGCAGATTGCGCAGGTCAGATTTCTGGTGGATGGACATGAGAAAGAAACGCTCGCGGGCCATGCGGATCTGAGCCGAACGTATCTGACGGCGAACGATGTTCCGGCTGCGACCGATGTCTCGGGAGCGACGGGGTCGGATGCCTCCGGATCGCTGGGTGCAGAGTTGGCACTGAAACGACCGGCGGAGAACCAGAGATGACGGCGACAGACAAGGTTCGCATTGGCGTCTTCGATTCTGGATTTGGTGGGTTGACGGTGTTGCGCGCGTTACTTCCGCAAATTCCGTCGGCGGAATTTTTCTATCTTGGGGATACGGCGCGACTGCCATACGGCTCGAAATCGCAGGCGACGGTGGCTCGTTACGCGGTGGAAAGCGCGCAATTGTTGGAGTCCTACGGGGCAGATTACCTGGTGATTGCGTGTAATACCGCCAGCGCATTGGCGCTCGATGCAATCAGGTCGGCGGCGAAAGTCCCGGTGCTGGGAGTTATCGAGACGGGGGCCGATAGTGCCGCGTCTGCCAGCAAATCTCGCGACGTGCTGGTGCTGGCTACCCAGGCTACAGTCGATAGCCACGCCTATGCGCGCGCCTGTACCGCCCATGGATTGCGGAGTATCGAAAAGGCCTGTCCCCTCTTGGTGCCACTGATCGAAGAGGGATGGATCGACTCGCCTGTCACGCGCGAGGTGCTGCGGATTTATCTGGAGCAGGCGCAGACCGACGCAAGAGCGGCAGGAATGGCGCTCGACACGGTTCTGCTGGGGTGCACGCACTATCCGCTGCTGCGAGACCTGTTGCGAGAAACGTTGCCGAAGGATTTCACGATTCTTGATTCGGCGGAGAGTACCGCGCAGCGGGTATGCGGGGAGCTACAGAGTTTGAAGCCTTCCACTGCGAGCACGGCAAATATTTCCGACGCGACTCTTCCCGTCTGTCACTTTTTCGCCACGGATTCCGTCGAGAAATTTCGCACCCTGGGCAGCCGATTCCTTGGCAGGCCTATTGATAAGGTCCAGTTGATCGATCTCGGCGGTTGAATTCTTGGAGACTGATATTCTGCGTAAGGCAGTCGCTTCGGCGACCTAACAAGCAATCACGGAGGAAGCATGTTGCAACTGAACGGTCGCATCGCGGTGGTTTTCGGTCTGGCGAACAAGCGCTCGATCGCCTGGGCCATCGCACAAAAGCTGCACGAATCTGGATGCAAGCTGATCATCGGCTATCAGAACGAGCGCATGCGGCAGGAAGCCGAAGGGCTGTTGGCGGAGCTTCCGGGCGCTGAAGCGGTGCAGTGCGATGTGTCGAACGATGCCGAAATTGCGACCGTGTTTGAAGGCATGAAGCAGCGCCATGGCAAGCTGCACATCCTGGTCCACTCGGTGGCGTTTGCGCCCGCGGAAGACCTGAAGAATGACTTTCTTCAGACCACGCGAGAAGGATTTCGCATCGCGCATGATGTCAGCGTCTACTCTCTAATCGCTTTATCGCGCGCGGCTGCACCATTGATGACAGAAGGCGGCAGCATTATGACCATGACCTACTACGGCGCGGAAAAAGTGGTGCCACATTACAAGGTGATGGGCGTCGCCAAGGCGGCTCTGGAGGCGACGGTTCGGTATCTTGCGAGCGACCTGGGAAAGCAGAATATTCGAGTCAATGCGATCTCCGCCGGCCCGATCAAAACCCTGGCGGCGCGCGGCATTGGCAACCTGGGCGACATGCTGAAGTATCATGCGGACCGTGCTCCATTACATCGCAACACGGAGCAGTCGGAGGTCGGGGGCACGGCTGTGTTTCTGGCTTCGGACCTAGCCTCGGGGATCACCGGCGAAGTGATCCACGTCGACAGCGGCTACAGCATTATGGGATTTTAAGGAGTGGGACCGGTTTCATCATATGTGACGATTGAAGAGCTTGTAACGTAGCCAGAGGCTTGAGAGCATTGGCGGTAGCCACAATGAGTAAACTACGCAGTTCCGTCGTCTGGGTTTTTGAAATGCTTTGCGAGTCCATCGGGACGACGGCCTGGATGGCAATTCTAGCACTGATCCAATATGGTCCGGATCACGGACATTATTCCCACGGATATATAGGGCTCGTTTTCGGTATAAGTGCGATGGTGCTTATTGAATTTGCGCTGACTGGCTATCTACTGACGACGCTACTCGCTGCTCAGTTTTTGCCTCGTGCCCAATGGTATTCATATCCCTTAGTCTCGTTTGGCCTTTACCTAATTCATTCAAGGATATTCTTTTCTCTCTTGGGCAATCGAATACTTGATAGACGAAACCTAATTATTCAGATCGGCGGCGCATGTATCGCTTTCGTGGTGACGCTGATCGGAGATCATTGCCGAAAATCAAACTGGCCCACTAGCGGATTTTGGAAGCAGGATTCAGGACCGAAGAACGAGAGTAATCTTCCGTTCGTCGCCGTGTAGGGTTTCGATGACGATCTCGCCGTCACTCCGCGTGGTGACGGAAGGAAATTTTTCTCCCCACTCAATCAACAGCACGCTCTGCGGCGTCATCAGTTCTTCCATGCCCAGCGTATCCAACTGGCGCTGATTTTCGATCCGATACAGATCGAGGTGATAGAGCAGAATCGACTCCCCCAGATTGGCGTGCTCGACGCTGCGACCCGCGTATTCGTGGATCAATGTGAACGTGGGGCTGGTAACCTCTTCCGGCTCGGCCGCTCCCATGGCGGCGGCAATTCCCTTCACCAGCGTGGTTTTGCCGGCGCCTAAATCGCCACGGAGCAGCATCACTTTGGGCGGGTCGAGAAACCTAGCCAGCTCGCGCCCGACCGCAATGGTCTCCTCGGCGGAGTGAGTCGTGAAAACGCGAACATTTTCGCTTTCGGACTTGAGCTCGCTCACGGCTGTCCCTCTTGAAGCCAGGTAAAGTTGTCGCGCTCGACGGGCTTTTGAATGGCCTGCGACAGATGCTGCAACATCTCCGTCGCCAGCATGGTGTGTTCATCTCGTTCGCGCACGAACAGGTCCGCCGAAGCACCGTGCAGCCACACCGCACACTCCACGGCTTGTTGGATGCTTTTTGGAAATTGCGCGACCAGGGCAGCCACCATGCCGGTGAGAATATCACCGCTGCCGCCTTTGGCCATGGCCGGATTGCCACTGGTGTTGACGGCAATGCTGCCATCGGGATGAGCCACCAGGGTGCGCCAACCTTTCAGCACCAGGGTCACGTGATGTTTGGTCGCGAAGCTGCGCGCGGTGTCAATGCGATTGCGTTCGACCTCGGCGATAGTGCAGCCCAGCAGGCGTGCCATCTCGCCGGGATGCGGTGTGAGGATTAAAGGGCCCTTCGATTCATCGAGGAGATGAGTACGGCCTTCGAAGGCATTCAGTCCGTCGGCATCGAGCACGGTTGGGAGAGTGGAATGCAGCACCAGTTCGCGAACAAACTCGGCTGTTTCCGGCTCGCGGCCTAAACCAGGGCCGATGGCCAGCGTCGACATTCCCTTCAGCAATTTCTCCATCTTTGCCGGGTCGAGATTGTCGATAGAGATCCCGCCGCTGGCGGCATCGTCTAGCAAAATCGTCATCAGCTCCGGCGCAAAGCCGGCAACGATGGATGCAATGCCGCGAGGGATGGCCGCGGTTGTGAGGCCTGCGCCGGCGCGCATGGCTGCCAGGGAAGCCATGGCCGCCGCTCCACCTTTACCTGGTGAACCGCCAACGACGAGCACGTGACCGAAGCGACCTTTGTTAGAGTCGAGGGCGCGTGATTGCTCGATGATATTTTTCGATGTTCCAGACCAGTGCAGGCCGGTACCGGACAGAGCGAGATCTGCCGGTGAACCAATCTGCGCGACTGCCACGGGACCGCGCGTTAACGCGGCGAAAACGTGCGCCAGCTTGGGCGCGGTAAAGGTGATGACGGCGTCGGAGCGGAATGCATCGGGCGCAGACATTGCAGTCGAGTCGGCATCCCATCCGGTAGGAAGATCGACTGAAACTACCGGAGCTGGATGGCCGGCGAGCTTCGTCTTGAGTGCGGCAGCAACTCCGCGCAAAGGCGGATGAAATCCGGTGCCGAGGATCGCATCCAGGACTAAATCTGTATCACGGAGACAGTCCTCGATTGGAGCGCGATGCAGGTCTCCTTCAGTTGCCAGCAGAATACTGAATTTTTTTAATGCCTGCGGCAGCTTCTCAAACATCCCCCGTGCTTCGTCGCTGAGTTGTTCGAAGGGCGACAGCAGGAGGAGGCGCACCTGCTTGCCGGCAGCGTCCAGGTGGCGCGCCGCCACCAAGCCATCGCCACCGTTATTGCCCTTGCCGCAAAGCACGAGGATTCGCGGCGACGCGGGAAACTGCAGGGCGACGAACTCGGCGACGCGCGAACCGGCTGACTCCATCAGCTCCAGCCAGGAAACACCCGTGCTCTCGACGGTGCGTTCGTCGCACTGGCGCATTTCGGCTGCGGTCAAAACATCCATGTTGCCGTTGTACGCGAAGGGCCGTGAATTGTGCAATCGCAGTGTGAGAGCGCCAACTTTCGGTGTGTTCGCCCTAGTGGATCATCCATCCGGCTCTCGCTGCCTAGAATCGGCGTCCGGCCTGTGCTGACGCTCGCTAACAAAAAACGGTGGCCCTCTGCTCCTATCGGAATAAAATCGTGAAGGCAGTGCATTTTTGGGAGAGTTGGCGCGTGAGTACATCTTCGAGATTCAATTCAGACAATTTGCAATGGAGGTCAATTTGAGGCACATAGGTAGCAAGACCGGATTATTCATCGCCATTCTCCTTGGCAGCACAATGGCATTTAGCGCCGCTCGCCAGTGGCAAAGCGGCAAGCTGCTCGACACGGAGCAGCAGAAGATCCATGAGGGAAGCACCACAACCTACAACACGAATTCTGAAGCGAAGAAAAAAAATGGCAAAACTCACTATTCAGAGAACACCGTCGCAACCACAAATGACAATGTCGATACCTACGAGGTCTACACGATCCAGGGCCCGGAGAAGACCTATATCGCGCGCGAAAAGCTGCTCTTCCCATGGTCAAAGCCGGCAAATGTAACGGTTGGCGCGGAGGTGAAATATGCGATTGATGGCCGCAAACTCTACATTTTCGACGAGGACCACAAGGAACATAAGGCGTCCATCGTAAAAACCAGCATGAACCAATCACAATAGCGGTTGCACCATCACGCCAAACTTCTCGATGGTCGGTTCATCGCACTGGCGCATTTCGGCTGCAGTCAAAACATCCATGTTGCCGTTGTACGCGAAGGGCTGTGAATTATGCAATTAGGAGATGCGGGTTGGGCGAAATTTGCCTGACGCTATAATTCGCATTGTCATGATGCCGCCGACAAAACGGGCGATCTTAATTCTAGTTTCGATATTTTTGTTTGCCTCAAATGCACTCGAAAACTCAGCACAAATCTTTGAACAACACGAGCACCACGGCAAACAAATTACTTGCATGCGAAGCGGATTGAGGGGCTTCGCAATGGAATGCGGACTTGAAGGCGGCTATGAGGATATTTTCGTTGGGTCAATACTCTCTGTCGCCGAAATATCCGAGACCGAGATGCGACTCCAACTGAAGCCGGACGAGGTCTTTCTGGGCAAACCCGCCAGTACATTGATGGTCACCACCGTTCAAGGAGCTTGCTTTCCAGAAATGAAGGTCGGCGCCGATTGGCTCTTTTATCTGCAACGCGATGAAAAGAGCCACGCACTCATGCTGGTCTATGGAGAACCAAGCGCGCCTGAAAAAGAAGCGCAGAAAGAGGTTGCACTTTTGCGTCAACTTATGACGATGACAGATACCGGCATCGTTAAAGGGAGCGTAACTCGCGTAGTTCGGACAGCAACAGCAGAAGAGAATGTTCCTGTCCCTGGTCACGAGATCATCGCGAAGCGAATGGCAGATGGCATTCGATACACCACATCGGCTAACAAGGATGGGGATTTCGAATTTAGACCGTTACCCGAAGGTTCCTATGACCTATCAGCGAACACTGTACGAGGACTATGGGCGGAATCGGGCACGATCGCAGTTAGTCGGCGAGGTTGCAGCGAGGTTGGGTTTGAACTGACACCAGACGGCAGGATTTCGGGCTATGTTCGGACGGCTGACGGAAAGCTAGTGAAGAACGAGCAGGTCGTGGTCGTTCCAAAATCTAATCCAGACGAACAGTTCGCGTCCGTGCTTACTGACGGCAACGGGTATTACGAGTTTCATGGGTTATGGCCAGGTCGTTATCTTGTCGGACTCGACGTTCGCCCGGAGTCGGAAGGTTCTCCTGACCTGTATTACCCCG
Source organism: Acidobacteriota bacterium (assembly GCA_040389265.1). Taxonomy (GTDB): domain Bacteria; phylum Acidobacteriota; class Terriglobia; order Terriglobales; family Acidobacteriaceae; genus JAKAAZ01. Next base: position 18,409 of record JAZKAG010000178.1, read on the forward strand.
GCGTCACGTCAAGAGACAAAGCTGTTGTCATTGACCTTGGTCAGGCCCAGCAACGTCTAAATATCGACTTCCACTTACTACGTTCGGGGACGCCTTAAGGAAATTGGCACGGCGAATCCCGTTAAAACCTGGAGCGGAATTGATTGGCGCGGAGGAATTCTTCGCGGAGTTGGGGCTGCTTGAGGTTTTCTCGGATGGAGGCGAGGCGCTGTTCGAGCCCAAGCAACGCGGCGGCGATGGATTCGTCGTTGGTCTGGGCGATATCGCGCCACATGGAGTAGGGGCTACCGCCGAGGCGTGTCATCTCATGCATGGCGCGGCCGCCGATGGCGCGCAGTTGGGCGGATGCGCTCTCGAAATTTCCCTTCTTCTGGCCCTCCTCCGGAAAAGTATCTTCGAGGAGCGCGGCCAGCGCGGTGCCCAGCATCTGCGGTAGATGGCTGGCCCAGGCGCAGAGTTCATCGTGGCGGATGGGATCGGGATCCAACATGCGGCAACCCATGCGAGCGACCCAATGGCGCCACTTCTCGGCGCGCTGCTGACCTGGGGTCAGATTCTCCTCCGGCTCGTCTTTTTTTCCAGCAGAGGTGAACAGCCAGACTGCACCTTGAAACAAGTTGGGGTCGGCGTTGGCCGCTCCAAAGACTTCTTTGCCCGCCATGGGGTGGCCGGGAAGAAATGTGGCGGCGCCGGGCGAGGAAAAAGCTTCATCGGCGAGCGCACAAATTTTTTTCTTGGTGCTGCCGACGTCGGTGACCAATTGATCGTGGTGGAGAATGGGCGCTAATTTTTCCAGCCATTCCAAAATGCCGAAGACCGGCGTGGCCAGCAGAACGCAATCCGTTTCGCGTGCGACGGCCAGTGGATCGGAAGCCACGGAATCGATCGCACCCTTGTCGCGGGCGGTCTCAGCTTCTTCATGGGAGCGATCCCATCCAAGAATGCTGCCGGCGAATCCATTGGCACGAAGCGCCAGCCCTACGGACGATCCGATAAGGCCGGTGCCGAGGATGGTAATGCTTTGGATGGATTCGGCCACGGTTGGTTCACACTTCTGCGTGCAGCGCAGCTTCGTGGGCGCGCGGGCCAATGTTGCGCCCGACCGCAGTGGCGATGATGCGCAACTCGTCCATCAATTTTTCAAACTGTTGCGGAAACAGAGATTGCGCGCCGTCGGAAACAGCCTTGTCCGGATTGGGATGCACCTCCATCAGAAGACCATCGCAACCGGCGGCGACGGATGCGCGCGCCATAGCCGGAACCATATCGCGACGACCGGTACCGTGGGAGGGATCGCCCAGCACGGGCAGATGCGAGAGATGCTTCAATACGGGTAGAGCAGAAATATCCATGGTGTTGCGGGTATACGTTTCGAACGTACGAATGCCGCGCTCGCAGAGCATCACGTCGTAATTCCCGCCCGACAAAATATATTCAGCGGAGAGCAGCAGTTCTTCAATGGTTGCGGCGATGCCGCGCTTCAGCAGAACAGGTTTGCGAACGAGACCGAGTTCGCGCAGCAAGTTGAAGTTCTGCATATTGCGGGCGCCGACCTGGAGCACATCGACATAGGGCAGCATCAATTCAATCTGAGAAATCTCCATGACTTCGCTGACGATCAGCAAGCCAGTGGAATCGCCAACTTCGCGCAGCAGCCGCAGACCATCCAGTCCCATCCCCTGAAAGGAGTACGGCGAGCTACGCGGCTTGAATGCCCCACCCCGAAGGAATTTTGCGCCGGCATCGCCCACCTGGCGCGCGATGGCGAACATCTGCTCGCGCGATTCAACTGAGCAGGGACCGGCCATCACCATGACCTCTTCGCCGCCAACAGTGACTCCGTTGGGAAAGCGAATGACGGTGCCCGAGGGCCGGAAGCCTCGGCCGGCGAGTTTATACGGCGAGGTGATGCGGTGGGCTTCGGCGACCCCAGCCATTACCTGAAAATCCTGCACATCGAAGCTGGCCGGCTGGCCGACACCCGCCAAAACAGTTTGCTGCGTACCGGTGGTGCGATGAACATTAAAACCAATTTCGACCATCCGGGCCAGCACATGCTGGATTTCTTCCTCGGTGGCGGTATGCAACATAGCGACAATCATTTCAATTCTCGTTTCGTCGTATTTTTTACTTTGCTGTCTTTCAGTGGATCGTCCGCCAGGGCTGCTGCCAATTCATCTTTTTGCAAGGTCCGCATCACGTCGATGATGCGCTCGTAGATATGAGTCAGCTCCATATCCGGCAGCGGACCGGGATTGTTCTTACGGACATTCTCAAAAATTGTCATTTCTCGCGTTGGCTCGTAAATCGGCAATTCGGTTGCGCGCTTCAGACGACCGATGGCCTGCGCCGCCGAGGCACGGTCGCTGATCAGTTTTACGATCTGGCGGTCGAGCTCATCGATCTTCTGACGCCAATCTGCAATATCCATGTAGCACCCTCAAGACAGATTCACGGAGTGGCTTGCTTAGGCTCGGTGAAGTTGGCTGCCTGAAAAAAGATAATGAAGTCCATCCTAATTGACTGCGAACATTTTTTCAGGAAACTGAACTTTCAGTGGGAATCGGCGCGCGCAATCCGGCAATAAATTTACCCACGGCTGCGGGCGCTTCGTCGGCGCCCGATTGTTCAATGAGGCCGACGATGGCGCTGCCCACGACGGCGGCATCGGCATATTCGGCAACAACAGCCACGTGCGAGGCATTCGAAATTCCGAAGCCCAAAGCGATGGGCAATTTTGTATAGCGGCGCAATCGTGTGACAAGCCCGCGCGCGTCTCCGGCAACCTGCTGCTGTGTTCCAGTGATGCCGACCCGAGAAATGGCGTAGATAAATCCTTCAGAAAGTTCCGCAATACGAGCCAGCCGCGCATCTGGGCTGGTAGGCGCAGCAAGAAAAATCGGCTGCAAATGATGTTTTTTCAGAGCGGCGCGATATTCCGCAGACTCCTCTGCGATCAAGTCAGTCACCAGCACCGCATCCACACCAGCTTTTTCCGCCGCAGCGGCAAATGACTCCATGCCCATCCGCAAGATGGGATTCAGGTAGGAAAAGATAACCAGCCCGACAGACGGCCGCTGCTGGCGCAGGGAACCGGCAAGAGCTAAAGCATCTTCCATGCGTGTTCCATTGCGGACCGCACGCTCACTGGCGCGCTGGATGACAGGGCCATCGGCCAGCGGATCGCTGAAGGGGACACCCAGTTCCAACACATCGGCACCGGCATCGATGGCGGCAAGCGCAATTTTTTTGCTGGTTTCCAGATCGGGATCGCCGATGGTGAGATAGATAACGAGGCCGGGATGATTATGAAATTGGATGGCCATCGATTAGGCTCCCTGCAGCATCAGTTCGCGCGCCAGGATACCCATATCCTTATCGCCGCGACCTGAAACGTTGATCAGCAAAATATCATTGCGGTTCATAGAAGGTGCGATTCGTATCGCCTCTGCTACTGCGTGAGCGCTTTCCAGCGCAGGCAGAATTCCTTCCATGCGGGCAAGTTTCACGGTGGCCTGCAGGGCGGATTCGTCTGAGGCAGAAACGTATTCGGCGCGACCGGAATCGTGCAGCGCGGCATGTTCCGGACCGACCGATGCATAATCGAGGCCTGCGGAAACGGAATGGGTGTTAGAAATCTGACCAGCATCATCTTGCAGCACATAGGAGAAAGTGCCCTGCAAGACGCCCGGGACGCCGCCCTGGAACCGCGCCGCATGCTCGCCAAGCTCGGGACCGCGACCGCCGGCTTCCACGCCGATCAAGCGCACGTTTTTGTCGGCGATGAATTCGTAGAACGCGCCAATGGCGTTGGAGCCGCCGCCAACGCAGGCCACGACGGCATTGGGCAAGCGGCCTTCGGCTTCGAGTATCTGGCGACGCGCCTCGTTGCTGATGACTCGTTGAAAATCGCGAACCATGGTGGGATAGGGATGGGCGCCAAGCACGCTCCCCAGAAGATAATGCGTCGTGCGCACGTTCACGACCCAGTCGCGCATGGCTTCGTTAATGGCATCTTTCAGCGTGGCGGAGCCGGCATTGACGCTTCGCACTTCGGCACCCAGCAAGCGCATGCGGTAGACATTGAGTTCCTGACGTCGCATGTCCTCCTGCCCCATATAGACGATGCATTCCATGCCGAACAACGCGCAGACCGTGGCAGTGGCCACGCCGTGCTGGCCGGCGCCAGTTTCCGCAATGATGTGACGCTTCCCCATACGACGGGCGAGCAATCCCTGACCGAGGCAATTATTGATCTTGTGCGCGCCGGTGTGCAGCAGGTCTTCACGCTTTAGATAAATCTTGGCGCCTCCCAGGGAGTCGGTCAGGCGCGAAGCATAGTAGAGCGGAGTCGGGCGACCTGCATAATGATGCAGCAGGTAGGCCAGTTCGCTGGCAAACGCCGGATCACGCTGCGCGTCGGCGTACGCGACTTCGAGTTCCTGCAATGCCGCCATCAGCGTTTCCGGCACGTATCGACCGCCGTATGCGTCGAAGCGGCCGGGAGTGTCATGCACGCGAGGCGTTGCGTCTAGTGTTCGATTCTGTTCTGCCATTCCATCCTTCTATCGTTGAGTCGCTTCTGCAAACTCGACTGCTGCTGCGCGAGACACACGGATAAACTGCTGCACCCGTCGATGATCTTTTCTGCCTGGAGCGCTTTCAACGCCGCTGGAAACATCCACTCCCCAGGGGCGCATAGTTTTGATAGCCTGGCGGACGTTCTCCGGATGCAGGCCCCCAGCAGCGATGAGGCGAAGATTTGCGGCGTGCTTATGGAACGCGCCCTGTGCGGCGGCCCAATCAAAGGGTATCCCGGTTCCTCCCGCCTTACCGGGAATACGCGTATCGACGAGAATGACGCTTGGCCCTTGCTCGTTATCCGGAAGGCCGGCGAGCGATTGTAAATGGCTCGCAAATATGGCGGCATCTCTATCGTAGGGGACGACGTAGACCACCCGCACAGGAAGAAATTTTTTCTTCATACGCGCGCGCAGCTGCAATAAGTGGTCCGGCGAATACTCCCCATGGAGTTGCACTCCAGTCAATCCCGCGGTTTCGAAAGTGGCGGCAATCTCATCCAGGGAAGAACCGACAAAGACGCCGATCTTCTCTAGATTAAAAGGAAGTGCCCGGGTAATTTCGCGGCCAGCTTCTGGGGTGATGCGACGTGGGCTGGCGGCAAAAACGAAGCCGACGGCATCTGCTTCGGCGTCGACCGCGGCTCTGGCATCTTCGAGTGATGTAATTCCGCAAATTTTTATCCACATAGCGGCCGCCTTACGCGGAAACCTCGGCAGGCGGGACAGGAACGGACAGAAGGCGCATCAATACCTGAGCGGGATTGGGTTGACGCATCAGCGATTCGCCGACCAAGAATGCGTTGAAGCCGGCGGCTCTTAAGGTCGCGATATGGGCAGCTGCGTGAATCCCGCTTTCAGCGACCCAGACCCTCCCGGCGGGCAAGCTGGAGGCCAGTTCGATGGAAGTTTCCAGTCGCACTTCAAATGTATGCAGATTACGGTTGTTCACGCCGATGGCATCGCAGCCAAGATCGAGGACGCGCACCAATTCCTCCGCGTTGTGAACTTCGCATAACACGTCGAGTTGTTGTGCGTGTGCGGCCTTGGTCAGGTACTTCAGGGCAGAATCCTCCAGTCCGGCAGCAATCAGCAGAATCGCGTCAGCCGAAGAAGCGCGCGCCTCGAGAATCTGAAACTCGTCCACAATAAAGTCTTTGCGCAGGCACGGAATGGTCACGGCACGGGAAGCCTCTTCCAAGTTGGCCAGGCTGCCTTGAAAAAAGTGCTCTTCCGTCAGGATTGAAAGCGCGGCGGCTCCTGCTAGTTCGAGGCCGCTGGCCAGGGGAGCAACGTGGAAATCAGCGCGAATGAGTCCTTTCGACGGAGATGCCTTTTTCAGTTCCGCGATAATCGCGGGTGGCTCGATCGCTTGACGACGCAAGGACGCAGCGAATCCTCTCGGAGTGTGGGCGGCGGCACGGCGTTCCAAATCAAGCAGATTTGCGGACTGCCTGCGTCGCTCGAGATCGCGTCGTGTAACCGCCAGAATTTCATCCAAATGTGTGGCCATAGGCAATCGCTACTGAACCTTTAGTATAGCGAGGCGCCAAAACATTTCGATACTTTTCAGCGTCGGCGGGTGATCTAACACCCTGCCGCTACGACGCGGAGGATGCAATGTAAACAATTATTGCGTCCGCTCAACATCGAAGTGCGACCCAGGAAAACATCGATGGACGCGAGGCATCCAACCCTATCAAGGACAAGAAAATGGTAGAAGGCGCGGGCGCCCCGCGTCCTCTATAAGCACATCCTGAAACACAATCCCCAGCCACATGAACTTCGAAAGGAACACATATGAAATTGATGTCAGCGAATATCGAAGACCTCCGCAGCCTCTATATCAGTAATTTGAAGAAGACGCTGGACATGGAACAGAAGATTACGAAGGCATTGCCTGACCTGATCGAAAAGTCCACGGACTCCGAATTGACCTCGGCATTCCGCACACACCTGGAAGAGACCCGAGGCCACGTGGCGAAGTTGCAGCAATTGCTGGAGAAAAACGTCGGCAAGACCGAAACCGAAACCTGCAAGGTGATTGATGGCCTTACCACGGAAGCCTCCGACACCATCAAAGATGTCACCGATCCTTCCATCCGTAACGTAGCCTTGATCGGTGCGGCACAGCAAGTGGAGCACCATGAAATTGCGGTCTACGGTACCTTGCGTCGTTGGGCCGATCTACTTGGCCTGAGCGACGATTCTCGAGTATTGCTGTCGATCGAAAAGGAAGAGTCGAATGCCGATAAGCTGTTGACTCAGATCTCTGAACGGGTCAATGTTCAAGCCGCTGCGTAACCCTGTGAACGGATACTTCCAGGGCTTGCGCGGCCATCTCGCCGCCCTGGAAGTTTCTGAGCCCTGAATTGGCTATCCTTCCCGCGGAAAATTCGCCGTTTTTTTTTCCCTTCCTGATCCATCGCAGACGGCTCTCTGCGCATCCCATGCGGGCTCGATTTTCCTTCCCCCCAAGTTGACCAGGCTGAATCTTATTTGGCGTCCACTCCGTCTATTCATCCATCGCCGCAAAACAGTTTCGTACACTTGAAGCTGCGCTGCCTGTACATTCGTGTCGCGAACATAAAAATAACGCTGGAAAGCGAACATTATTCAAATGGAAAAGGACGACTTGGCACAAGAAGCTTCCGCTTCGCGCGTTGCGCCGGATCACCAATTGCCTCCTCCCAGGCCGGAATCTCGTCGCTCACATACGGTTCGCATTCTGATCTGGGTCTTAATTTTGCTGCTGTTTGGCGTTCTTTTCTGGGCAATTCTGCACCATCAACAAACCGCAACAGCGACCTCTGGCCGACGGGCGATGACGGGTCCTGTCACGGTGACGACAGCAACAGCCAAAAAGGGGGATATCGGCGTTTACTTAAACGCGATTGGAACAGTGACCCCTGTATATACCGACTCGATCACCAGCCAGGTGACCGGTTTGGTTGCGGAGGTGCATTACCGCGAAGGCCAGATGGTGCATCGCGGTGCTCCCCTGATAGACATTGATTCGCGCCCATTTCGGGCTCAACTATTGCAGGCCCAGGGAGCGTTGCAGCGAGATACAAACCTGCTGGCGCAAGCGAAGATGGACCTGGCCAGGTACCAGGCTGCCTGGGCGCGCAACGCGATCGCCCGGCAAACTCTTGAAGACCAGCAGAAATTAGTGCTACAGGACGAAGGCACCGTCAAGGTTGACCAGGGAGTGGTGCAGTACGACGAAGTCCAGGTTGCCTTCTGCCATCTGACCGCGCCTATATCCGGTCGAGTGGGTCTGCGTCTGGTCGATCCCGGAAATGTGGTGGAGGCAAACAGTACCAATCCACTGGTGGTGATCACACAGATCGACCCGATCACGATTGTATTCACCATCGCGGAAGACACCGTAGGCCAGGTGATGACGCAGATGCGCCATGGAAAAACTCTCCCCGTGACGGCGTACGACCGCGGCAACGAAGCGAAGATCGCCACCGGTAAGTTGCAGACCATCGATAACCAGATCGACACGACTACTGGAACGGTGAAGCTGCGAGCCCTGTTCCCAAACAAGAATGACGTGCTATTTCCCAATTTGTTTGTCAATACAAAATTGCTGGTGAACACGCTGCACGATGTCACCCTGGTACCCAGCTCCACGATTCAGCAGAATGGCGAGGTCTCCTATGTCTTTGTCATTCGCAACGGCGTCGCCCACATGCAAAACGTGAAACCAGGTATATCCGAGTCCGGAGAAACCGAGGTCACGGGCGTCAATCCTGGAGATGTCATTGCCGACAGCAGCTTTCAGAAGCTCCAGGATAATTCAAAGGTCGTGCTGTCAAAGACGCCGCTTCCGGCCACCACGACCGGGAGCAGTGCTCCGTGAACCCATCTCGCCCTTTTATTTTGCGGCCAGTAGCGACCTCGCTGCTGATGGCCGCGATTATGCTGGTCGGCATTGTCGGCTATACGCAGTTGCCGGTTTCCGCTTTGCCTGAGGTAGACTACCCGACGATTCAGGTGGTCACGTTTTATCCGGGCGCCAGCCCGGATGTGATGGCAACGACTGTGACCGCGCCGTTGGAGAGGCAGTTTGGCGAGATGCAGGGACTGAGCCAGATGACATCGACCAGTTCCGGCGCGACTTCCGTGATCGTGCTGCAGTTCAACCTGAGCCTGGAGATGGACATCGCCGAGGAAGAGGTACAGTCGGCCATCAACGGAGCGCAAAGCTATCTGCCATCGAACCTGCCAGCGCCGCCAATTTACAACAAGACAAATCCGGCGGACGCTCCGGTCCTTACTCTGGCCGTATCTTCGAAAACCATGGCGCTGCCACAGGTGGAAGACATGGTGGATACGCGCCTGGTTCCAAAGTTGTCGCAGTTGAACGGAGTGGGGTTGGTCAGCATCAGCGGCGGTCAAAAGCCGGCGGTACGAATTCAGCTGAATCCAGCGCAGTTGCAATCCTACGGAATTGATGTGGAAGCGGTGCGCACGGCATTGACGCAGGCGAGCGTCAATGCGGCCAAGGGCAACTTCGACGGACCCAAGAAGGATTACCAGATTGACGCCAACGATCAGTTGGTGACCAGCGGCGACTATCAGGATGTTGTCATTGCTTATCGCCACAACTCTCCGGTGCTGCTGAGAGATGTGGCGAACGTTGTCAACGGCGTCGAAAACAACAAGCAGGCGGCGTGGATGAATGAAACCCCGGCGGTGATTGTGAATATCCAACGCCAGCCGGGAGCAAATACTATCAGCGTGGTCAAGAGCATCACGCGGCTCATGCCGCAGTTGAAAGCTACGCTGCCGGCGGGAATCGACGTCGCCACGCTAACTGATTTAACAACGGGCATTAAAGCCTCTGTCTCAGACGTCGAATTTGAGCTGATGCTGACTATCGTCTTGGTGGTGCTCGTCATTTTTCTGTTTCTGCGCAATTTGCCAGCGACTATTATTCCAAGCGTCGCGGTGCCGCTATCGATTGTGGGTACATTTGCGGCGATGTATGGACTTGGCTATAGCCTCGACAACCTGTCTCTCATGGCGCTCACCATCTCGACTGGATTTGTGGTGGATGACGCCATCGTGATGATCGAAAATATTTCGCGATTTCTGGAGGAGGGCCATTCGCCCATGCAGGCGGCGCTGGAGGGCGCGGAGCAGATTGGCTTCACCATTCTTTCTTTAACCGTATCGCTGATTGCGGTGTTGATTCCCTTACTTTTTATGGGAGGGATCGTCGGGCGATTATTCCGTGAGTTTGCGGTCACTCTGGCCGTCACCATCATCATTTCCGCAGCCGTCTCCCTTACGCTGACGCCGATGATGTGCTCCCGCATCCTGCGTCACACTCCGGAGTCCCAGCAGGGGCGTTTTTATCAAGCCTCTGAGCGCGTCTTTGAGCGCATGATCGCGTTCTATGGACGGACCTTGAGAATCATTCTGGAGTATCAGGGCGCGACGTTGCTTGTGGCCGTTGGAACCCTGGTACTGACCATCCTTCTTTACATCATCATTCCCAAGGGATTTTTCCCGGTGCAGGATACCGGCGTGATCCAGGGAATTTCGCAGGCTCCGCAAAGTGTATCCTTTGCCGCCATGGCGAAAAGGCAGCAGGAGTTGGCGAAGGTCGTGCTGCAGGATCCCGCGGTGGAAAGCCTGTCTTCTTTTATCGGCGCCGATGGCACCAATACGACATTGAACAGCGGACGCATGTCGATCAATCTGAAACCGCTATCGGACCGCAGTATGAGCGCCTCGGACGTGATTCGCCGGCTGAACCGCAGGCTGCAAAACGTGGAAGGAATTCGGCTGTACATGCAACCGGTGCAAGACATCACGGTCGATGACCGTGTGAGCCGCACGCAATATCAGTACACGCTGGAGGACCCAAACGTCGATGAGCTGAATCTTTGGAGCAACCGCTTCGTGGCAAAGCTGGATCAGCTGCCACAACTGGAAGACGTTGCCACGGACCAGCAGACCGGTGGCTTGGCGGTAAGCCTGGCCATTGACAGGGTGACGGCCTCCCGACTGGGCATTGCTCCGGCGACTATTGACAACACTCTGTACGACAATTTTGGCCAGCGGCAGATCAACACCATGTACACGCAGCTGAATCAGTATCACGTGATCATGGAAGCGCAGCCTCAGTTCCAGAAAGATCCGCAGAAGCTGAACAAAATTTACATCCAGGCGAATGCGTCCTCAGGCGCGTCGGGAGCGGGCGCATCGTCCTCCTACGCCTCGTCTGCCTCAGCCTCCGCGGGTTCGAATGCGACCACCACAGGCGTCTTGTACACTCCGTCGTCCGGAATTCTAAATCCGCCGACCAACGCGATTACCGCGAAGAGTACCGCCACACCTGGAAACAGTTCACCGAATACGACAACCGCCACCACGCTCAGCAACTCGGTCCCGTTAAGCGCGTTCAGTCATTTTGTCAAAACGACGGAAGCACTCTCGATCAACCTTTAACCTGGCGCCGAATGCAGCCCTGGGCAGCGCCATTACGGCCATTGAAAAAGTTCAGAAAAATCTGAACATGCCGCCAACGATGCAAGCCGCGTTTCAAGGAACTGCAGCGGCGTTTGAAAGTTCTCTTTCCAACGAGGCGCTGCTGATTCTGGCAGCACTGGTGGCCGTGTACATCGTGCTGGGAGTGTTGTACGAGAGCTTCATCCATCCCATCACAATTCTTTCTACCTTGCCGTCGGCCGGCGTGGGCGCGCTGCTGGCGCTCATCCTCTTCCGGCAGAACCTGAGTGTGGTGGCGATTATCGGCATCATTCTCTTGATCGGTATCGTGAAAAAGAACGGCATTATGATGGTCGATTTCGCGCTGGAGGGCGAGCGCCAGCATGGAAAAAATGCGACCGACGCAATCTATGATGCCTGCCTGCTGCGATTCCGTCCCATCATGATGACCACGATGGCGGCGCTACTTGCTGGAATTCCGTTAGCTTTTGGCCACGGCTATGGATCGGAGATTCGACGCCCGCTGGGTATTGCGATGGTTGGCGGACTGCTGCTGAGTCAGATTTTGACGCTGTATACGACTCCGGTCATTTACATTTTCTTCGACAATTTGGCGCAGCATTTCGCGCACTCCAGAAAAATGCGCAATGCCGAGAATGAGGCACAGGCAGGTCCGGCATGAACATCTCTGAGCCCTTCATCCGGCGCCCGGTCGCAACGACGCTTCTGACCATCGCGATTGCCATTGCAGGAGCAATCGCCTTCACGGTGCTGCCGGTTTCTCCCCTGCCGCAGATCGATTTTCCTACCATCGTGGTTCGAGCCGGACTGCCGGGTGCAAGCGCTCAGATCATGGCCTCCTCAGTGGCGACGCCGCTGGAACGTCAACTCGGTCACATCGCCGGCATCACGGAGATGACTTCGTCCAGCCAGTTGGGAAATACCTCGGTTGTGCTGCAGTTTGATTTGAAGCGCGACATCGATGGCGCGGGGCGAGACGTACAAGCAGCCATCAACGCGGCCCGCACCTACCTGCCGGCGAACCTGCCTTCGAACCCTACCTGGTTTAAGTCGAACCCGGCGGACGCTCCCATCATGATCCTGGGGCTTACGTCGAAGAAGTACGACACGGAAACAATGTATGACGACGCGTCGACGGTGATGATGCAGAAGCTCTCGCAGGAAGTCATTTCGAATCTACCGATGGGCAGGGCTGTGTGCCCGTTCCATTTGTTTTCGGCGAAGGAAAGCTTCTTTGAGAAGTCCACATCCTTGGCATAGGACTGGAGGCCATGGTATTCGCACCTGAGAAACTCCGCTTGAGAGGCAAGATCTCCTGGGAACCTCCTTTTGAGGAAGGT
>JAZKAG010000178.1:30830-34369 GCA_040389265.1 Acidobacteriota bacterium
GTGGGCGAGGTGCGGGTGGGCGGCGCTTCCTTGCCGGCGGTCCGGGTCGATGTGAATCCAGCGCAATTAAACAGCTACGGGCTCACTTTGAATAACGTCCGCTCTGCCTTGAGCCTGCAGAATTCCGATCTGGCAAAGGGTCAACTCTCCGACGGCTCGGTGACCGCTGACATTCTGGATAATGATCAGATCTCGAAGGCCGCCGAATACAAACCGCTGATCATCGGCTATCACAACAACCAGGCGGTTCGCCTGTCAGAGGTGGCCCAGGTCACAGACGCTCCTCAAGACATTCGCAACGCCGGCTATCTGAATGGCATTCCGTCGGTGACAGTGATCATCTTTCGCCAGCCGGGCGCCAACATCATCCAGACCAACGAATCAATCCGCGATCAACTTCCTTTTCTGCAGTCGGTACTTCCGCAAGGCATTCACGCCACAATCGTTCTCGACCGGACGACTACCATCCGCGCCTCTGTCGACAACGTGGAGCAGACGCTGATTATCTCTGTACTGCTGGTGATCCTGGTTGTCTTTGTGTTCCTGCGGAACTGGCACTCGACCCTAATTCCTACGGTTGCTGTGCCGGTGTCGCTGATTGGGACCTTCGCGGTGATGTGGGTGTTTGGCTATAGCCTGGACAATCTTTCACTGATGGCGCTCACGATTTCCACCGGGTTTGTCGTCGATGACGCGATTGTTGTGATGGAAAATATCTCGCGCCACCTGGAACAGGGGATGACGCCGTTTGCAGCAGCGTTAAAGGGTTCCAGGGAAATAGGCTCCACAATTTTTACCATCAGCATGTCATTGATCGCGGTCTTTATTCCTATTCTGCTAATGGGCGGAATTGTGGGCCGGCTGTTCCGCGAATTTGCGGTCACGCTTTCCACTGCGATCATCATCTCCATGGTGATTTCACTGACCACTACCCCAATGATGTGCGCCTACATCCTGAAGGGGCACAAAAGAGAAAAGCATGGCGCTTTATATCGGACGAGCGAGCGCTTTTTCGAAGGGATATTGGCGCTGTATCGCCATTCCCTGACCTGGGTCCTGGACAATCCGTTTTTGACATTGATTGTGCTGTTGCTGGTGATCGCGCTGAATGTCGCGGTGATCGTGAAAATACCCAAGGGATTTTTCCCTCAGCAGGATACGGGTGCGCTTGTGGGCGGCGTGCAGGGGCCACAGGATGCTTCCTTCGCGGTGATGAACAATTCCATCAAGCAGCTGGTGCGAGTCATCAAGGCGGATCCGGCGGTTGCCAACGTGAATGCTTACGTTGGCTCGGGCAATGGCGGATTCATTTACATTGCCCTGAAGCCGCTGAATGTGCGAAAGGTCAGCGCCGCACAAATCATCGGTCGCCTGCGGCCGAAGTTGAATCGGCTGCCCGTGGCATCCGCTTTTCTTCAGGCATCGCAGGACCTGCGCATCGGAGGTAGATCGAGTTCAGCGCTTTATCAATACACGCTGCAATCTGATAATGTGCGGGATTTGAGTAAGTGGGGCCCCATTCTGCTGGCCAACATGAGAAAGATCCCGGGCTTTCAGGATGTGAACACCGATCAGCAAAATGGCGGACTTGAAGAATACGTGACGTACGATCGGGCGACCGCGGCGCGGCTTGGCCTGACATCGCAATCGTTGGATTCAAGCTTGTACAACGCATTCGGGCAGTCCCAGGTATCCATTATTTACACCGACTTGAATCAGTATCACGTGGTGATGGAAGTGGCGCCGCAATACTGGCAATCTCCAGAAGGGTTGAATTACATTTATCCGTCCGCCAACTCCCGTGGCACCGGTCCGCTGAATGCGGTGGCAACCGCCCGGGCCGGGAGCACTCCTCTCCAGGTGAATCACACGGGATTGTTTCCATCGGTCACTGTTTCATTCAACTTGGCGCCAGGGATGTCTTTAAGCGATGCGACGCGGCTGGTGAGCCAGATGCAGCAGCGCCTGAATACGCCTTCCACTCTGCGCGGCTTCTTTGCCGGAACGGTGCAGGCCTATCAGCAATCGCTAAAGACGGAGCCCATCCTGGTACTCACGGCGTTGCTGGCGGTATACATTGTCCTCGGCGTTTTGTATGAGAGCCTGGTGCACCCACTGACCATCATCTCGACGCTGCCGTCGGCCAGTGTGGGTGCGATGCTGGCGCTTATGCTGTTCAAGATTGATCTGAACGTGATTTCAATCATCGGGATTGTGCTGCTGATCGGCATCGTGAAGAAAAACGCCATCATGATGATCGACTTTGCGCTGGTGGCGGAGCGCGAGGGCATGAGCACCGCCGATGCCATCTTCGAAGCATGTATGCTGCGCTTCCGTCCCATTCTGATGACTACCATGGCTGCGTTATTTGGTGCGCTTCCACTGGCATTTGGAACCGGTACCGGTTCAGAATTGCGCCGTCCGCTTGGCATCACGATTGTCGGTGGCTTGATCGTCAGCCAGGCTTTGACGTTGTACACCACGCCGGTGATTTATCTCTACATGGATCGTTTGCGGCTGCGGGTGATGGGAAAAAATCACGGCACTTTGGCTGCTCCGATGGGCGAGGCCATATAGAACGAAGCAGAATTCAGCATTCCGTCGGCGCGGATTCTATCCTGAGCCGAGTGATTGAGAAGGCAGAAACCTTATGAAGAACGTCATCACAAACAATCCAGCAGGGGATCGACGACGCGCTGCCATGACGCGGCGCAACTTTAATTCGATGGTCGCCTGGGCCGCGGCCTTCGCCTGTTGCGCGACGACAGGGTGCGTGGTGGGTCCGAAGTATCATGCACCTGTGACACAGGCGCCTACGGCTTATAAAGAGTCACCGACCGCGCAAGCGTCGCAAAACGCCAACTCGGGAACCTGGACAGTCGCGCAACCGCAGGATGCCCTGCTACGAGGAAATTGGTGGGAAGTCTTCCACGAGCCTGAATTGAATGCATTGGAAGAGCAGCTCAACATCAATAACCAAAACATTAAGCTATATTTTGAAAACCTGATGGAAGCACGAGCGTTGATACGCGAGGCACGCTCGCAATATTTTCCCACTGTATCGACTGGGCCATCGTGGAGGCGATCGCGCAGTTCCGCCAATCTTCGAAATGCATTCACGACAACTGGAAATGGTGGAGTGGCCACCAGCACCGGGCAGAAGTCCACGATCTATTCTTTACCGCTCGACATAACCTGGGCTCCGGATTTGTGGGGTAAGGTCCGGAACGAGGTCCGAAGCTATCAATATGCCGCGCAGATGAGTGCTGCCGATCTTGAAAATGAACGGCTCACAGAACAGATTTCCCTTGCCGAATATTACTTTGAGATTCGCGGGCAGGACGCTCTGATCCAGCTGTACGCCGAGACGGTGGCAGCCGATAAGAACGCGCTGCAGTTGACGCAGACGCAGTATGAGACGGGTGTGGGCGATAAGATCTCGGTGGTCCAGGCGCAAGCCACGCTGCAGACCGCGCAATCGAATGCTACCAATCTTCAGGTATTGCGAGCGCAGTATGAACACGCCATCGCTGTCCTGG
>JAZKAG010000179.1:0-715 GCA_040389265.1 Acidobacteriota bacterium
AACAGCGGATTGTAGGGAATACCGGCAGGAGCGATCACTGTGCGCGCCGGAGGAACGGGACCCCAGTTGCAAGCTTTATAAATCACGTTCATTCTGTCGTAGTCTTCGATGTTCTTCAGAAAAACGCTCACCTTCAGTACCTTCTGCAGCGAGGAGCCTGCGGCAATCAAATTCTTTTCGAGTGCATCGATCGCGAATTTTGTATGTTCCTCAATCGTGCCTGGCGCATGATCACCTACGCTGGAAAAAAAGAGCAGATTGCCGAATTCCACGACGTTCGATATCGGAACCGGTGGATTCGGTGGCGTAATCCCTGCCGGAAGTCTCTTCTCGATGTGTCGGGAGGATTTCGCAGTCGATGCTCCTGTCAGGCCCATTGCTTCTTCAGAAATCATTACGGCGCCCGTCGCAGCCATCGCGGCTTTTGCCGCGTTCTTCAGGAGGCCTCGCCTCGATTGCTTTTCCATATCCGCTGTTCCTTTAATTGGGGGTTGGCATGTAGCGAGCCTGTGTAGCAGAGAGAATCGTTGAATGCTCCTATATACTGCCCGCAGATGCCTTCTGTCAAAGATAGAGAGAAGCCGCTATCGATCCGGCGGCCTTGGCGTACGAGTGGCAATGCCATCGTAACAACCGATTCCCTTTCCCGAAGGCCACTGCAAAGGCAAATTCGCATCGGGTCAGAAATTCCCGACCTGATACCAGAGCCACTATA
>JAZKAG010000179.1:725-1161 GCA_040389265.1 Acidobacteriota bacterium
CGACGATTCCTGGGCTATTCCGCGCTGGCTACCGCTGCGCTGCGCCCCTCTCTGTGGGCGGAGTCCCTGTTGCAAATGGATCAAACGGCTCCCCATATTTCGGCGCGAGCCTGGCAGGTGCACAAACGCACCTTTGTGTTCGACGGCCACGTGCATGCGTTGGATCGGGAGTTCTACCACGGCGGCAGCATGGGCACTCGCACCACCCAGGGCCAGTGGGATCTGCCGCGTGCGAAGCAAGGAGGAGTCGGCGCCTTCTTCCTGTCGGTATTCGTTCCCGAGGAATACTATCCCAGCCGATTTGAGACCAAGCAGGCATTTCGACGGATCGATCACGCCCTGCAACAGTTGGAGATGAACCACGATCAGGTGGAACTTGCACGGAACGCCGACGACATCAAGCGCATCCGAGCTCAGGGCAAGGTGGCTGCTGTGC
>JAZKAG010000179.1:1171-15024 GCA_040389265.1 Acidobacteriota bacterium
ACTCTCGGCGCACAACTGGGACCAGAATTATGCAGATTCCTGTTGCTCACCACCCAAATGGGCCGGACTTACCGCTCATGGTCGCGATGTCATTCGCGAAATGAACCGACTAGGCATGGTGATTAACGTGTCTCATTCCTCCGATGAAACGATTTCTCAGGCAATCGATGTCAGCGATGGTCCCGTCATTGCCACGCACCACGGCCTCCGCAGTGTCAACGACATCCCCAGGAATATGCCGGATTGGCTGCTGAAAAAAATGGCGGCTAAGGGAGGCATCATTGGATTTCAGATCGGCAGCGAATTCAATTACCCGAAAGAGTATGCCTGGGTCACCGCGCACAAACATGAGACCTTTTGGAACACCGCCAACATTCCGGAAGAGGTGAAGGGCAAGACGATTTATGAAATCGACAAACTGGAGGCACCGAAGTTTCCAATGCCGGGCGCAGTGGTCCCGGACTCCGTGAAGATGTCGGTGGATGACTGGGTGGGAGTTGTGGACAGAGCCATTCAAATGGTCGGAGAAGATCACGTGGCCTTTGGGTCGGACTTCGACGGCGGTCCAACCCTGGCGCGCGGCATGCGCGACGTTCGCGACCTGCCCATGATCACCGATGCCATGCTGCGCCGCGGCTACTCAGAAGAGCGAATTGGCAAGTTCTGGAGTGGCAACCTGCTTCGCTTCTTCGGGCAGGTTACCCAGCAACGGGCCTAGCGACGAGACACGTTGGATGACAGCGAAACGATCCACGCGGCATCGCCGAGACGGTGCCGCGTTTCTGCACCGCGCGACCGTGACTCATCCCAATCATTTCGACGATCGAAACGCGACTGTTACTGCTTGACTGCGACAGCCGCAATCTCGATCTTCGCCCCGCCAATCAAGCCGGCCACCTGCACCGTAGCGCGCGCTGGTTTCGGATCGGGCATCAGCTTCTTGTATACTTCGTTCATTTTCGGCACATCGTTGAGATCGGCGACATAGACGGTTACAGAAACCAGGTCCGTCATATTAAAGCCGGCCTCTTCCACCACCTTCTTCACCGCCGCAATCGCATTGGTGGTTTGCGTGGTGATGTCGGTGCTGGTCACGTTGCCATGGGAGTCCGGACCTTGCTGCCCCGCAACATACAGGGTGTTGCCAGCCACAAATCCATCGCTGAATGGATTGCCCTTGGTGAAACCAATGGCCTTGTTTTGTGCAGAAGCACTTCCCAGGCTCACAAGAGCCAGAACTGCGGTAGCCAACAGGCACCGCTGTGCAAATCTATAAGGTCCCATATTCATCGCCTCTCCTTTGGAACATATGATCTTACGATTGTAAGTGCTATCAATGGTCTGAAACCGTGGCTTCTGAACCAGCCCAGTGCGCTCACATCGAGCCGAAGCATTCTCAGAATGCTAAAAGTTGGCTCGGTGAGCATGCTGGGTGATACGAATCCCAAATCCGGAGGGTATATCCGCGAACGGTGCGTTCTTTTATTGGTTCCGCGGGGTTGATCTTCCGCAAGTTGGCGGTGGACGATCCCTGTATCCAATGGGGTTCCCGGGGCTGGCGAATGCCGATGGCTGGGCGCGAATCTGAGATATCATAGCTCATGAATGTCCAGAGAAGCGGTGTACCTAATTTGAAATTTCTTCTCTGGATCCTTGCGTTTCCAATATTGGCGCTTGGCTCGCCGTGCTTCGCCGCGGGAGTAGGTTTCCAATCAACGCACTCGGCGACATCCCCCTGCAGTTCGATCTGGACCGTATGGGCGCCAGCGACAGCTTCGCGTGCACCCCTGAAGAAGTTCGACGTTCCGCTCCAGTTGCAAGCTCGAGCCGAGGATGTTGTCATCACTCCGCATCGTCGCTTCCATCGCAAGTTCGCAGTCAAGACGCCTGCAGTGACCAACTACGCATTCCTGATCCAGGTAGCGAACCTGAACGACATGAACGAACATGTACTGTCGTTCCGTGGCATGCGATCCCCTGGCCGCTCACCACCATTCCTCTGATCCTAAGCGGACCTAAGACTCTGCTGATTTGCCCGAAAGCATTGTGACCCCGGGGTAACTGGAGCCGCAATTCTATCGCGGTCGTTCTATTCCCCAAGCCGTGTAAGGAATTCGGCAATTTATAGGTAGGAGACATCTGTCTCGATGATTTTGACGTATGCGTATCTGCCGCTACTCCTGCTGTCAGGAGCGTGGTGTGCAAGCATGAGATGTGCGGAAGAGTTGGCGGACAGAATCCGTCGAAACATATTAACGAAAAGCTCTAAAGCCAGGGGTATTTAGCGCATGCTGACCGTGAGAAGAAAGCCGCTCTCTGCTCTCGCAGCCATACTCGTATGTTGGCAATGGTTTTCCGCTGGCGCACAGCAGCCGGTTGCGCCTGGCGTACGACAATTTACAGTGCAGGAGGCGGTGGACTATGCGATCGCAAATTATCCATCGGTGCGCGCCGCCATGGAGCAGTACAACGCCTCCGAGGCCGGGGTAGGACTTGCCAGGACGGGCTACATTCCGCGGCTGGATACCGTGTGGCAAGGGGATCGCGGTTCGCGCGAAAGTGTGCTGGGCGTATTGCTTCCACAGAGCCCGAACATCCTTACCGGGACACAGGGAAGCGTCACTCCCCATGCGTATCGACCTTTCTGGACCTCGGGGGCGGGGGTGCTGCTTTCATGGGAGCCCTTCGATTTCGGGTATCGACGCTCGCAAGTCCGTTCCGCACAGATGACGGAGAGTCGCGTTGGAGAACAGGTCGAGCTGACCAAGTTAGGAGTGGCGACCGCGGTGGCCGAGGCCTCCCTGGCGGTGATGGCGGGACAGCAGCGAGTGAATGCCAGCCTGGCAGATGTAAACCGCAGAGAGGTCTTCGCCCGCTCCGTACATGCACTGGTGGATGCGCATCTCCGCCCAGGCGCCGATGCGTCGCGTGCGGAGGCGGAATTAGCTGCCGCAAGAACGAGGCTGTTTCTCGCCCAGAGGGATAATCAAGTGAACAATGGCGCGTTTGCTGCGCTTCTCGGGCTCGCGGGAACACCGGTGCAGATCAAGCCCGGTCCGTTTCTGGAAGTTCCACCGGATCTGACCTGGGCCGAGACTCCATTGGTCAATCATCCGGCTGCGATCACGCAGGAAAGAAGAATTGAGGAAGCCAACGCGCGTATCAGCGTCCTGAATCATGCCTTCTATCCACATTTCACGACGGAAGGGCTGCTGTCGGCGCGAGGAAGCGGACAGACATCCACCGGAGAAACGAAACCGTGGCCAAGTGGAATGGGCTTTGACATTTACAACTGGGAAGCTGGACTCACGGCTTCGCTGGATCTGACCAGCATCGTGCCAATTCGAGAACGCAAGAAGATTGAGGTCGCCAATCGTCGCCGTGAAGAAGCAGTCTATGCCCAGACCATGCAGGTGTTGACAGGTCAACAGAAGCAAGCGATGGCAGAGCTGACAGGTGCGCGGCAAGTCGCGCAGAATACGCCTACGGAACTGGAGGCGTCGCGGCAGAGTGAGGCCCAGGCACTGGCAAGATTTCATGCCGGACTGGGAACCATCGTCGATGTGGCCGCGGCACAGAGCCTATTGGTTCAGGCGGAAATGGATGATTCCCTGGCGCGTCTAAGCATCTGGCGCGCGCTCGCAGGCCTGGCGTCTGCACAGGGCGATTTGACTCCATTTCTCAACACCGTGAACAGCATGCCTGCAGGAGGGCACTGACGTATGTGGCTCGTCCATGCCGCTCTGCGGCGCCCTATTGCGGTTTTGATTGCGGTCATTGCCGTCGCGCTTTGCTCGATCCTTGCCGTGCAACGCATGCCGATCGATATCTTTCCGAACCTGAACCTGCCGGTGATTTATGTAGCGCAACCTTACGGCGGTATGAGTCCAGCGCAGATGGAAGGCTATTTGACCTACTACTACGAATCCAACTTCCTGTACGTTGCTGGGCTGGAAAGCGTGGAGTCGAAGTCAGTGGAGAATTTCGCGCTGCTGAAGCTTTCATTTATCCCCGGCACCGATATGAACCAGGCGCTGGCACAGACGGTTGCGTATATTGAGCGGGCCCATGCCTACATGCCTGCGGGGACAGTTCCACCCTTTGTCTTGCGGTTCGATGCAGGCAGCGTTCCGGTGGGTTACGTCGTATTTTCCAGCAAGACCCATGGTGTGGATGAGTTGCAGGATCTTGCTCTGAACCGGGTTCGTCCATTGTTCACAACCCTGCCGGGCGTGTCGTCTCCGGCGACGTTCGGCGGGAGTTCACGAACCATCGTGATCCACGTGGACCGGAACAAACTCAACGGCTATCGGATGTCGACCGGCGAGGTGGTGAAGGCGCTTCTTTCCGGAAATGTGATCGCTCCCGCGGGTGACGTGCGCACAGGAAAGCTCGACCGTATCACGCCCATGAACGGTGTCGTAGCCAACATCAAGGAGCTGGCGAATCTGCCGGTGCGCACCGGGGCCGGGCCAACGGTATTTGTGCGCGATGTCGGATGGGTAGAAGACGGCAGCGACATCACGCTGGGCTATGCACTGGTCAACGGCCGCAGAACGGTGTACTTGCCGGTTACCAAACGCGCCGATGCTTCCACGCTGGCGGTGGTGAACGAAGTCAAGTCCAGCATGAGCCGATTCGCCAATGTGCTGCCACCGGACGTGCAGGTGAGCTATGAATTCGACCAATCCGGCCGGGTGAAGCGGTCTCTGGCGGGACTCATCTGGGAGGGCACGATTGGCGCATTCCTGACAGGATTGATGGTGTTCCTGTTCCTACGCGAGTGGCGAAGTTCGTTCATCGTCATCGCGTCGATTCCATTTGCGTTGGTGGCAGCGGTCGTCTGCTTGTGGCTGGCGAATCAGACCATCAACATCATGACCCTGAGCGGTCTTGCCCTGGCCGTCGGCATCCTGGTCGACGAGGCCATGGTTGAGATCGAAAATATTCATCGCAACCTGCAGCTGACCGACAATGTGCCGCTGGCTGTACTGGAGGCGACGCGCCAGACAATTGTGCCGAGGTTTCTGGCCATGCTCTCTATCCTGGCCGTGTTTATTCCATCGTTCCTGATGGTGGGCGTAACCCGCGCATTGTTTGTGCCGCTGTCGCTGGCGGTTGGGTTCGCCATGATTGCCTCGTACCTGCTGTCGAGCACGTTTGTGCCGGTTCTCTACATATGGCTCAACAAGAGCATGCACCGGGATGAGGAGGAAAGTTCCGGCCGCAGCCGATTTGATCACTTCCGAGATCGCTATGAACGCGTTATCGCTCGCTTGATTGGTCGTCGTGGACTTTTGATGGGTGCCTACTTCGCGGTTGCGGCGGCGACGATTCTGCTGCTGGGTCCGCAACTCGGTCGAGAGATTTTTCCTCACACACCTGAAACTCAGTTTCAATTGCGTTTGCGTGCTCCCACAGGCACTCGCATTGAAGTGACGGAGCAGACAACACTGGGAACGCTGGAAGAGATCAAGCGACTCGCCGGGCCGGGCAATGTCGAGGTCAGCATCGGGTATGTCGGGACCTATGCGCCAAGCTATCCGGTGAACCTGGTGTATCTGTGGACGAGCGGTCCGCAGGAAGCGGTGCTTCGAATTCAGCTGAAAGAAAGTTCTCACATTAAGGTTGGCGCGCTGCAGGAGCAATTGCGTCGGGCACTCCCGCTTAAATTTCCAGACACGGCTTTCACTTTTGAATCGGGAGACATTGTCGATCAAATCATGGATTTCGGATCGCCGACACCGATCGAAGTGGACGTTCAGGGATTCAATTTCTCCGCCGATCACGAGTACGCCGAAAAGGTTCGAACCGAGATGGCGAAGATGGGTCATCTGCGGGATCTGCATTACGGTCAGCCGCTGCAATACCCCAGCCTCAATATCGACATCGATCGGGAGCGGGCAGGGCAGTTAGGTCTAACGGTTGACCAAGTGGCCCGGTCGGTGGAGACGGCGACGTGGTCCAGTCGATTTGTATCCCGCAATTTCTGGCAGGATCCTGCAACCGGCGTGGGATACCAGGTGCAGGTGGAAGTGCCACAGGATCAGATGAAGTCGATGGACGACCTCTCGAGCATTTCGCTGATGAGCGGCGGACCGTCGAACCATCCCAATCTTGGCGACGTGGCCCAGCTTTCTTACGGGCAAGTGACTGGAGAATTCGACCGTTACGACATGCAGCGCATGATTTCGCTGACTGCGAACGTCGAAGGCGAGGATCTAGGGCGAGCGGCGGATCAGGTGGATGCGGCGATACGGCGCGCTGGTCCTCCTCCCCGCGGAGTCGAGGTGCAGGTTCGCGGACAAGTCGTCCCCATGCGTCAAACACTGCACTATCTCACACTGGGGCTGATTTTCGCGGTGATCGCGATTTATCTGCTGCTTGCGGCAAATTTTCAATCCCTGCGACTGGCGTTGGTCGCGGTATCAACCACACCGGCGGTGGTCTGCGGCGTGATCGTCATGCTACTGGTAACGGGAACCACGTTAAATCTGCAATCGTTCATGGGAGCGATTATGGCGCTGGGGGTTTCCGTTGCGAACTCAATCCTGCTGGTGACCTTCGCTGAATCGCATCGCCGCGAGGGGAAAGAATCATCCATTGAGGCCGCTATTTTTGGCGGCCGAACCCGATTGCGTCCCATCCTGATGACCAGCATCGCGATGATCGCGGGGATGATACCCATGGCGCTTGCGCTGAATGAAGGTGGCCATCAAACATCGCCGCTGGGGCGTGCTGTGATCGGCGGACTGGCAGCTTCAACGCTCGCCACCCTTTTCATTTTGCCGGCGATATATTCCTTAGCGCAGGAGCGGGCGTTGCGATCTTCGGCGTCGCTGGACGTATCGGACCCGCACAGCCGCTATTCCTCCCATGAAATTGAAGGAGAACGAAATTGATCAGAGCCTCTGCAACTCCGGTTCCGCCCCGATATTTTTCTGCACATCGATCGTGGCCTCTGCTGGCGACGACCGTGCTCGCGATCGGATCTGCGATCTGTGGATGCAATTCCAATTCCGGCAAAGCTTCCGCAGCCCCGACCGCAGCGCAGCCCGCTGCTTCAACCGTCGTCGATTGCGTCAATATTGTCTCCCGAAAACTCAATATCACCATCGCGCTGCCGGGAGAATTACAGCCTTACGAAGAGGTCAGGATATTTCCTAAAGTGAGTGGATTCGTAAAGTGGATTGGCGTCGATCGCGGGTCGACTGTGAAGCAGGGCCAATTGCTGGCGATCTTGGTTGCCCCGGAAATCGTCGCGCAGAAATCGGAGGCGGAAGCTAAAGTTTCGAGCGCGGAAAATCAGCGCATCGCCGCGGAAGCAAAACTTGCCGCCGATGAAAGCAGCTGGGAGCGTCTGAAAGAAGCTGCGCATACTCCAGGTGTGATTTCCGACGAAGAGCTTGAGGTTGCGGAGAAGGCGGCCGCTGCCGATCGCGCCCGCGTGGTTGCGCTGCACAATACAGCCGATGCGGCGCGCGCCAGCCTGCGCTCGGCAGCAGAGATGGAAAGCTATTTGCGCATCACGGCTCCGTTCGATGGTGTCGTGACGAAACGCAACGTCCATCCGGGGGCGCTGGTGGGGCCGGGCGGAGGTTCTGGAACGCAGCCATCGATGATGCGCATTGAACAGGTTGCGCATTTACGGTTGGTCGTGGCGGTGCCGGAAGCCTATGTGGCGGGCATCCAGAAAGGGCAGACCATCGACTTCACCGTGCCGGCATTTCCCGGGCGCACCTTTCATGGCACGGTGGCGCGGCTCGCGGATTCAATCGATGTATCTACCCGCACCATGCCGGTTGAAATGGATGTGTGGAATTCTGGGATGGAATTGCACTCAGGAATGTTCCCATCTATCCTATGGCCGGTACATCGCACCGCGCCGACACTTTTCGTCCCGCAGTCGGCAGTAGGGCGGAACATGGAACAAAGCTATGTCATTCGGGTTCGCGACGGCAGGGCGGAGCCGGTGAGCGTGAAAACCGGGGGCGTGATGGGCGACTCCACGGAAATCTTTGGCAATGTTGAAGCGGGAGATCCGGTGGCACTGCATGCCACAGACGAGCTGCGCTCTGGAACGGAAGTATCCGCGCACATGGTTGAGCCTGACTCCCACTAAAGCAGAGTGCGAGCTTTATAATTTCAGCGAGTTCTGAGCCGAGAATTATTTCGCTCGCGGGGGAAATTTCTGTCCGGCCAAGTAAGCTTCAGCGGAAGTTCAGGAGAGACGATGAACGAGATTAATCTACGAGGCCGTTGCGCTGTCATCACCGGGGGGGCTCAGGGAATTGGACGCGCCATTGCGGAGAGATTTCTGGCTTCGGGGGCGCAGGTATCGTTGTGGGACGCAGATGAGACGCTTGTCCGTACGACCGCCAGAGAATTAAGCGACACACATAAAGTCCATTGCTGCACGGTCAATGGGGCGAATGCCAAGGCGGTGGAATCTGCTGCCACCGAGACGCATCAGGCGCTCGGGAGGATTGACATTCTGATTGCGAACGCCGGGATCACGGGACCGAACGTAAAGTTATGGGAATATCCGGTGGATGCATGGCGGCAAGTGATGGATGTGAACCTGAACGGCGTCTTCCATTGTTGCAAGGCCATTGTGCCGATGATGATGCAACAAGACTACGGGCGCATCGTGAATCTAGCCTCAATTGCAGGCAAAGAGGGAAACCCGAATGCGTCCGCCTATAGCGCGTCGAAAGCCGGTGTCATTGCGCTGACGAAATCCCTGGGAAAAGAACTGGCGCAATACAACATTGCGGTCAATTGCATTACCCCGGCAGCTGCGCGGACGCGCTTGTTTGAGCAGATGACGCAAGAGCATATCGATTACATGCTGTCGAAAATCCCACGCGGACGATTTGTCAAAGTGGAAGAAATCGCTTCGATGGTGGCGTGGCTGGTTTCGGAAGAGAATTCTTACACGACCGGCGCTGTCTTCGACTTGAGCGGTGGCCGAGCTACCTACTAGGCACGAATAAGAAGTCTAGTCGGTAATCTTAGTCAGAAATGCTTGCTGAACGCGGTTCAAACTGCGGCCCCGCAAGACCGCGGCTACTATGGTGCGGGTGGCTCCGGTGTCGCCGATGCGGATGTAGCGGCAGTCCGCATTTTTATCAATGGCCATTTCCGGTACCAGAGTCACGCCGACACCGGCGGCCACCATTCCCAGAAGGCTGCTGAACTGACCACTCTCAAAGGCGATGCGCGGGGTCACGCGCGCTTGAGCGCACGCAGTCAAGCTGAGGTCACGAAAGCAATGGCCGTCGCGCAACATGACGAAGGGCTCGCCGCGAAGTTCTTTCAAGGATATGGATTTCTGCGCGGCGCGAGGATGATTGCCGGGCAGCACGGCGAAGAGAGGCTCCGTCCGAAGCGGGAACAATTCAAATTCCTTGTGACGCAGTGGCAGTGCCAGGATGGCAAGGTCGATGGAGAGATTGCGTAGGCTTTCGACCAGCACGGGCGTGGTTTCTTCCACGATGCGGAGCCTGGCGTCGGGATATTTTTTGGCGAAGGCGGCGGTATAGTGCGGGATCAAATAGGGGGCAACGGTGGGAATTGCACCCACGGCCACGCTGCCGCGAAGATCGGTGCTTTGATTTTCGATGCCAGCGCGCGCAGCTTCCATTTGATGAAGGATGGAGCGAGCGTGCGGCAAAAAGTCGCGCAGCTGGTCGTCATGCACCGCACCCTGTGTTCCGGTAAGTCGGACGCTGCGGCCGAGCCTGTCGAAAAGCTTTGCTCCTAAATCCTGTTCAAGTTTCAGCACCTGCTGCGAGAGCGAGGGCTGGGCGACATGGCAGCGCTCGGCAGCGCGGCTGAAGCTGCCGGTTTCGGCGATGGCACATACGTATTTAAGCTGGTGAAATTCCATAGGTAATGTCTATACCAAGAATGCAGAGCATCTATTGGCCCTATCTATCTCCATGGTGCTACATTGTCTGCATTAAGACAAACGCCATGATATTGCGCCGAATTTGTGGTGTGCATTCGAGAATTCATGGCCAATGGAATGAAGCAACGTGTTAGAAGCGATGCCAGGCGTGAGCCTGCAGACAACAAATTTCAGCGACGGCCGATTCGTACTGTCTCTTAGCCCAGATGAAACGGCGATGTTGCGCCCGATGCCTTTGGAAATGAAGTTCGCCGTGTGGGCCCTCAACTGAGAGCAGGGTCGAGCAGCGAAACTCAAACAGCGACAGATCAACGGAGAGGATAAATCTTATGGCAACTGAAGCGAAGTGCCCATTCCATCATGCTGCAGGTGAAGGCAAGTCGAACCGTGAGTGGTGGCCGAACCGGTTGAACCTGAAAATCCTGCGCCAGCACTCTTCTATGTCCAACCCCATGGACAAGGATTTCAATTACACGGAGGCGTTCAAGAGCCTCGACCTGGCAGCGGTAAAAAAAGACCTGCTGGCGTTGATGACGGACTCGCAGGACTGGTGGCCGGCGGACTTTGGGCACTACGGTCCGTTGTTCATTCGCATGGCGTGGCACAGCGCCGGGACCTACCGCATAGGCGATGGACGGGGCGGAGCGGGCTCCGGACAGCAACGGTTTGCACCACTCAATAGCTGGCCCGACAACGTAAGTCTCGATAAGGCTCGGCGACTCCTGTGGCCCATCAAGCAAAAGTACGGAAATAAAATTTCATGGGCCGATCTGATTGTCCTGACCGGCAACGTTGCATTGGAGTCGATGGGATTTAAGACTTTCGGTTTCGGTGGCGGACGCAAAGATGTTTACGAGCCGGACGAGGACGTTTACTGGGGGAACGAGACCACATGGCTGGGCGGCGACATTCGCTACGGCAAGGGAAAATCTCCCGACGAAGGAGTGATTGTCGCCGACGAAGAATTGCACGGCACGGAGAGAGATCGTACCAGCGGTGGATCCAATGAACGCAACCTGGAGAATCCACTCGCAGCGGTGCAGATGGGCCTGATCTATGTGAACCCGGAGGGCCCGGACGGCAACCCAGACCCTATCGCCGCTGCTCACGATATTCGTGAGACATTCGCGCGCATGGCCATGGACGATGAAGAGACAGTCGCACTGATTGCGGGTGGACATACGTTTGGCAAGACTCACGGGGCGGCTCCTCCGACCCATGTGGGACCAGAGCCGGAAGCGGCAGGCCTCGAGGAGCAAGGGCTTGGCTGGAGGAACGATTTTGGTACCGGCAAGGGAAATGACACCATCACCAGCGGTCTGGAAGTGATCTGGACGTCCACGCCAACAAAATGGAGCAACCAGTACTTTGACCATCTATTTCGCTATGAATGGGAGTTGACCAAGAGCCCTGCCGGAGCGAATCAGTGGAAGCCAAAGGGCAATGCGGGCGCCGATACCGTCCCGGATCCGCACGATCCATCCACGCGTCGCTCGCCGTCCATGTTGACAACGGATATCGCGCTGCGCGTCGACCCGGCGTATGAAAAGGTTTCAAGGCGCTTCCATGAAAACCCCGACCAACTTGCCGACGCCTTTGCTCGCGCATGGTTCAAACTGACCCATCGCGACATGGGTCCGCGGGCGCGGTATCTTGGCCCGGAGGTTCCGGCCGAGGTGCTCGTCTGGCAAGATCCCATTCCCGCGGTCGATCACAAGTTGGTAGATGAGCAGGATGTTGCTGCGCTGAAGGCAAAGATTCTGTCTTCCGGTTTGTCGATCGGTGAACTGGTTTCGACCGCGTGGGCCTCGGCGTCCACGTTCCGTGGCTCTGACAAGCGGGGCGGGGCGAATGGCGCGCGGATTCGCCTGGCGCCGCAAAAGGACTGGGAAGCCAACCAGCCTGACCAGTTGGCAAAAGTGCTGAAGACGCTGGAAGGCGTTCAGAGCGAATTTAACGGCAAGCAGTCCGGAGGTAAGAAGATCTCGCTCGCCGACTTGATTGTGCTGGCCGGTTGCGTCGGCGTCGAGCAGGCGGCGAAGAATGCCGGGCAAACTGTGACGGTTCCGTTTACGCCGGGACGCATGGATGCCTCGCAGGAGCAGACTGATGTCGAGTCGTTCTCGGTGATGGAACCGCTGGCGGATGGCTTCCGCAACTATTCCAAGCGCAAATTCAGTGTACCGGCGGAGATTTTGCTGATCGACAAGGCGCAACTTCTGACGCTGACCCCGCCGGAATTGACGGTGTTGATCGGCGGCCTGCGCGTGCTGAACACCATTGTTGGACAGACGAAGCACGGGGTGTTCACCAAGCGGCCAGAGTCGCTGACCAACGACTTCTTCATCAATTTGCTCGATATGGGTACGGAATGGAAGGCGGTCTCGAAAGCGGAGGATGTATTTGAAGGGCGCGATCGTAAGACTGGTGTACTGAAATGGACCGGCACGAGAGTCGACCTGATCTTCGGCTCTAATTCCGAGCTTCGGTCAATTGCCGAAGTCTACGGAAGTTCCGACGCACAGGGGAAGTTTGTGCGTGACTTTGTTGTGGTGTGGAATAAGGTGATGAACCTCGATCGCTTCGACATCGCGTAATCCAGCAGCCCAGGCGCAAAAACTGACTGGCTCGACTCTGATCGTGGTTCCGGCGCATTTTCGGACTGAGTTCAGAGTCGGGCCAGTTTCTGTTTCTGGAGTGGGTGCGATCGCAAGGATAAAGAGCCCGAGTTCGGAAGGGTCAGATGAAAGGTTAGTTCGTACAACAGGCAGCTTTCACCCTCGATGCCCGATTCATTGAAGGCCTCGGGCAGAGAAAATCGACGTTGGAAAATATTACTCGACTAGAACTGCACCGGCATATTAGTATCACTGCTACCCCCCTCTCCTGTATTTAGTGGAAACCCATTTGGCTCAGCATTTTGTCGTCCTTCGGCGCATCTCGCTGGCAGCGCTCCTGGCGTTTGCCGTTGCGGTTCCGTCGTCCTTTGGGGCTGGCACTCCCCTTCCCAGTTCGCCGGTCGCGCCCCAGGCGCAAGAAGTCGGCATGCCGGTTGTCGTAAGTCATTCGATCAAGGATCTCAGCGACTTCAACCAGGTTTGGACAATTATGCAGGACCGCCACGGTGTGATCTACCTCGGCCTGGGCGGTGGCCAAATACTGGCATATGACGGGGTCTCCTGGCGAAAGATCGACACCGCCATGGATGTGGTGCGATCGCTGGCTTTGGACGATTCTGGCAGACTGTGGGTGGGTGGCGATGGCGGGTTCGGGTACCTCGCGCCGGATGCAACTGGAACATTGAATTACGTCTCGTTGCTGGATCACGTTCCGGAAAATGCCCGCAGCTTTACCGACGTGTGGCAGACGCTGATTACGCCGCAAGGCGTGTTCTTTCGTTCCTACGAACTGCTTTTTCGCTGGGACGGCAAGACCATGCATGTCTGGAGGCCGGAGCCCAAGTCCAGTTTTCAAGCGCTCTCCGCGGTTCGCGGCCGAATTTACACGGCGCAAAATGGTGTCGGGCTGCAGGAAATCGTAGGCGATGAAATCCGGAACCTGCCAGGCGGAGATGCTTATAAAAATTCCATCAAAGAGTATCTGCATCCGTACGGCGCTAACGACATCCTGGTTTCAGAGCGGGAGGGGCTGCTGTCGCTCTATGACGGCCAGAAGTCCACTCCTTTTCCGACCCAGGCGGATACGTACCTGAAGGGACATAAGCTATACAAGTCCGTTTTGCTGAAAGACGGCAGCATCTGCCTGACGACGCTGACCGGTGGTGCCATCATCATCGGGCACGATGGTGGTCTCCGCGAAATCATTGGGACGGCCGACGGTCTGCTGGATGCGGGAGTTCTGAGTGCGTTTCAGGATCGAGATGGCGAACTCTGGCTGGGAACGACGAATGGCATCACCCGCGTGGAGGTTGCGTCGCCGA
>JAZKAG010000180.1:0-8610 GCA_040389265.1 Acidobacteriota bacterium
TACCAGCATCCATTTCGCACCCGGCTCGCACTTTGGCTACTCCAACCTCGCTGTCGTGTTCCTGGGAGAAATTATCGAGCGACTGTCCGGCGATCCGTACGAGGTCTACATGATCAAGAATGTCCTTGGTCCGCTGGGAATGTATCACTCCTATTTCGATCGTAGCCCGTACACGCTGTTGCAATATCGCTCGCACAGCTACGACCTTCTAAACGGCAAATTGACGGAAGATCCGTTCGATTTCGATACTGGAATTACGCGCTCCAATGGCGGCCTGAATGCTCCCATTCCAGACATGTTGCAGTATCTGAATTTCCTTCTTGGGGATTCGTCACATCAAGCCAAATACGACGCCATCCTGAAGCGGTCGTCGCTGCAAGAGATGTGGAAGCCTATTGTGCCGATTGTGCCCGACGCCGATTTTGCGTCACGCGCCGGGGCTCACGACTCGATGGCCGCAAGTTTTGATGTGCATACCGATGGTGACACCCGCCTGGTGGGAAAGGCAGGATGGCAGAACGGTTTTCGCAGCCATTTGTATCTCGATCCAGCGACGAAGAGCGCCTACATCGTGGTCTACAACACCGACGCGGAGGATACCAGGCAGAATACGCGGGACTTCGATTTCCAGCTTCGCGACTATCTAATCGACCACTTCTTCCGCGCAGAAAAATGATTGCGCATTTTTTGGAATTCCGCGCGACGCTGATACACTAGCAAGGTTACGCAACGTGGGGCTATAGCTCAGTTTGGGAGAGCGCGCCGTTCGCAATGGCGAGGTCGTCGGTTCGATCCCGACTAGCTCCACCAGCCTTCGCTCGCTGCGCGAGCTACGGCTCGGCGAGCCCAGTATTTCCTTGGCGCAGGGAGCGAAAGGCTGCCGCGCCGTAGCCCCAAGGGCGTAGGCGGGCCTGACCCGCAAAAGAATCGTGTCCATTTCACCAAGCCACAGCAATCCTCCATGAAATACGTCTACATCCTGCACAGCGTTGAAGGAGAGCGGTTCTATGTTGGCGTGACTGATGACCTGCGGCGACGTCTCGACAAACACAATGCAGGCGAAGTGCCACACACCTCAAAATACAAGCCTTGGACACTAAAGACATGTGTTGCTTTTCAGACGAAACAAAAGCTTTCGCCTTTGAGATGTATGTCAAGACTGCCTCAGGCAGAGCATTTGCGAAGAAGCGGCTGTAGACTTGGACCTTCGCTCGCTGCGCGGGCTGCAACCTGCGTTGCTAGCCCGCAGTGACTTCAGCGAGAGCTTCTTTCGCGGCACCCAAGGGCCTGCATGACTCGCGCTTGATTAACTGGGTTGGAATTGTCACCACTCGGGGCGCCAGGTTCGGCTGAGCGATCCGGCTCAACACCATCTTCACCATCTGCTGTCCCAACTGCTCTGGAAACTCCCGCGTCGTGGTCAGGCCAGGATAGAGCCAGGTGCTGGCAGTATCGTCACAACCGGCTACGCTCATGTCGTCCGGAACATTTAGACCGCTGTCGCGCAATCCCTTATACACACCATGCGCCGTCTGGTCGTTGCCGGCCAGAATTGCCGTACAAGCCTCGCCGCGCGCCAGCACGGATTTGGTGTTGATGTAGCCCATCTCGGTTTCGTCGTCGAACTCCAGTCCACTCAGCCGCGGCTCGAACCCCGCATTGGTCATGGCGCGACGATAGCCCTCGTAATGCCGTGCAAACCAGGGCAAGCGCACGTTACCCACAAACCATATGTCACGATGACCCAGGCTGAGCAAATACTGCGTCATCTCCTGGCCGCCTTGAACATCGTCGGAATAGACGGTATCGCCCTTCAGGCTGTGCGGCTCTCCAATCACGTTGTTTCCCAACACGGAATAGGCGATTCCCTTGTGATCCAACAGTTCCAGCAGATTTGCCGAATTCGTTCCAGCCAGCACTACGGCGCGGACTACATCGTGACGCTGCACCACTTTGGGCAGATGCAATTCCTTCCAGGGAACATTGGGTAAATAGTTGAATGAGAGAAACACCATGTCCCAACCGTTGGCCGCGCAGTACGCTTCTGCTCCCAGAAGAATCCTGGAATGGAAGGCATGCAGCATGGCGCGATTGCTCAGCAAAAATGCCAGCGCCTTCGTCTTATTGCGCTGCGACAGGTCGACGTTGAGCTTAGCCGCCGCATCCAGCACTACTTCGCGAATGGACGGATCAACGCGATTATTTCCGTTCAATACGCGAGAGACCGTGGCCACACTGACATTGGCTTCCGCAGCAATTTCTCGCAAACCGATTTTATCTTTCCTGGGGTCCGTACTGTCTTTCATACCCTCACGCTTCCACCGTTCATTTGACTTGTTTCAATGTGGCTATATCAAACTAGAATATGCTCATTTGCCCGGTTCTACGGCGGGCAGCTCGGGGGGCGCGTCCGGTCCCCACACCTGCTGCAGAAACAGATATCGATCGCGGTGCTGATCCGGTCTTGCCTCAGAATTCGGCGACAGATGCATCACCTGCCACTTTCCTGACGGATTGTAGCTTGGCCATTGCGGAAGACCGGCACCGTTAGGATTGCCCGTCTTGGCAAAGTTCGTCCAATAAGTCTGCATCAGCTCGGAAAGCTTATAGTCCTCGGGCCTCCATGTAGCTCCGCGCCGCGAATCCAGTGTACCGAAGACATACTCGATATCGTCAGAGTGGAAAGCGCCGATCGCAGCCGGGTGAAGCGGATCGCCGGGTGAGCCCAAATCAAAGCGATAGCGATAGACCGGCGCATTTCCTGTGTTCACCTGGCCCTCCAGCCATTCCCAGGTGGAATACACGATGAATCGATCGCCTGCAAAATCCTCGGCCACTCGCCCTGCTTCAGCATCGTTGGAGGCGGAATATACCTTGAGGAAATCCGCTGCCCTTGCCCCAAATCTGGAGCTAGCCATGGCGCGGAGACTTTCTGCGGTCGGCTTTTCTGGTTGACCGATATCGCCCAGGTCGCCCTCATCTTTGTTCCAGCCAGCGAGCAAAGGGACATGCGCCTGGTTTCCCGCAGCATAGATGGCCGGAACGCTTTCAGCGAGGAAGTCTCCATCCACATTGGGCCAAAATACGTCCTCGCTATGCGGAACCGTGCCGGCCGCCTTTAACAGGTCGGCTGCGCTGATCGATCGCAGGAAATCGAGGCCGCTATTCTTGAATGCGGAATCTACAAAAGTTTGGCTGCGTTGTTCACTGATCGGCAACGACAGGAAGGTCAATCCTGGGCCCGTCAACGCGCCTCCGCTTTCACCGATCGCACCAGCGAACAGATCTTTCGAAAGTGGAGAAGCCATTTGTGCGCTGACGGAGATGGAGCCAGCAGATTCACCAAAGATCGTGATTCTGGCCGGGTCGCCGCCAAAAGCCGCAATATTTCGCCGCACCCATTCCAGCGCGGCCGCCTGGTCCATTAACCCATAATTGCCGGCAGCATGTTTTGGCGATTCTGCGGCGAGGCTGGGAAGCGCAAAAAATCCGAAGACTCCCAACCGGTAATTCATCGAGACGATAATGACGCCCCTACGCGCCAGATGCTCGCCATCCTGGCGTGGTTCAGAGGTGCCGCCGGTAACAAATCCTCCGCCGTGGATCCATACCATCACCGGCAATGGAGTGGTGTTCTTCTCTACAGGGTCCCAGACATTCAACGTGAGGCAGTCTTCACTGGGTCCTGGGTCGCGGAATACCATGTCGGAGTAAAGTTGGGCCTGCATACAGCGGGGTCCAAAGCTGGTGGCCGAACGTACCCCGGTCCACGCTGCGGCGGGTTGTGGCGGCTTCCAGCGCAGCAGTCCGACGGGCGGCGCAGCGTAGGGAATCCCTAAAAAAGTCCGCACCTGTCCATCCCTGCTTAAAGCTCCCTGCACGCTGCCGCGATCCGTCTTCACCGTAAGTCGGTCATTGGCGCGCGCCGCGGGTATCGATAACAAAACTGCGCAGGTGCCCGCAGCCAGGAATCTGATTCGGCTCAAGAATCGCATTGTCTCGATCGTTCCCCTCGACCTTATCGGCCACAATAGCGTACACCCTTCGGTAATGATATGGAGTTATTTGGGAAATCTTTCCACGCTTTGAGAAATTTGGATTAGTATCACCTTGAAACCCAGATGTCGACGTGCCAGGCGAATGTCTTCGTTCAGATAGACCGCGCTTTCAACCGGTCCTGCGAACGCCCACCTTCGCGGCTTCGAATTCAACAGTGTTAACCCCGCATTCGTGATGATAAAGCCAGCATCAGGCCCGTCCATCAACTCGACGCCCAGATTCTTCTATGGCTGGTGGATTGTCGGCGCAGCGTTTCTCAATCTCTTTTTTACCACCGGCGTTATTTATTACGGCTTCCCTGTTTTTTATCCAGCCTTTGTGGCTTCGCTTGGCTTCTCCCGAGCCCAGGTGACTCAAGGTTTCTTGATCGGCGCGTTGCTGGTCGGACTTCCCTTCGGACTTTTCGCAGGGACCCTCATCGATAAGATCGGCGCTCGCGCCGTCATCCTTTCAGGCATTGGATTGATCGGCCTGCCACTGATGCTGATGGGATGGATGAGGCACTTCTGGCAGTACGAACTGCTGTGCATTGCAGAAGTCATCGGATACACGCTGGCGGGTCCCATCGCCAACCAGGTTCTGATCGCGCAGTGGTTTCGGGTGCGACGCGGGCAGGCCATGGGTTATGCCTACCTGGGTCTCGGCCTGGGCGGAGTGATCTCTCCACTGGCGGCGAATTTTCTTATCCGCAGTTTCGGTTGGCGAACTGCGTTAGAAATCGCCGGAACTGTGATCCTCGCGGTACTGTTTCCAGTCGGCTTATGGGTGACTCGCTCGACGCCCTACGAAATGGGATTGCGTCCCGATGGCGCGAACCCGAATGAATCGCCCGGGAAGGACATGCAGCGGAATGAACGAGGCGGGGTGGCAGCAGCGATTCGCACTGCAGATTTCTGGCTAATCCTGGCCGGTGCGAGCCTGATTTTGGGTTCCGTCAACGCCGTGATTCAACACTTCATCCTTTTCTTGAAGGATCAAGGCTATTCCATTCGGGGCGCATCACATTTTCTTTCCGCGCTTTTGATTTCAAGCCTCGCGGGACGAGTCTTGGTAGGCTACATTGCGGACCGTTTTCGCAAGAAAAATACGATGGCGCTCTTCTACCTTGTGCTGGGCGTTTCCATTCCGCTGCTATATCTGGCGCGGCAGCCGATTGCGGCGTTCGCCTTCGCGGTCAGTTTTGGATTTTGCATGGGCGCCGACTACATGCTGATTCCTCTAGTCACTGCGGATCGTTTCGGGCTCGACTTCCTGGGAAAACTTCTGGCGCTGATCATTATGGGATATACGATCAGTCAGTGGATTGCGCCCTGGATGGCCGGGAGAATCTTTGACACCTACCACAGCTATCGATTGGCGTGGGCGATCTTTACCGGCGCCGGGGTGCTGGGTGCTGTCGCCATTTATGCCATCTCCTCTTCGTCGCCAACCTCCCCTCCAGGGCTCTCCGAAGGTCCGATGGGATGAGACAAAACCTTGCAGCAGCGATGCAGCCCAGATTCGCTTCGGGTTTCTCTCGCATTCGGAAGGTCGCATAGTTGTAGCAGACATTTTATGGTGAACGCTACCCTCAACACGGCGACGCAACTGTACTGCACCACCCATCCTGCCATGGGGACCGAATACTCCCTCTATCTTTGCGCGGCGTCGCGCGAAGAAGCCGCGGCCACGGCTCAGCCCGTATTTGACGAGGTAGATCGGGTCGACGCGCTGCTCAGTAATTATCGGCCCGACAGCGAGCTTTCCCGCATCAACCGCCAGGCCTTCGACCACGAGGTCACGACCGATCCAGAAACCTTTCGCTTTCTGGCTACCTGCCTGACGTGGAGCGAGCGGTCCCTGGGAGCCTTCGATATTTCAGTCGGCAAACTGATGAAGGTCTGGAAATTTTTTGGTGATTCCGGCGCGCTGCCTTCTCAGCAAGAATTGGCGGCCGCGCGGGCAGCTGTTGGCTGGGAGAAAATTCGCCTGAATCCCGAACAACGCACGGTTCGTTTCCTCGCGCCAGGGATTGAATTGGATCCCGGAGGTATCGGCAAAGGGTACGCAGTCGATCGAGCTATTAAGATATTGCGCGCGAAGAATGTGCCCGCAGCATTGCTCTCGGCCGGCAGCAGCACCATCTACGCCCTGGGTGCACCTCCGGCAGAAGCGGGATGGAAGGTTCGCGTGCCCTCTCCCTATCCTGAAGGGGGAACCATTTCGACGGTGATCCTGCGCGATACATCCCTGTCGACCGCCAATCTTTCCGAAAAGAACTTCACCCACGAGGGGCAGTTCTACGGTGCGATTATGAATCCTCGAACGCTGCAACCGGTGCGAGGAATGCTGCAGGTCACTGTGATTTCGAAGTCAGCGACCGACAGCGACGCGTTGTCGAACGCACTCTTCGTATCCGCTGCGGAAGACCGCGCAGCGTTACTCTCGGAGCAGGATTACGCCTTAGTCATTCGCCAGCCATCGCCTGAATTTGTACACCAGGATGCGCCGGTGTATGAAGGGGTTCGTTGGCCTTCTGAGGTCGCGCATCATCGCCTCGCCGAACTTTCATTTGCAAAGGAGAAAGAAAACATATGAACCGTAGAAGCTTGTTACAGGGTCTCTCGTTCAGTATGCTGGCTGCCAAATTGTCAGGCACTTCGTCGCTCTATGGCCAAAGTGAGGAACCGCAGCCAAAGCCTGCGCGAACTATCTCGGCCAATGATCGCATTCAGGTCGGATTCATCGGACCCGGCAGTCGCGGGCAGGAGCTAATCCGCCAGTTGCTTCGTACCCCGGGTGTGGATATTGCCGCGCAGTGCGACGTATATGAGCCGCGCTTTGCCGAGGTGAACGAAATGGTCGGCAAAAAAGTTCCCGCTTGCAAGGATTATCGCGAGCTGCTCGACCGGAAAGATCTGGATGTGATTTTTATTGCCACATCGCCTGCCGTTCATGCGTCGTATTCGATCGCGGCCATGAGGAGTGGGCGGCCTGTGTATTGCGAAAAGACGATCGGCTTTACTCCCGAAGATTGTAAAAAAGTGGTTGACGCAGCCCGCCAGACCGGGCAGATATACCAGGTTGGCCACCAGATGCGCTATGCATCGTGGATTGTAGAAGGGGTGAATCGCGTGCATAGCGGCGAAATTGGCGTGCCTACCCATGTCTACGGCTATTGGCATCGCAGCGACAACTGGCGCCGCGAAGTACCGAACCCCAGCCTGGAACACTTAATCAACTGGCGACTCTACCGCGAAACCAGCGGCGGCCTGCTGGAAGAATTAGGTTCCCATCACATCGACATCGCCAACTGGGTGTTTGGAGAGCAGCCCCAGACTCTGCTCGGCACCAGCAGCATAGCGGTCTATCATGACGGCCGCACCGTCGGTGACAACGTGCAGGCAGTGCTTGGCTATTCCAAGGGTCGCCGCATGTTCTTCAGCTCCCTCACCGACAATGGTCTGATGGCGGACCAGCTTTGGGTGTACGGCACGGAAGGCAGCCTGCAGATCACGCTGGCCGACGCCACATTATATAAACGAACCTCGAAGACGATCACGGAAGCCTCTCACTCGAATGTGGTGCAAAAAGGAGTGCAGACCGGAGCTTCGTACACTACCGATTCGTCGATTCCCTATCGAGGTCCGGGCCAGCGATTGAATATGAAGCGGAATGAAGATCCGACGCTGACTGCTTGCATTGCGTTTATGGACTGCGTTCGCAACAAGAAGCAGCCGTTCGCAAACGTGGATGTGGGATTCAAATCCGCGATTGCCTGTTCCATTGGAAGGGATGCCATGTATGAAGGTCGCGAAGCGAAGATTCCACAATTGACGGCCTGAGACACAAACAGCGCGCGACGCGCAACGAATTCAATATAGGAGACACGACGATGGCGCTAACTAGAAGAGAGATGTGCATCCTGTTGCCTGCGCTAATGGCAGCAGGCACAAGCCTCGCAGCGGAAGGCGATGCCGAAAAGAATGAACCGCTCAAGTCGGCGATTTACAACCTGAGCGACTTGAAGTCAGAGAAACGTGAGGGCCACGAATATATTCCGATCTTCGAGGGAACAACCTCGAACGGCCAACATATGACGCTGCATGAGTCATTCCTTGGCCCTGGAGCGACTGTCCACGGGGCTTACAGCCATCCTGGGGATGAAATGTTCCTGGTACGTGATGGAACACTGGAGGTAGAGATGGAAGGCAAGCGCTCCCAGGTAGGGCCGGGAGGCATTGCTTACGTCGCGTCAAACACGGTTTATTCCATCCGCAACACCAGTAAGGAATGGACGCACTATTTTGTGTTTCTCTTTGGCCCGTCGCATCCGCATATCCAGTGGAAATAGAAAAATGAGGTGGTGGGGAGCCGCGGCCTACTCTGACGCGGCTTCCACCTGTGCCGGAGGACGAATCAATAGAAACACGAAGATGGTCGCAAGAACCGGCAACAGTCCAGCAGCAAGAAACGCCGGCTTATAAGAAAAGCGATCCACTAAGAAGCCCACCAGCAATGTGAAGCCGGTGCTCACCACACCGGCAGCTAAGCCACTCAGGCCGGTCACGG
>JAZKAG010000180.1:8664-20844 GCA_040389265.1 Acidobacteriota bacterium
CGTCCTGCGGGAAAAGGTCCGACGGCAATGTCAGTCCCATCGTCGACCAACTGGCGTATCCCCACAAGGCAACACAGATCAGCGCCAATGCGAAGTACACGTTGTGCACGCTCGCAGCCGGTATGCCGGCAAGAATCGGAATGCAGCTGATAAGGCAGATCCAGGTACGAGCGCGCACCACCGACATTCCACGGCGAATGCAGTAGCCGGAAATCCAGCCACCGGTAAAGTTGCCGATGTCGGCCGCGATAAATGGAATCCAGGCAAACAGCGCGATTCGCTTCAAGGTGAAGCCGCGCGCATCGCTGAGATATTGCGGCAGCCAGAAAACATAGAACCACCAGATTGGATCGGTCAGCGCGCGCCCCAGAACAATGCCCCAGAGATTGCGATTCCTGGCCAGTCGCCGCCAACGCGTCCATCCGCGATCGGTGGTGACAGGCTCGGCATCCCGGCCCGCTTCAATCAGCGCCACTTCTTCCGGAGTCACACGAGGATGCGTTTTCAGCGGATGATAGACACGCAGCCAGACGGCCAGCCACACAAACCCCAGCAGGCCCGAAGCCACAAATCCCCAGCGCCAGCCGAAGGCCAGCGCGATCAGCGGAATGGTCAACGCCGCTAAAGCTCCGCCAACACTGGATCCACTGTCGAAGATGGCGACCGCCAGGCTGCGCTCCTGCCGCGGAAACCACTCGGCGACCACTTTGCTGGCCCCCGGCCAGTTGAAACCTTCGCCAATCCCCAGCATGAATCGAAACGCTGCGAAGCCAAACACGGAACTGGCCATGCCGGTTAGGATATTCATCACCGACCACCAGAGCGCGGCTGCAGCCAGCCCTACACGGCTACCGACCGCATCCAGAACGATGCCGCCGATCAACCAGGTAATGGCATAGGAGATCTGAAATGACCCTAGAATCTTCGCCAGGTCAGTGTGCGACAAGTGATACTGCGCCGTAATCATCGGCGACAGCACGGAGAAGCTTTGACGGCTGATGTAGTTGGTTACGGTGGAAAAGAAAAGCGTCCAGACAATCCACCAGCGAGTTCTGCCGACATGTTTGGAGGGCTTCGACGCGGTTGCGCCAGACTCTGCAGACTTCAACAGTCACCTCGTCGGGCGGCAGTTCAATGGGCGTTCCCCAGGATCCCCGGAAACCACTTGACCGCATTGTCGTGAAACAGCTTGCGAAGAATCGGTTGCGGCAGCGCCAGCCCCTGCACCTTGTGCCCCTGGGTTTCCACCACGTCGTTGGTGGCGAAGAAGCGCCAGTCGTTCGCGTAACG
Organism: Acidobacteriota bacterium; assembly: GCA_040389265.1. Lineage (GTDB taxonomy): Bacteria > Acidobacteriota > Terriglobia > Terriglobales > Acidobacteriaceae > JAKAAZ01. The sequence goes on from JAZKAG010000180.1 coordinate 9,955, forward strand.
GTCCTCCCACTCCTTCATTACGTCTTGCGCGTTATTGCCAGGATTCAGTTCGTTGTCGGTCGCATAGATCAAACGGTCCTGATACTTGGTGATGAATGCGATCAGATCGGCGCGGGGTTGCTTCTCGACATACGGCATACGCGCCGCCAGATCCACGGCAAAGTTGGGATACTTATCCAGATGCTCCGCAAGCTGGTGGAAATCGGCTTCCATGCTGCCTAGGTGGGCACCGACGACACGCAGCTTTGGATTTGCCTCCACCACGTGATCGCGCGCCACCAGGATGGAAGCCTTCGACGGCGCTCCGGGCTTGGTATACATGTAGAGCTCAGGATGCTTCATGTAGTACCCGTAATCCGCAGCATTGGGATTGGGAGCTTCCCAGATTGTGTTGGGATCGGCCAAATGTGCGACCAGCGTCTTGTCGTGCGCTGCAATATTTTTGAAGATCGGTTCAAAGACAGGATTGTCGGGCATGATGTAGTTCCCCTTCGCGTCTTTGATCTCCATGCCGACATTCTTCCAAATCTTGACCGCCACCGCTCCGTGCGAGAAATCGTCATTGAGGATGCGATTCGCATTCGCCGCGAATCCCGGCTGCTTGTATTTGAATGGATCGAAGGTGCTGCACATCGCGATGTATCCATCGCTGTGGTGCACAACCGTCCATGCGTCCTTCCGCTCTTTCGCCAGGTCTTTCAGTTCCGGGTCAAAATCATCGACCAGCGTGATATCCAACGTGTGCAGGTTCAGCCGCTTCAGCATTGCATATAACTCGGGCGCGTCCACAAATGCGTGAGTGTGGGTATCGATTGGCTCGAGCGCTGCGAACTGCGGCAGTTCCTGTGTCGTGAACGGCCCGCTCACCGCAGCGGCCGAAGCCGTTGCGTCGGCGGGGGAAGAAGAAGACTTCGGCGTCTCCGTTTTATTACATCCAACGACTGCCAGAAGCAACGCCAGGGAAATCGCAACTCTTTTCACGCCGATTCTCCTCCTCCAGTTTGATAGTGCGCTCATGTAGGTGCCGAGACATTGAATCGCGAGTGGATCAAACCTCCACAGGGTGATCGAGAATTTCCTCGCTCTTCGGATCCCAATAAAGCTTCTTGCCGCTCCAATAGGAATGTGCCGCCATAATCACCACAATGGCATGGCTGAAACCATGATCGACGTTAGCGTCGGGTTGTTTGCGGGTGTGCATCGCTGTCAGCCAGTTGATTACATGATAGGCATCATCGTCGTCCGGGCCCCGCGAGTCTGGCGGCGGCGCTCCCGGAACATGCACCACCTGTTCCTGCTCGCGTGCCGGAGGGATGATGGGAAGCTTCGAATAATTGACCGACCCATCCATCTCATCTCTGCCGCCTTCTTTGCTCACAACAAAAAATGAAGCACCTTCCCCGCCATAATTCGCAATGGTGCCATCGCGGCCTTGAATCCGTGAGAAGCTGCGATAGCTATTGCCGAACGTGGTTTTGTACGTATAGAGAAAGCCTTTGGGATAGGTGATCGCGGCCACCACCGTATCTGGATTCTGACGTCGGTCCGGCCACGCGAAAATACCGCCGTTTGCCACCACGCTGACGGGGTAATTTTCGTCCGTCCACAGGTGCACCAGGTCGCTGCCGTGACTCAGCCATTGATCAAAGATGCCGGAGGAATAATCCTTGTAGAGTCGAAACTCCAGGTAAACATGCGGATCGAAGGGTTGGTAGGGCTTGCCCAGCAGCCATCGCTTCCAATCTGTGTCTTCTTCACGCAATTTCGAGTGGCGATCCTGCATCCACTTCTTCCACTCCATGTTGCGGTCCTGCTCCATCTGCGGAGTCTCGCCAATATCGTTCGGCACAAAACGCCAGCGCTCTTCGTTGACGTTCCACTCCTGCTCAATGTGAACAATTTTGCCCAGCCGGCCAGAGCGAACAATGTCCCGCACCGCCAGTTGATAAGGCTGGGTGCGATGCTGCGATCCCATCTGAACAACCTGCTTGGAAGCCTTGACGGCGTCGCGAGCTTCCTTGGCTTCCGAAAGTACGTTGGCAAACGGTTTCTCAACGTAGCAGTCTTTACCGGCGCGAACCACCTCGGTACAAAGCTTGGCGTGCTGGAAATCACCGGTCGCAATCATCACCCCATCAATGTCTGGGCGCGCCAGCATCTCCTCGGAGTACTTGAACATTTGCGGGTCAAGGTTGAAAGCCTTCTTCACCTGTGCCGCCCGCTGCTCCCTTGCCAGGGTCCAAATATCGCAGACAGCAACCGTTTCCACAGGCATCTGTTTGGACGCCAGATGCGTCATGTGGACATGGCCCTCACTGCGTTGACCGCAGCCAAGCTGCCCCAGACGAATACGATCGTTCGCGCCCAGAACGCGAGCGTAGGAGCGCGCATCCATACCCACTGCCATGGCTGCAATGCCAGCCTGCTTTACAAACGTTCGTCGATCGATTCCTTCCGGCATCTTCTCGGCCATTGATCCCCCAGTGCAAAATTTTCCCTTGCGGATTTGAACCTAGCCTTTTCCTGCCGCCGTCGACTGCAATAAATCCATCGCCTGGGCGGAGGATTCTCTATCAAGGTATACCGTGGCATCGGGATGGGTGCGTAGCAGCGTCGCCGGGCAGGCGGTGGAAATGGAATCCTCCAGCGCACGTCGCACAATGGCAGCTTTCCGCGGGCCGGGGACGGAGGCAATCAGCTTTGGCACGCGAAACAGCGCCGGAATGGTGATCGTCATCGCCTGTTCTGGCACTTCTTCCAGACTGCCAAACCAGCCCTCCGCAGCCTGTTGCTGGCGGCACACGGCATCCAACTGCACCACCTTGACATCCAGTGGATCGTTAAAATCGGCCACTCCGGGATCATTGAATGCGAGATGTCCGTTTTCGCCGATTCCAAGCAAACATAGCTGCGGATTTGCGGCACGCAGCAGCGCCGCATAATCTTTGCAGGCCTGCTCCGGATCAGTGGCACTGCCGTCGATTTCAAAGAACTCCTTCATACGCACTTTATGCGTCAGGTTGTCACGCAAGTAGCGGCGGAAGGAGGCGGGATGATCCGGGCTCAGGCCAATGTACTCATCCATATGGAATCCGCGAATCTGCGCCCATGGCAGCCCGGGAGTTTGAGTAAGCGCACGCAAGGTATCCAGCTGAGAGGCTCCGGTGGCGAAAATCACCGCGAATTCAGCGTTCGCCTTCGCCAGCTGGCCCAGGGAGCTGGCCACGGATCGCGCAGCCGCTTCAGCGGCACCTTCTCGTGTTGCGTGGATTTCAATTTTCAGCTTGTCTACCCGGTAAAAGTGAACGTCACCGTTCTGTGTCATTATTTTCCTCAATCAGTTTCCAGCGCAGAAAAAACGTTTTTCCCTTCTGCGAACTGTTCCATAGCGGCAACCTGTCAACTGACGCAAACCCAGGCAACAGAATGACTTCGGTACTGCCGTTGGCGAATCTAGACGGACAAACAGACGCTTGGAATGCCCCTGCGTTTCGAGAGCCAGGGTTCGTTTGTCGAAAGGGGACGAGTTGTCTCTTCTGGGTCAACGGTACTTCGCGCCATCTATCAAGTCAAGATAGTTTTCTCGCGATTAAGCAATTTTTTCATAATCTGCAGCTATACGCTCATCCGGCTTGCAGGTAACGGCCAAACAGCCGAGGGGAGATACACTGTTTCTTCAGCAGCGATCATTCCCTTGTCCGCATCCTTACAATTATGAAAGTCGCGTTCCTTGGTCTCGGGAAAATGGGCTCAGCCGTTGCCGGACGGCTGTTGCGGGCAGGACACACAGTCTCCGTCTGGAATCGTTCGCCCAAATCGTTGCTGGAACGAGGGATTTCCTCCGCTACACAGGCTCCTTCCATCCGCGCAGCCGTGGAAAGATGCGAAGTTGTCTGCACCATGCTTGCAAACGATGAAGCGACTGAGGCTGTCGCGTTTGGGCCGGAGGGCTTTCTGGCTGCGATGCGTCCCAATTCCGTCCACATTGCCCTGGGCACGCTCAGCGTTGCGCTGTCGCGGAGACTGATGGAGAGCCACGCAGATGCGGATCAACGCTATGTCGCGGCCCCAGTCTTCGGCCGCCCGAATGTCGCCGTGCAAGGTCGGCTCTGGGTGGTGGCCGCCGGCGATGATGCCACGCTTGAACGCGTGCGCACGGTGCTGGACGCAATCGGACGGGGAGTTACCATTGTTGGAAGTGAGCCGCCGCAGGCACACGCATTCAAGCTGGGCGGAAATTTCATGATCAGCGCCATGGTGCAGACGCTGAGCGAGGCATTCGTTTTCGCGAATGCTGAGGGCATCGACGCGGAGCTGTTCCTGGAAACGGTGAACGAAGCTCTATTTCAATCTCCCTTCTACCTGAACTATGGCCGCGTGATGTTACATCCTCCCGAGCATCCAGGAGCGACAGTTTTGCTGGGTGAAAAAGATATCCGTTTGTTTCGCGGGGCCACCGAATCCGCTGCTGTGCGACTCGGCCTCGCGGAGTATTTGCAGGAACAATTCAATCTCGCGATTCGCAACGGCCTGGGAGAAAGCGATTGGGCCGTAGGTCAATATCGCATGGCGCAACAAGCTTCAAAAAACATAGAACCCTAAAAGGAGATGCATGTCCACGACATCCCGTGCAACTACGAATGACCGTCCGCTTCACGGCAAACTCGCCTTCATCACCGGTGCCAGTGCCGGTATAGGCGCCGCCTGCGCAGCAAGCTTTGCCCAGGCTGGAGCTCGCCTACTGCTTGCCGCGCGCCGCAACGATCGGCTGCAAGTGATGGTTTCTGAGTTGCGATCTGCGGGTGCTGAGGACGTGCACACCGTTGCCCTCGACGTGCGCAACAAGAATCAGGTTCAATCCGCGATCGATGGATTGCCGCAAAAATGGCAAGCCATCGATATCCTGATCAATAATGCGGGACTCAGCCGCGGTCTGGATAAAGTTCATGAAGGCAAGATTGACGACTGGGAAGAGATGATCGACACCAACGTGAAAGGGCTGCTGTATGTCACACGCGCGGTGGTTCCTGGAATGGTGCAGCGAGGCGCGGGTCACATCGTCAACCTGGGCTCAACCGCCGGCCACATGACCTATCCCAATGGAGCGGTCTATTGCGCAACCAAGGCTGCGGAGAATCGTATTTCAGAGGGGCTGCGAGAAGATCTGCTGGGAACGCCGGTACGGGTCACGACCGTTGACCCAGGCATGGTTGAAACAGAATTCAGCAAAGTTCGCTTTCACGGAGATGAGAGTCGGGCCGCCAAGGTGTATCAGGGGCTGACGCCGCTGCAGGCAGAAGATGTTGCCGAAGCTATCCTGTGGGCGGTCACGCGGCCTGCCCACGTCAACATCGCGCAGGTTCTGCTGACCAGCGTCGACCAGGCGAATTCGCTGCTCTTCAATCGTCGGACCAGCTAGCGAAGCCTCTATCCCAGGCCCTGCAACTCCGCCTCAATGTCTTTCAAGGCAGCTTGCAATGCGGAACGGCGGACAGGATGGCTTGTCTTTTCCGACAAGATCCTCTCGCGTTTCAGCAGCAGCATCTGGCGAGCTCGCGCTTGTTCCGCGCCCGCTGCCCGCACCCCATCTTTGGAAGCGACTTTCGCCGCCTGTGCCCGCTGTTCCTCTCGCTGCTCCAACTGTTCTTCGACTGATTTACTTTCCCATCCTCGCGCCATATATACAGAGTAGCGGATTGGCGAGCGAATCACACATACCAAATGTCACATCTGCTTGAATAGAGATTGCAGTTGAACAAATCAGGGCGAGGAGTGTTGCATGCGCGCATTTCAGATTACGCAGTTTGGGCTCGAACACTTGCAGCTTGTCGATCTACCCGCGCCGACATGTGGCGATGGAATGGTCTTGATTCGGGTGCACGCGGCATCGCTGAACTATCGAGATCTGTTGATGGTTCGCGGCCATTATGATCCCCGGCTGAAAATGCCGCGAATTCCACTCTCCGATGGAGCGGGTGAAATCGTGGCCGTCGGTCCCGGAGTGACTCGCTTCAAACCGGGCGATCGTGTCGTGGGGTTGTTTCTGCAGAACTGGCAGGACGGAGGCCCCTCTCAAGCAAAATCCCGTGGAGCCCTCGGCGGCGATATCGATGGCGTGCTTGCCGACTACATCGTGCTGCCGGAGCACGGCGTCCTTCACTTCCCTTCCCATCTCAATTATGAAGAAGCTGCCACTCTCCCCTGCGCGGCGCTTACCGCGTGGAATGCCTTGTTTCATGTTGCGGCTACCAAGCCAGGAGATACGGTCGTCATTCAAGGGACCGGCGGAGTTTCTATTTTTGCGTTGCAGTTTGCAAAATTGGCCGGTGCTCGCGTACTCGGGACTTCCAGCAGCGACGAAAAACTCGAGCACGCAAAAACCCTTGGACTGGATGAAGGTCTGAATTACAAAAGCAATCCCGAATGGTCGAGCTGGGTGAAGAAACAAACTTCTGGCGAAGGTGCGGATGTCATCGTGGAAGTTGGGGGCGCTGGAACATTGAAAGAATCCATGAAGGCTGTGCGTGTCGGCGGCACTATAGCGCAAATAGGAGTACTTAGTAGTTCAAACGAAAGGTTCGAAGTTACTTCGGTACTTATGCGACAACTTCGCCTGATCGGCGTCTATGTCGGTTCCCACACCATGATGCAAGCCATGGCGCAGGCTATGGAAGTATCCACAATGAGGCCTGTAGTGGGAAAAGTATTTCCCATGTTGGAAGCGATTGAGGCATACCGCTATCTCGAACAAGGCCGTCATTTTGGCAAAGTTATTATTTCTTTAACATCTGAAAAGTAACTACATCCCGAGCCACTTTTTGACCTACTAAATCTAATCAACCACTTAGAGCCGTCTAGTTCAATTTGTCATTTTTATTGTTGTCGCACGATGCCGGTTGGCATGCGCCTTGCATCTATTGCTGTGTAGCGAGCCGACAGTAAATCTGGCACGCAACACTATGAGGCGTGGGCCATCTACTAATCCCGGTAGAGCTACCCGCGAAGAGACAAATGACGTCTTGGCTACATGCGATCTTCGACTTCTTCTCTGAAATGTTATTTGGCTGCAGCCATGGCCATTTAACTCGACCTTTCACGCTGCAATCGTCGAGCTATAAAGTCTGCCTCGATTGCGGACGGCATTTTCCTTATTCGCTGGAGAAAATGCGGATACTGCATTCCTGGGAAATTGCCAAACAACCTCTGGCAGAGCCTGTATCGATATCGGTCGAATCGGGACTCTCCGAGCGCACAGATTACAACCGCACAAAGGCGGTCGCGTAACTGTACGCCACTAATTCCTCCGCGTGTGGTCGGCGCATAGGAATCTGCTTCGCTGAACTCCTGCTGGACTTGCTACACTATGGCAACACTTGACGATTCGGTGTTGCCATAGTTTTTTTCTCACCATCTCGCATTGTTTCCATTGCAGCCCTCACCAGGATCTACCAAACCAGGCCGCGCATTATCGCGGTCGATCGAATCGATCTCTCTGTGCCCGCAGGCGGAATCTTCGAACTCCTTGGATCGAACGGCGCTGGCAAAACTACCCCCCTCAGCATCTGTACCACGCGATCCCTCCCCACTTCCGGCTGAGTCATTCTCGCCGGCTGCAACGTGGTTGCGAAACCGACTGTCGCGCGCCGACAGATTGGCGTGGTCCCGCAGTGCAACACGCTGGATTCGCTGCCTGAAGGAGCAAGGCATCACCGTGCTGCTGACCACGCGCTACATGCAAGAAGCGGAAGCTCTGTCTTATTGCGTCGCAATCATCGATCACGGAAAAATATCGGTGAAGGAGGTAATTTCCGAGTTCATCTCGGGTGGGCAGGAATCCGCGGATTCCTGCGTCCAGTCATTGGAGAATGGCTTCCAGCTACGCCGAGTATTGATCGAGCACAGGGAGCAATTCTGAAGGGGAGTATTGCGGCTCCGGCATTTTCAACTCCGGCATCGGCTTCGCTTCAAACAGCTTGCGGCATGGAATCGCCAGCCAGCGCGCCATGCGGGTTGCCTTCTGGCGACGAGCGCTATCAGTTGAAATTCCCGTCTTGGCGTACATCTGCCGGTACAGCTTGGAGATGAAAAGGAAGGCCAGCCGGCCCCGCAACGTCGGCACGCATCTGGATCGTTTCCAGATGGATGGCATGCTGTAAAAGCTGTCCCACACCCCCTGTGTACGCTCGCGAATTTCTTCTGACGACATCAGCGGGTGAGGGCTGAACATCTTCGGCCGGACCGCCGCTGGAATCAACCAATGACGCGTGATGGGAACTCCCCCAACTTGCATGACATTCTCCCCAAGATTTTTCTCCCAGCGATCGAAATCGATGGTGCCGGGGAACGGCGTCAGCATGACAAATTGCGCAAATGTTATGTCGGCGCGCTTTGCTAGTTCCGCGGTTGCGGCAAATGTGTCCGGGCGGTCAGACGACAGGCCAAAAATAAAGGATCCCAGGACATGGACTCCATGTTCCTTGAAAGTCTGCAGCCGCTTCACCAGGTTGTCGCCGGAAAGATTGAAATCCTTGAAGACGGCCTTTAGGCCTTCCGCGGTCGCCGATTCGACGCCCACCAGCGCGCCTTTGATGTTTGCTTTCCGCATTGCATCCAGATATTCGGTGTCCTCGCCCGCCTCCATTGTGATCTGGGTAAAGAACACCATATCTTTCGGCAGTTTGGCGAGCTTGCTCATCAGTTCAAAGCGCTCCTCGCGTATGCCTCGCAATTCTGCTACCCGCGCCATGTTTCCCTGCTGTTCGGCCAGACGGAGATCGGCGAGGCTGACGGGATAGAAGTTGTCGTCGGCAAGCGCGATGAATCGAAATCCCCGCCGACGCAGATCAATAATCTCGCGGACAACAATGTCGGAGGTACGCGGCCGGGGTTTCTGGCCGTCGGTGCGCCAGACTGAGCAAAAGGAGCAGTGCTTGGGACAGCCGCGGACAGTCTGCACCGAGGCCCACATGTACTTATCGCGCGGAGCCAGATCCCAGCGAGCCGGCAGGAACTGGTCGCCGGAAATCCTGCCGCCGTCGTACACGGTTTGCGCCGTCCCCGCGAGAAGATCCGCGATCACTTTCCCCCAGATCACGTCTCCGTCGCCTTTCACGATCGCGTGGGCACCGCCCAATTCGATGGCTTCGTCGGGATACAGGGTGGCATGAATGCCGCCGTACACAACTAAGGCGCCGCGTTCGCGGGCGATCTTTCCCAACTCCATGCCCCGCAAAGCGTTGCCGGTGTGGATGCCGATCCCAACCACATCTCCGGGCTGAATCGTCTCCGGCTGAAAAGGAGCCAGGGTTTCGTCCGTGATGAGAGGATCGCCGTACCTGGAAGGGGTGGCTGCAGCTAAAACGTATAACCAACGTGGGGTAATGACTCCGATTCCAAATGAGGAATCGCTGGGGTTTACTAGATGAACGTGCATCTTTCGGGAGATCTCCTTCTGGTTGGCGAAACCGCGCACAAATGAAGGAGATCTTCGGATCAACCTAGCGAACCGTCCAGGCTCGGCAAAACCAGATCAGAACGGTTCTATACCTGAAGAGAACAAATCCAACGAACGCTACAACCTTATCCTTGAGTATCGGCTGGCCTTGCAAGCATTGTCAAAATATGACATAAAAATTCCGGTCCCGACGGAGCGGTATCGTCGCCCAGTATTTACAGGACTGGAAGAAGTGTTGATGGGACGGCCTGCGTATGAGGAACTTTCAATTCCGGCATAAGCTTGGCTTCGAACAATTTAGGACATGGAACTGCCAGCCACGGAGCCATGCGCTTAGTGCGTAACGTCGCCACCCCAGGAAAAATGCATCCCCGTACGGAAATTGAATGGCAGCCCGGGATAGCCCAGCACTTGCTGATAATGCTGACTCAGCAGGTTGTCGAAGACGGTATAGCTGGAGATGTGGCGATTAATACGCAGATGCGTCGTCAATCCAAGAATCTGGTAGGCCGGGTCGAGGTTTTGATTTGGCAGCAGCAGGGATGTCCCGCCGTCAGCATCCGTCAGGAAAGTACTGTCGTCTCGCCGGCCCACAAACGTACCCGTCATCTCCGCATACCAGCGCGGCCGTGCATAGATCACCGCGTAGCTCCCGCTTTGTTTGGCGCGACGAAAGGGCCGACTACCCACCAGCGGCGAGTAGGCTCCAATCGGCGTGTTGGGATATTTGGGATTGTAGGAAGGATAGGAATTGTCGCTGGAGAACGACTTCTCCACCGTCGAGTTCATTAGTGTATATCCGCCGCGCACAAACAATCGATCCGTGATTCGATATTCCGCGCTGGAGTCAATGCCCTGGGCACTGAAGCTGAGTGAGTTGATGTACGCGCCGTAAGACGTGTTGGCAATAACCTGTTCCACCGCGGGAGGAACGCCGAGTTGCAGCAGTGCTGGAGCGGCCACGAACTCGATCTGATTGGTAAAGTCGTTGTGAAAATACCCGCCGTGCAGCAAGGCCCGCGTGCCAAACAAATGCTGGTCGACGCCCGCTTCATACGTCTTGGTTTGCTGCGCGCCCACCTGCGTGATTCCGTGTTGCGCAATCAATTGCTGGCCGTTCGGCAACGAATTCAAGACGTCGTAAATGGAGCCATTCTGTTCTGCGATGGTCGGCTCCAGAATTCCCTGTGAATAGTTGAATCGAAGTTTGGTGCCACTCAGCAATCCGGTGGCCACCGGTTTGGAAAAATAGTAGGCCGCAGTGGCATGGGGTGTGGGCTGGAACCCGAACACAGAATAGTTCGGCAAGTCGGCGCCGGCGCTGTAGTACAGCCGATTCGCCAGGTTTCCGGAGGTCTGCACAATGGTGTCGTAGTTGTCTCGGCGGGCTTTCTGCTGCAGATAGTCATACGCCGTGTAACCGCGTTCGGCCTGAT
>JAZKAG010000181.1:0-1998 GCA_040389265.1 Acidobacteriota bacterium
GGTCACAAGGCCGACTTCAACAACAACGGCCCTTTTTCGACCGACTATATTGGTAAAGACTGGACGTTTCCCAACGGGTCCTATGCGGAGCGCACGGCCATCTGGCAAGATCACATCAATTACACTGAGGGATTTTTCTATTTCCTGGCGCATGATCCCCAAGTTCCGCAATCGTTACAAAAAGAGCTCAACACCTGGGGCCTGGCGAAAGACGAATTCGCTGACACGGATCATTGGCCGTTTCAGCTTTATGTCCGGGAGTCGCGGCGCATGATGGGTCAATACGTCATGACCCAGAAAGACGTTCAGACCAACCGCACCAAGCCGGACGCCATTGGCATGGGGTCATACAACATCGACTCCCACAACTTCGAGCGAGTCGCTATGGCGGATGGAAGCGTACAAAATGAGGGTGACACGGAGATTCCGGTGCAGCCTTATCAGATCCCTTACGGCACACTTGTCCCCAAACAACATCAGGTGACCAACCTGCTGGTTCCTGTCTGCGTTTCTGCCAGCCACGTCGCATACTCTTCGTTGAGGTTGGAGCCGCAGTACATGATTATGGGACAGGCCGCTGGCGTTGCGGCAAGCATGGCTGCGCCTGCGGGTATACCAGTGCAGGATATTGACATAAAAACTCTGCAGGAAAAACTTCTTCAGCAAGGAGCGATCCTGGAACTTCCAGCGCCTGCTTTGAGAAATGGATTGGTACCATAACCCTCTCGCACGCTGAGACGCATCGAAATCCTGCTGCCCGGCAATGGCAGTGGAAATAACGACGGCGGCCACCAGGGCAGTCGTGCCCACCGCTAGAGCCGTCAACCTTTTGCAGCAAGTGCATGAAGAATGGCGTCAGTGTCGTAAACGCATCCGCCCCACACTCCGCCGCTCGAGTGAACCAGCGCCGCCCAAAGACGCGTGTCGTCCGGCAAATCAGGCTCCGGTGCCAAATCGTCACGCATTGACCGCTGTGCCAGCCGCCGCGAACCTTCTTCCGCATCGAACCGCTCTGCCGCTTCACCGACAAAGTTGACTGACCCTTCCAACTTTATCCGATCGATCACCATTTCAATGGTGTCGCCGTCGCGGATTTTGCCGACGCTTCCACCCGCCAGTGCTTCAGGAGAAACGTGTCCGACGCATGCGCCGGTGGAAACGCCGCTGAATCGAGCATCGGTGATTACAGCCACATGTTTTCCGTGAGGGAGATGCTTCAGCGCCGAGGTCACTTGATAAATCTCCTGCATGCCAGAGCCCATGGGGCCGCCGCAGATCAATACGAGGATGTCGCCCGCCTGTATCTTGTCGCTTTTGATCGCTGCGATCGCAGACGACTCGGAAGTGAAAACTCTGGCCGGTCCCGTGACACGAAAGGTTCCGGATGCATCCACCAATGCGGCATCAATGCCTGTACTTTTAATGACCGAACCTTCCACGGCAATGTTGCCAACCGGGAAACAGAGAGTCGGCGTCAGGCCGCGCGACCGGGCGCGGTCAGGCACCATGATCACGTCGTCGGGATCGATGCCATCCAGGCTTTTGAGTCGCGTCCGCAAGACATGACGGCGTTCGCTCTGCTGCCACCAATCCAGGCTCTCGTCCAGGGAAGATCCGGAGGCAGTCAGAACGCGGGTATCAATCAATCCGGCACGCCGCAAGTGCAACATCACTTCAGGAACGCCGCCTGCCATAAAAACCTGAACGGTCGCGAAGTTTATCGGCCCATTCGGCAATGCATCGACCAGGCGTGGGACGGAGCGATTCACTCGCACCCAATCCGATGCACTCGGCCGTTGCAGCCCAGCGTGAAAGGCAATTGCTGGAAGATGCAGCAGCAGGTTCGTCGAACCGCCAAACGCAGCATGCAACACCATTGCATTGTGGATAGATTCCTGACCAAGAAAATCGCGAGTTCCCAATCCAAGCTCAAGCAACCGCAATAAAGCTTTCGCCGAACGGTCAGCGGCGTCCAACCAGATGGCATGTCCGGAAGGT
>JAZKAG010000181.1:2008-4755 GCA_040389265.1 Acidobacteriota bacterium
TGCCAGCGCGGTGTGAGGAAGAGAGAGACCAAGTGCTTCGCCGATTACCTGAGCGGTCGCGGCTGTGCCTAAGAACAGGCAGCCGCCGCCCGGGGTAGCACAGGTTCGGCAGCCCACTTCCGCGGCGTAGTCAAGTCCAATTTCTCCATGAGCGAATCGTGCGCCGATGGTCTGCACAATGCCGGCGTTCTCACCGTGTTCCGGCAGCAAGGTCACGCCACCCGGTACCAGTAAGGTTGGAATGGATTGCGCGGAGGCCAGCGCCATCATCATCGCCGGCAGACCTTTGTCGCAGGTGGCGAATCCCATCACCCCTTTTCTGGTAGGCAACGATCGCATGAGCCGACGGAATACTGCCGCCGCATCATTGCGAAACGGTAAGGAGTCGAACATGCCCGTCGTGCCCTGGGTTCGCCCATCGCACGGATCGGTGCAATACGCGGCAAACGGCACAGCTTCGGCCAGCTTCAACGCGCGGGCCGCTTCCGCCACCAGCAATCCAACTTCCCAGTGGCCGGTATGAAAGCCGAGGGCGATCGGGCTCCCGTCATCTGCGCGAATGCCGCCGTGGGTGCTCAGCAGCAAAACTTCTGGCCCGGATAATTCTTGCGGCGACCAGCCCATGCCGACGTTCTGGCTGAGACCGAATAGATTTCCAGAGGGCAACTGCAACAACATCTCCGCAGTCAGCGGCAATGTTCCCGCCGGCCCGGGTGCATGCGTGACAACGTCCAACAATCCGCGATCCGGATTTTCAAGCACCGACAGCAGGGAGGTCTTATTCATCGGAGTTGCAGCGTGATGTCATTCAGCTTGATAGCTATCATGCGGCCAGCTCGCTTGGGTGAAGGCCGCGCCATCGACCCAGATTGTTTGCCCAGTGATGAAGGAAGCTTGCTCTGTCGCCAGAAAAACCACTAGTTCGCCGACATCCTGCGGCAAACCAATGCGGCGCAACGGAGTGATCTGAGCCCACGCGTCACTATATCCCGGCGCTTCCTGTTCTGTCCGTTCGATCGCGATTGCGCCCGGAGCAACGCAATTCACGCGGATTCCATGTGGCCCCAGTTCAACCGCGGCGGCTTTCGTCAACATTTCTATCCCGCCTTTGCTAGCCGTGTAGGAAGCCAAATTTGGAAACGGGAGCTTGTTACTGCCTGAGCCTATGTTCACAATGACGCCGTCCGATTGGGTTCGCATTCTTCTCCCCGCCGCCTGCGTGCACAGAAAACATCCTTTCAGATTCGTGTCGATCACGCGATCCCAGTCGGCTTCTTCCAGATCCAGCAAGGGTCCCCAGGTCTGCACGCCGGCATTGTTGACGAGGATATCGATGTGTTGCCATCGCTCGTCGCACGCGGCAAACATTTCTTTGACATCGACAGCATTACCGACGTCGGCGAAGACAGGGAATGCATCCACTCCCATTTTTCGCAGTTTGGAGACCGTATCCTCAGCACCCCTGGCATCTGACAAATAATTCACGGCAATGTTGCATCCAGCTTGGCCCAGGGCGAGCGCGATGCCTTTGCCGACACCCTTACTGGCGCCAGTGACTAACGCTGCTCGATGTTCCAGCTTCATGGTCTTGGTCCCGCATATTGATGCGGATGGATCATCTGGCGATACACACGTTCCAGTGGTTCAGGGTGCACGCTGATTTTTCCACGATAGGGGTTATCCAGCGCCGCTACCATAAATACCATCAATCCGATCAGGGCGGAGAAAAGTACAGTCATCCAGACATGCATCTTCAAACTTTGCATATGGAAAAACCAGGTTGAGATAATGCAGATCACCGCTCCCACCATAATCAGTGCCCAGAGTGGGGAAGGCAATTCGTCGGTCACACTGTCCAGGCGAATACTCCGAGATGTTTCAAGCGCATCGAATTCGCGCCAGATATCTTCTTCCAGAATCTTCTCCGCTTCCGTCTGCGGTTCCCATGTGCGAAAATCCTGCCGAAATTTATCGAGCGAGACGCGGTTTTCGGTTGGGACAATTCCCCGCTGTTGTTCGGGCCAGCCAATTTCAATAACCTTGCGGGTGTACTCACGGATGTCCTGTTGCAGCGTGCTTCGCATGGGTTCTTGCAGACCCCCAACCGTGCGATAGAGACTTGCGACGGCCGCTCCTTCGCGAGCCACTTTGGCCTCCGTCTCGGTATAGGTGGTCCACGCTCCAATGGCCAACAGACCCAGCGTAACTCCGTACAGAACTGTGATACCGGCGAGATAAAAACCAACGATGTCATTGTAAGAGTGTTGCAGGTGAACACGACGAATCATTTTCCGGCTGGCAAATAGACCTGCCAGACTGAAAGCCACAAATAGAGCGATGGTCAGCGATTCGAAAATCCAGTTCGGCAGATCGTATACCCAGTACATATTTTTCAACCCTCGGCGGCAGTCAGATACGGGCGTGGAAATGCTTACTCACTGGCAAAATGGTTCGCCACGGTAATTCATGATCCTGCGTCGACTTCAAGAAACACAGTATAGCGTTCCAGGAATTGGATTGACCCACGCATTCGCCGCCTTGATCTTGCCGTGCAGCAGGTTCGTGGCACACTTTTATCTGCCAGGCCCCCGCTCCGACCAGTACAGTAATTTTTGTTACTTCAGGAGAACGGACCATGCAAGCAAAATGTCTAACGGCCGCCATCGTCCTCGCGCTTTCCAGCGTAGGAGTGTCAGTACAGACTACGACTCCCGCCGCATCGACGCCATTGCCGCCGTCGACGGCGT
>JAZKAG010000181.1:4765-14952 GCA_040389265.1 Acidobacteriota bacterium
CATCCGGGATGGCCAGTCGCAAAACCCGACGACGTCAAATCACCTGAAGCTATTCTGAATGCGGTATATGAGGTCATTTCCGGCCCGAAAGGACGGGAACGCAACTGGAATCGGATGCGATCCCTGTTTCTCCCAGGAGCGCGTTTGATTCCTGTGATCGCTGTGCCCGCGACGGCCGATCAGTCCCCTCACACGGATGCCATCCTGCTCACCATCGATGATTACATCGCGCGCAGCAGCGGGAAAATGACCGCAAATGGATTCTTTGAACATGCAGTTCATAATGAGCTGGAACAGTTTGGCAACATGGTGCAAATCTGGAGCACCTATGAATCACGCCACAACGCTAACGACGCCAAACCCTTTGCCCGAGGCATCAACAGCTTTCAACTTTTGAACGATGGCAAGCGTTACTGGATCGTGAATATTTTTTGGGACGCGGAATCGCCCGAATATCCGATTCCTCGCAAATACCTACCGAACTAAGCATGGGCACACGCTCAAACTCGAAGCTTTGCAAGATCGAATTTCTCTAATGGTGGAATATGTCACGGGACCGGCGCAGGTGTCGGAGGCGGTCGAAGATGAGACCGCAATATGGCCGCAACGGCCGAAACATTCCGGAGCGTTCTAGCTATTGCCCGGCAATAAACAGTCTTCGGTCGTGCGGTGTCAACAGTCTCACGAACTTATTCGCGGGTGACATCGATCATATTGTCGTCGGCAATGCGGTCGATCAATTTATTATACGGATCAATTCCGGCGCGGGTTGGAGGCTGGTCCACGACGATGGTGTAGGTCCCGTTCTCCTTCGTCATTTTTTCCTTCTGCATATACAAAGGCTTTTCCTCATCCTTCTTGCCGGTAAAAACGCCGATTTCAATGTAATCCGCCAGCGGCATACGGGTTTCAACTCCGTTGCCGTCCGCCTGGAACTTGCGGGCCTGGACTTTCAGAGTGACTTTGTATTTGCCATTCGCGGTCTTCTGCGAAGTTGCCGAAAGCGTCTTGTTATCGTAGATCACAATGCGATTGAAACCGTCGTCGACCATGTATTGCAGTTCCGGGGGCGTCTGCTCGCGAATGGCGGCCACCAGCATACGCGTGTCCGGATAGGGTTGGTCCTGTGTCCCGGCACCCCGCGTACTGTCGGCAGCATCTGCCTGGTTATTGGCGTTCGCGTAGCGGTACTGCATCAGAAAATTGTGCAGCGCCAGGTCCATTTTATCTTCGCCGATGTAGTCGGCCAGCGTGTACATGATCTGGCCGCCCTTTTCATACCAGACATACGGTTCGCGCTGCACTAATGCCAACGGCGGCTCATGACGGATCTCTCCCGCCCGCCCGCGCAGATAGCGATCGAGAAAGTGGCGCAGAACCCGGTGCATGTAGTCCTTGCCGTATTTATGCTGCACCACCATGTATGCGGAATACTGCGCCAAGGTCTCCGACATCATGTTCGAGCCCTGTACCTGGCCCCCGATCAGCTGGTGGCCCCACCATTGATGGCCCAGTTCGTGCGCGGTGACGAAATAGGTCAAGTCAATGTCGTTCTTGTGCAGCATGCGCCCGATGAAACCGATGCCTTCTGAAAATGGCACGGTATTCGGGAATGACTGCGCGAAACCACGATACCGCGGAAACTCCATAATGCGATATTGCGTGAACTGGTAGGGACTGTAATGAGCCTGGTAGTAATCGAGCCCAGCGCGGCTGCTGGCGAGCATGTCGTCAATATCGTACGTGTGCGTGGGGTAGTAGTAGACCTCGAGGTTTACGGGTCCATTGGGGCCGTTGTAAACCTGCTTGCGCACGGCGTAGCGAGCCGACAGGAAAGCAAAGAAGTCCGCAATATGAGTGGATCCCATGCTGTATTCGTAATAATTCCGATCGTTCTCCTTCCAGGTACGCTGCAGATATCCTGGAGCAATTGCGAGTTGATCCGCTGAAGTACTGACGATGGTGTGAAAGGTGATCCAGTCTGAGCTGGGAACGAATAAATTTCTACGCGAATAGACTGGATCTCCGCGCTCTGCCATTTCCTGCAGCTTGCCGAGATGTTCTTCACGACGGCGCCGGGGGTCATCCAGTTCATAGCCTTGGTCATATCCGATGGTGGGGAAGAAACTCGCGTCGAAAAATGTCCCGTTGTAGGCAAACTCAGGCGGCTCGTTGCCGTCGCGAAATCCGTGCGTAGTATGCGAGACGGTGAACGTCAGGGTGACAACGTCACCCGGGCCCAGTGGTTGATCGAGACCGTAGATCGAATACAGATCTCTGGGTGCACGGCTAACCAGGTGGAAGGGCCTGTCGAAGGTTACGTTTGTGACAGACTGCTGCTCGTCAGTGATGTGAATTTGAGAGATTAGCTTGTCAGTTTTGTTTTGAAGCGTAATTCGAGCTGTCCCGTCGAAGGATCTGCGTGCTGGATAGATGTTGATGGTGGTGTCGACAGCAGTGACTTTCGGCTGCGGAAACAACTGATACTTCTTGAAGTCTCGCTCGTACCCAGCCTGAATATTCCGCCGATCCTTGGCGGTCAGATATTCATTCAGCACATGGGCGTTATAGAAATACCAAGCCCCCGAGCCGACCGCCAGTAACAGAAACACGATTGCAGCGGGAGCCAGTCGGGAAGCTCTCCCCAAAGCGAGTTGAGTCCGGGCCGCCAGCGAATCTTCCTCACCGCGGCGGGCGTATGCGATGGAGATGACACCCAAAACAGCGAAAATGCCGAACCAATACGTGATGGCCCAGAAAATAATGGGAACAAAATGCCCGTAGCCATTCATGTCGGAGTAGGTATACGGAGGAACCCAACCTGCAAGATAGAGGGTATTTTCCCAGCCAAAGTTGAAGAGAATCGGCTGCAGCACAACCAGGCCAATCACAATTCCATAGCCAATGAATTTGTTTGAAACCAGGGTCTGAACAAACATCGACAGCAGCGCAATGCACATAACCTGTGCAAATGTGATCAGGTACAGTTCCTTGAAATATTGCAGGAACTCGTAGTGATAATAGCCGGCGATGGTCTGCATCAGAATGCCGACCAACATTGTGACCGTCAGCAGAACCAGTTCGACAAAGGCGATGGCGGTAATTTTGGATAGCCAGTCCGTAGTTTCTGAGATCGGCAGCGCATCGTGAATACCGTCGAAGTGGTTATCCCGCTCGCGCCAGATCAATTCCGCAGAGTAGAGTACGGCCACGATGTAGAAAAATAAAGTGGCGCCGCCTTCCACAGCCTGCAGCATCAGATAAGTTACCGGCCACACATTTTCCTCGCCGAGGTGGCCGGCAAAGTGGCCGTTGTTGATGGCGAAAACAACCATCAGGCCGACGATCGCCCAGAAAGCAACTTCCCGCCAAATGGTCCGAATACGTAACCGTGTCAGCGACAAATACTGAATCCACGATGTACGAGCGCCGAAAATTTGGCGCACCCGCGGCATTTTCGCGACGACCAGCGACCGTGCAGGGCGCTTCTCTTCTTCATCCTGAAGGCGAGCCTTTGCGGCGCGGCGGCTTTGCGATTGAGCCGTCAGTGCTTCCACGGAGATAGGGAACAAACGCCAAGCCACCACCAGCGCCAGCAAGCCCACGGCTGTCCACAAAAGGCGGTTATAGAGGAATACGCCGGGCGAGTCGCCCGAAAAATTCCACGGGAGCAACAGCGTGTTTTTCTCGATCACGGTCCAGTAACGAGTCACGTTATCGATCAGAATCAGCCCAATAGGATCCAGAATTCCCGACCAGAAATGTTCCAGCGAACGCGTCGCCGAATATACCGTGAGGCCAATCAGGTAGAGCATGAAAAGCGCGACGCCTTGTAGGTACACGATGAAAAGTTTGCGAGTCAGGGCGGCAATGGTGAAAAAAAGCGAACCGAGAAAAAATATCTGAATGACGATGATGGAAAGAAACGGCTGCAGGTACCACCACAGATGGTTAGGAGCGATTCTCGTGTGATCGGCCCAGGGCGCCAAGGTCCCCGCAAAAGTGCCGAACATCATTCCTGAAAACACCAGCACCGTAGTCACCAAAGAACCTGCCCATCGACCACCCAGGTAGGCAAACTTTGTGATCGGCTTTGTGAACAGTATCTGATAGGTATCGCGTTGGAAGTCACGCAGAATCGACGTGCCAAAAATGGCGGCAATAACAATCAGGCCAAACAAGCAAGAGTAAAGATCGTTGAAGGCGATTGCGTAAGGCCCGTTCAGCAGCACTTTGCCATTGGAGTTTCCAATGGGGCCGAAGCTCTCCGAGGCTACGCACAAAAAGGAGAACGTAAACCACAGCAAAAAGTAAACGTAGGTCGAGATACTCTTGGCCCGGAAACGAAGTTCAAATGTAAAAAACTCCCAGAACATTGCCATGGCATGATCCTTGTCGGCCGAAACTAATTAACGGCGTGGCGGGATAAGTTGAGGAAGTACACATCCTCAAGTCCTGATGGGACAGCATGGAAGCCCGAGCCCGGGGAGGCTGGCGAGAAGACGCGGATTTCGTGTTGTCCGCCGACCAGGTGCGTACTGACAACCTGAAGTTCGGCTTCAATGGCGCGAAGTTCTTCATCTGTCGTAACGACTTTGGACCAGATCTGACCGTCCAGTCCCGCCAGAGCCTCGCCGGGCGAGCCTTCCAGCAACACCTCGCCGGACGCAATGATGGCCATGCGCGGGCACAGTTCACGCACGTCATCGACAATGTGGGTCGAGAGAATGACGATCACATCGCGTCCAATGGAAGAAAGAAGATTCAGAAAGCGATTGCGCTCTGCCGGGTCCAGACCGGCGGTAGGCTCGTCGACTATGATCAGACGCGGGTTGGCAAGCAGCGCCTGCGCGATGCCGAAGCGTTGCTTCATTCCGCCCGAGTAAGTGGACAGAGCCTTCTTCCGCACATCCCATAAATTGGTCTGGTGCAGCAGCGCATCCACCATTTCTTTGCGTTCACCCGCTATCGTAACGCCCTTCAAAATCGCGAGATGGTTTAGCATATCGACCGCGGACATCCGGGGATAGACGCCGAATTCCTGGGGCAGATAGCCAAGTATCTTGCGCACCGCATCCTTCTGTGTCAAGACGTTTACTCCGTCAAGATCAATCGTTCCGGAATCAGGATCCTGCAGGGTGGCGATGGTGCGCATCAAGGAACTTTTACCCGCGCCGTTAGGCCCGAGCAGACCGAACATGTTGTTGCCAATGGTGAGCGACAGATTCTTCAGCGCGCGCACGCCGTTGGGATAAATCTTGGAAATATTCGTAATGGTGAGTGCCATGAATGGGTCCCCAGGAAAAAGTGTTTATTACCGCGGAAAGTAGGCGAACGTTATCACGCGACCTTGGGGACGGTCAGAACTTGAAGCAGGTGCATCGCTGCGCAACGAGTAGCCGCGTCTCATCGTAGCATAAGGTGTCGGTGAGCCCAGTCACAAAGATCAGGGCTGGAAAGGCACCTGTTCGGGAATAGCTTCTCCGTCAGCACGGGGATCGGTGGCGCCATAATTCACCCCGCTTTGCTGGTTGTGCTGCACAGCGTTTCCTCGGCCCATATTCTGCGAATAACGCGGCAGAACCTTGATGACATGTCCTTGTTGCCGCAGACCCTCAATCGCTTGCGGAGAGATTCCATTCTCCATCAACAGGCTGCAACCAGAGAAGGAAGGCATGGTAAAGCGCGCTGCTTCCAGCGCTGCCTGGATGTTCATGTGGAAGTCGGCGATGTTGGAAACGAATTGCGCATGTGCCTGCGCCTGGTTGAATCCGCCCATGATGCCGAAGGCAATGCGCGCGTCACCCTTCTGCATGAAGGCCGGGATGATAGTGTGCAGCGGTCGCGTGCGCGGCCTGAGTGTGTTCGGTTGATTCGGTTTCAACGTGAAGGCTGCGCCACGGTTTTGCAATACGAACCCGGTTCCATCTGCGACCAGCCCGCTGCCAAATGCCCCCGCATTGCTTTGGATCAGCGAGACTTCATTTCCCTCTCGATCTACCGCCGCCAAGTAGGTAGTGTCGCTCGACAGATGCGAGAGCTGTCCCGTCAAGTCCGATGGCAACACGCTACAGTTTGCGTGGTCAGTAATTTGAGCGGCTCGGCGAACAGCCAGCTTTTTGGAGATGAGTTGTTGCACCGGTATGTGCGTGGCGCCAGGATCGCCGACGTAATATCGCATATCCGCATACGCCAGTTTCTTCGCCTCTATCTCAACATGTAGCGACTTCTGGCTGTCGTGTCCCCATTGCGCAATAGGAAATTGCTCCATCATGTTCAGCATGGAGAGCGCGGCTATCCCCTGGCCATTCGGCGGCATCTCCCAAACGGTCCAACCACGGTAGGTTGTGCTAACAGGGTCGACCCACTCCGCCTGAAAATCCGTGAGATCATCCGCCTGCAAAAATCCGTGCAGTCTTTGCGATAGTTGCAGGATTGCAGCGGCCGTCGGACCCTGATAAAACCCGGCGCGACCATTTTGTCCGATACGCCGTAGGGTCGCCGCTAAATCCGGATTACGAAACATCTGACCGGCTGCAGGCGGTTTGCCGTCGGGCATAAAAACATGTGCGAAGCCCGGACTGGTGGCGAACTGAGGTGCAAATTCCAACCAATTTTGCGCGTCGGTCTCCGGGACCGCGATCCCCTGCTCCGCAAGCGCAACCGCCGGAGCGAGATCCTCCGCCATGGAAAGCTTGCCAAATTTCTCGCGCAGCGCGTCCCATCCTGCAACAGCGCCAGGCACAGAGACCGAAAGGATGCCAGTTTCTGGAACCTCCTGCACGATGCCCTTGGCTTTCAAACCCTCGATGCTCATGGCCTTCGGCGCCCAGCCACTGGCGTTCAGGCCATACAGTTTCTTCGTTTTCGCATCGTAGACAATCGCAAACAGGTCGCCGCCGACTCCGTTCATCATGGGCTCAATTACGCCCAGCGCCGCATTCGCTGCAATCGCTGCATCCACGGCATTGCCGCCACGTGCCAGTATCGCTGCACCGGCCTGCGACGCCACCGCCTGGCTGGTCGCCACGATTCCATCTTGCGTCATCACCATGGAGCGGGACTGCTCGCGACTAGGTTGTGCATCGGCAGACTGGACGCACGCACCCACGCAGATCAACAGCCAAGCGGAAGTAAAAGTTTTCAGCTTCGAAATCACTTGAGGTGTCCTTCAGAAAATTCTTAACTGTACGCAATGAGCCATGATACGACTTGCATCGGTACCTTGGCGCACCCTAGAAAAACTGCGATCGTTGGTTTGCGCATCATGGTTGCCGGAAACCTGCGCCCAGGATGCATACACTGAATGCTCCGTGATACGAATTGAAGTAACAGAGGAGAACTATGGCCCAGTTGATGAAGACCTCCAACCCTGCCTTGAATTCTAGAGTTTTTCAAAGCGAGCATGCTGCTTTCGGCGACTCGATGACGCTGGATGGAACCGTGAACAAAACCGGAATTTTGTTGGTTTGCGCGGGTGCATCCGCATCCTGGGCATGGCACGTATTTATGCAGACGCGCTCGGCTGCCAGCGTGCTTCCGCTCATGTGGATTGGCTTGCTCGGCGGCCTTGTATTTGCAATGATTACGATTTTCAAGAAGACCTGGGCTCCGATCACCGCACCCGCCTATTCCCTGCTGGAAGGATTGGCGTTGGGCGGCATTTCCGCGGTTCTCGAACTGCGCTATCCCGGCATTGCCATGCAATCGGTGGGTCTCACCTTTGGAACCCTGCTGGTTTTATTACTGGCGTATCGTTCAGGATTGATTCCTGTGACTCAGAAATTTCGCTTGGGCATTGTCGCCGCCACCGGCGCCATTATGCTGCTCTACATCGGCGAAATTGTCCTGGGCTTTTTTGGAATTCACTTTGCTTCGATCAATGGCAATGGCATGATCGGCATTGGCTTCAGCGTGGTGGTTGTCATTATCGCCGCGTTAAACCTGGTGCTGGATTTCGACTTTATCGAAAGCGGCGTGCGCGCCCAGGCGCCAAAGTACATGGAGTGGTACGGAGCGTTTGGAATCATGGTCACGCTAGTGTGGCTGTACATCGAGATTCTGAATTTGCTGGCAAAGGTCCGGAGTCGCGACTGAAATTTGTTTTCTAGCTTGCTTCCTCCGAAATGAATTCCGCACACTTCTTCAAGTCGGCGACAAATCGCTGCGTCTCTCGTTCGCGATCTTCATGAGAAGTTTGTCGCAACAGCGAGGATGGATGCACCGTCGCCAGAATGGGCGGATAACCGTCGATTCGCATGATACTGCCCCGCTGCTTGGTCACGCGAAATCCTGATCCCAACAGGCCCTGCGCCGCGGTCGCTCCCAAGGCCAGGATTAACTTGGGCTGCACCGCCTCGATCTCCCGATCAAGCCACGGCTTGCATGCAGAGATTTCCGTTTGGTTCGGCTTTTCATGCAGACGCCGCTTCCCCCGCGGTTCCCACTTGAAATGCTTCACCATGTTCGTGACGTAGGTCTGCTTGCGGTCAATGCCGGCTTCTGCGAGGCATTTGTCCAATAATTTTCCGGCGGGTCCAACAAATGGCTTACCTGAGGTATCTTCCTGGTCGCCCGGCTGCTCGCCTACGAACAGAATTGCGGCGTGAGTAGAACCCTCACCGAAAACGGTTTGCGTCGCGCGCCGGTACAAGGGGCAGCCCTCGCACTTTTGCGCAGCCTTCCGCAACGTAGCCAGGCTGCGGCTATTCGGGATAAAGGGCAGCGCGGAGTACAGCCGTTCCGTTGGAGGCATCTTTGACTGAGATGCGTGGGCGGTCATTGTAGCCGGTTGCGGGTGCGCTCGCGGTCCAATACGCGATCTAGTTAGCTCAACCCGCCGGGTTGCCTCTGAGGAGTCGTGCCGGCGATACGCAGCGAATAAAAAACGAATCGATCCGGTACAATCCTCAACATGCCCCCGACGGTACAGACCGGTGCCGAGCTCACGATTCCTTCCAGTCTCGAATGGGCCCACCCCATCACACAGGAGTGGTTTGTCGGGCGGTTTGGCACGCCCACGGAACCCCAAATTGGGGGCTGGCCCCATATTCAAGCGGGGCATGCCACCTTGATTTCTGCACCTACCGGATCAGGAAAAACTCTGACGGCCTTTCTGGTCTGCATCGATCAATTGTTGCGCAAGGCGATCGCGGGCACTCTTTCGCCGTACACAGAGGTGGTGTACATTTCACCGCTGAAAGCGCTTTCGAACGACATTCAGAAGAACCTCGATGAGCCCCTACGCGAGATTCAGCAGCTTGCGCTGGAACGCGGCTACCTCTACGGCGAAATTCGTACGGCTGTTCGGACCGGCGACACCCTTGCCTCTGAACGCGCGGCCATGCTGAAAAAGCCGCCACACATCTTGGTGACCACGCCCGAGTCTCTGTATATATTGTTGACTTCGAAAAAAAGTCGCGAGAATCTGCGCCACGTGTGCACCGTGATCGTAGACGAAATCCATGCGGTGGCAGATGATAAGCGCGGCTCCCACCTCGCCTTGTCCTTGGAGCGGTTGGAAGCGCTGGTGTGCGGGGAAAATTGCATCGCGCCTCGCACGCGGGTGTCGGCTGCGATGAAGCCGCCGCAGCGCATCGGATTGTCCGCCACGCAAAATCCGATCGAGGTGTTGGGCCAGTTTCTTGTGGGATGCTCGAAAGATCGCAAGCCCGCGCAGGTCGTGCAGGTGGGCCGGCAGCGCACGATGGACGTTGCCGTCGAGGTTCCAGGCTGTGAAGAGCTCGGTTCTGTTACCACAAACGCCATGTGGGACGACATCTACGATCGCCTGGCCGCGCTGGCGCATGAGCATCGTTCGACGCTGGTGTTCGTCAATACGCGCCGCATGGTGGAACGACTCTCACATGCCATTGGCGAGCGCATCGGTGCCGAGAATGTCGCTGCCCATCACGGCAGCCTTTCCCGCAAGCTACGGCTTGACGCGGAGACGCGATTGAAAAACGGCGAAATCAAATTGCTGGTTGCCACCGCTTCGCTGGAACTGGGGATTGATATTGGCGCCATCGATCTCGTCTGCCAGGTTGGATCCACACGCGCGGTCGCAGCGGGGATGCAGCGAATTGGCCGCGCGGGCCACTGGCGAGGCGCGATTCCGAAAGGACGCTTCTTCGCTACCACCCGCGATGAGTTGATCGAATGTGCCGCGCTGGTGCAGGCGATGGCGG
>JAZKAG010000181.1:14962-15280 GCA_040389265.1 Acidobacteriota bacterium
CACGCCGCTGCCGCTCGGGCTGCAGCGCATCGTCCTGGTGCAGGCGATGCGCGCCGGTGATCTGGATCGGCTCGAAATTCCGCCGCAGCCTCTCGACGTGTTGATGCAGCAAATTGTCGCCGCCTGCGCTGCTGAATCCTGGAACCAAGAGGCGCTTTACGCTGTGATGCGTCGCGCCTATCCCTACCGCGAATTGACCCGGCATGAATTCGACGAGCTCGTTCAAATTCTTCATCGCGGCATCGAATCCTGTCGCGGTCGCTACGGCGCCTTCGTCATGCGCGATGCAGTGCATGGTGAACTGCACGCTCGCCGGGG
>JAZKAG010000181.1:15290-15927 GCA_040389265.1 Acidobacteriota bacterium
ATTCATCGGCCGGAGATGTCATCCTACTGGGCAACACAAGCTGGCGAATTCAGGGCATCGAAACTGGGAAAGTGTATGTCGAAGATGCGCATGGCCAGCCGCCAAATTTGCCGTTTTGGGCCGGGGAGGCGCCACAGCGCACAGATGTCCTAAGTGACTACGTGGCGCGCCTGCGCGAAGAAATTTCGGCCCGCACCTTGACTGTATTGCCGGGCCGTGTATCGCAGGCACAGGAAGGCGTAGCCGAAACCGCAACCTGGCTGAAGCAAAATTGCGGGGTTTGTGATGCCGGCGCGGAACAAATGATTGGCTACATCGCCGCCGGCCGCGCCGCCCTGGGCAGCGTCCCCACGCTGACTATGATTGTGGCCGAACGATTCTTTGATGAAGGGGGAGGGATGCAGTTAATCCTTCACGCCCCCTTCGGCGGTCGCATCAATAAAGCCTGGGGCCTGGCACTGCGCAAGCGGTTCTGTCGAGGCTTCAATTTTGAATTGCAGGCCGCAGCCACCGACAATGGACTTTGTATTTCGCTCGCCGAACAGCACAGCTTTCCGCTGAGCGATGTGTTTCAATTTCTCACCCTTCACACCGTGCAGGAATTATTGGAGCAAGCGGCGTTGGATTCCCCCATCTT
>JAZKAG010000182.1:0-10537 GCA_040389265.1 Acidobacteriota bacterium
TGGAACAACGACCGGGACGACTGGAACGGGAACAACGACCGGAACGACAGGAACTGGAACGACGACCGGGACAACTGGAACTGGAACAACGACAGGGACGACAGGAACTGGAACAACGACCGGTACGACTGGAACTGGAACGACGACCGGAACGACAGGAACTGGAACAACGACCGGGACGACAGGAACTGGCACGACCACCGGGACGACAGGAACTGGAACGACCACCGGCACGACAGGAACGGGAACAACGACCGGGACGACTGGAACTGGAACAACGACCGGCACGACCGGAACTGGCACGACCGGGACAGGAAGCACGGGTGGTGGAACCACACCGACCGGTACCTCGTTGACTGTGTGCCAGGACCTTACATCTTCAGGCAGCTATTATTTGTCGAATGACGTATCGAGTGCGGGGACGTGCTTTGCGATCGATGCGAACAACATCACGCTGAACTTGAATGGGCACACCATCACGTATGGGACCGGAGGCGGCACGGTGCCGACGCCGGCGATTGAGGGTCACGATTGCTGGTCGACGACGAACCCTCAGGATGGAGGACCGTGCGGTTCGGCTCATGGAGGCCTGCAGGTGTATGGAGGCTCAATTGTGCAGTCGGCCAACGCCGCACCGTTCAGTCACGTGTTCAGCTTTGGGCAAGGCTCATTCACTTCGGCGCCCTACGTACACGACATCACGGCGACCTTCCAGAACACAGGAGCGCAGTTCTACGAATCCAGCTACATTCCAACTGGAGCGAAGATTGAAAACAATACTATCTACGATAACGTGACCAACATTCAAAAGAGTGGTCAGGGCATGTTATCCGCACGCGCTGCGTTCCAGGGCCAGGCCATCTTTATTGCGCAGAACCATCAAAATCCCGGTAGCGGCGACCTGATCGAGAACAATAAGATCATCGGCTCACCGCAGGGCGGGGTGCGAACGGTGAACCAGAACAGCACCATCAGCGGCAACGACATCAGCATGAATGCGACGTATTCGAACGACTTCTGTGCTGATATACCGGCGGACTACACCACGGTGACAAACAATAATTGCCATCCCAAGAGCGGGCGTGGCTTCCACATCAACTCCAACCACGTGACCGTTTCCAACAACGTCATCAATGTGACGGAACTGAGCCAGAATCCGGAGTACAACGGCTGCGAAAACGGCGGCACATACGGGGTGCAGTTGGAATTCGATAACAGCTTCCTTCCCGCGCCGCCGGTTGGCGTGCAGGTGACCAACAATACGATCACGGCCACCTCCACGGCGTGCCAGGCGATCGGACTGCGGGTGACCGGCATGACACCTGCGGGCAATGCGGTGTTCAGCGGCAACACGGTGACCACGACAAGCAACGGTACTGCGCATGATTTCGCCATCAACACGGATGCCAGCAACAACGCCGGGGTGACATTCTCTGGAAACACGTTCAGCTCGAATTTCGCCTATGGCGGCGGGGACTGGGATGGGTATAACAACACGACCATCGGTTCGAATACGTGGGGCGGCACACCGAAGTACACCTTCTATGCCGGGGATGGAGGCTGCGATCCGACCCAGACGGATTCAGGGGCTGTCTGTCCGGTGAATATCAACTTCACGGACAACCTGCCGAACACCGTGTATTGCGGTGCGGAGAGCGAGGCCCAGGTCACCATCAATGGCCAGGTCACGCAGTGCAAGCCGAACCAGTAGCGTTGGCCAGAAGACGCGGTGCAACCCAGTTTGGGTGAAGAATGTGTAACGGCGAGAAGTAGGAAGCCCACGGAGCTTGGCGCTCAGCCAATGAGGCTGCGCGCCATGTTTCGTGGACTTTTTTATGTTGCCGCAGGGTGGGAGCGGAGACTCCAGCGGCTGCGAAGAAGTTACAATCGAGTAGTTCAAGCAGGCGTTTCGTTGGGCGATCGCCTTCCTTCTTAACTCCAAACAAACATCCGGATTGAGCGACACTCTTGATGCCTAGACATGCCTCCGAAGCAGTGACTTCCCGTGAGCCGTCTGATCCCAGGCTGATCAGCAACTCCATCATGTGGCAGTCGGAGAGATGGAACCAGGCGGTGACCAAGATCCCGGCGAGCGGAGGAATGTTCGACAGTCTGCTGCTGGCGTTCCGACTACTTCGCCGGCGACGTGATTTTGATGTTGTGCTTACCGTGGGATTTCGAGAAGCGGAGATTTACGGATTGGTGTGCTCGATTTTCGGGAGTGGGAAACGCCCTCACGTAGCTTCCGAAATTCTGCTGGACGAACCACGTCCAGGGAGCATGGCGTGGAGAATGAAGCGGGCGATTCAACGTTTCGGTTGCCGCAATATCGCCGCCATGATCGTCTTCTCCAGCGGGGAGCGCGATCTGTACTGCAAAGAACTGCAGCTGCCGAAGGAGCGCATCCATTTTGTACCCTTCCATACCAATGTTCTAGAGCCGCTTATGACAGAGCGCGGAGGGTATGGATTCTCTGCTGGTCGATCGCTGCGGGACTATGCAACATTTTTTGCGGCCGCGGAAAAGGTTGACTTTCCCTTCGTCGTAGTGGCGGATCGCGCCAGTGTGGCGCATCTGCGCAAGCCGGACAATATCGAACTGCATTGCGATGTGCCGCGGGATCGATACCTGGAGCTGTTGCAGGGTGCGCGTTTCGTGGTTGTCCCTTCGAAAGCCGGATATCGCTCGATCGGCCAAGTCGTGGTTCTGGAGGCGGCGTCGTTCGGCAAGCCAGTGATTGCGAGCGACGTGATGGGAATGCGCGACTACGTGAGGCATGGAGTCGATGGGCTGATGGTTGCGCCGGGAAATGTGGATGCACTTGCGGTGGCGATGCAGACTTTGTCTACCGACAATGGAATGTGCGAGAGGCTTTCTGTTGCCGCGCTGGAGCGTGTGCAGGAAAAACATACGTTCGCAGCCTTTGCGGATCACTGTCTGAGAATTGCTGCCGAGGCCTGCAGGCGGTCCGCGTAAGAAGAGCCCTCTCCGTCCGGATCGAACATGAAATTTCTATCGAAATCGACACAGGTGATTGTCTGTTCGATAGACATCCATGGTTGTTCTGGTCTAGTCCTGCCGCGATACCGACAATTCAACCAACGACGGGCTTGCGGGATGGCGGGGGCATGGAGTGGTTGAGTGGAATGCCGAGTCTTGGCGGAAGCGGAGACTGTTCCCGCTTTGGAGATGACTGTTTGAAGGATTTTCCGAAGTTGATGCAGGGCCGCTCGACGAAGTGATATAGAAGCGCGGCACTGAGAAGGCTGACTGCGAGCGCCGCTGCCATGGCGGCAATGGCGATGCCAGTGGACAAGGATTTTCCAAAGTAGAGTTCCGGAAAGAAGGTAACGAAAGGCATTCCGACAACGAAATGGATGAGATAGAAACTATAGGATCGACGCCCAAGAAACTGCAGCGGCGTGTAATCGAGCGCACCCAGGCGGCCAAATCTTCCTGCCAGATAGAAGCTGATTCCGGTCAACCAGCCAGTGAAGCCCAGGAAATCCGGATGCCAGCCAAGCATGGCAAGCACAAGCAGGGCATAGATCGCAAAGTCCATGCCTCGCACTTGCTTTGACACCGCCCAGTACGCTAGCACTCCCAGCTGGAACAGGTACCAGAATTTAAACATCCATGGCCCGGAGCCTGGCAGCCAATGCGCCTGGATAGTCAAGGACGCGAGAGTGAACGGCAACAACACCGCCAGCCGAGAGATACGGCGGTCGCCGAGACGCTGGGAACAAGCCACCAGCAGTATGAAGAACAGGTAGAACTGGACTTCAATACACAATGTCCAGAAAACGCCCACAATATTTTCCTGGTGGAAGAAGCCCTGCAAATAAAAAATGTGGGCAACGATCCTGGGCCAGCTTGGGAGGGCGACGAAATGGTCGGGTCGCAAGTGATTGGAAATCGAGAGGACCGCAATGGCAGCCGCGATGGTTGCCCAGTAGGGGGGCTCCAGGCGAATAGAACGACGGAGCATGAAGCGGCCGAAATATCGAGGGGTGATGCGTTTCTGTCGAATGGAATAGGCAATCACGTACCCAGAGATGACAAAAAATATTTCGACCCCGGCATTTCCTTTTGAGAGCAAATAATGGAGAGGCTGCACAAAGATGTGGCGAAGATAATCGTGGCTGACCGCACCGTAGAAATGATAGAGGGCGACCCAAAGAGCGGCGATTCCACGCCAGGCGTCGATGTACGTGAACCGGGTTGTGGGCGCAACTGGCTTCATCGAATTCCAACGACCTGAGATCTTTTGGGCATCTTCAGCCACGATCTGTCGAGCTTGCGATTCGCAAGTCTCTCGCAGTCCATCCAGTCAAATCGGGCTGTTCGTAGACGGAAAACCCTACGAGTGACCAGGTTTTTGAGGGTCGGAACATGTTCATGATCACGTCCCGATGATAGAGGCCGTCGCACAGCAGGGTTACAGGTCGCGGCGCGGCGGCGAGAGAATTCAGCAAATGTTCCAACACCGTTTCCATCACGCGCTGGTGAAACGGGTTGAAGAAGTATACGAGCAGGCGGCCATCTGGAAAGCAAAACTCAGCCGCGTCCATTTCAAGGACTGTTATGTTCTTGCAAGCCTGGCGCCCTCGATATCTGCAAATATTTTTTCGAGCAACGGCGCATAGCTCACTGGCAAACTCCACGCCGATGATGGCACGAAACGGAGCCTGGCTGGCGGCCAGCAAGGTAGAACCTTTGCCGCATCCTACATCCACGAACGTAGTCGCCGGAGCGCGTCCACGAAAATGTTTCAGCACAAGGCGCATGGATTTCACTGGCGTGGCGCGATACGCCATTGCAAATTGCTTATTCTCTCCGATTACCTGCAGATCATCAATCGTCATCTTGCGATCGGTATCCACACGATGGAGAAGATCGAAACCACGACCTCGGCAGCGGTCAATCAGTTCCATGTTGGCGCTCCTGGCTTAGCGGACGAAGGTTGGATGCTCCGGTGTCAAGAGCGAATTGGCGACGGAGGATTCAGGGGGTGGAAGTTCCGAGACGCAAAGGCGAATTTTTCCTGAGCGTTCGCGAGGAATGTCCGGCACTTGTTCGAGCGACCAATTCATGGGATGGTTCATCAGAGCGTCAATGGCTGTGCAGATGGAGGAGAGCTCGGATTGCTTGGAGGTCTCATTTCCTTTCACGGCATAGCGCAGGTGAATGTGTCCCAGGCTTTTCTGTACGAACTGAACCTGTGCGATAGAGCGGAAGGTGTGTCCCATCTGCGCCATCTGGGTGCCGAGTGTGATGCCGGGAATAATGCCGCCGTCGGGAAGAACAATGCCTTCGCAGACTCGGCCGAGGATTTTGCTGACTAAGGGAAAGGCACGGCCGCAGGCGCATTGCTGCGAACCTAACGTGACGCAGTCACCGGTATCGTAGCGGATGAAAGGCTGTCCGTAATTCAACAAGTCGGTGATGAGCAGTCGATAGGCCGGTCCATCGGGGGTGTCGCCAATGGGATCAAACTCGATGTAGGACGACCATGGATGGAAGTGCAGACCCTGGTGCTGGCCGCACTCGGAAGCGATCATGCCGAGTTCCCGGCTGCCGTAATGCATGGTGACAGGGACGCCAAACGTGGCCTCAATGAGGCGGCGATTTTCGTCATTCATGACTTCGGCCGTGGCGATGATGACGGTGGGACGGTGCGTCATGGCGTGCTTGACCATGTAGGCGGCAAAGGCCGCTAGAACGGTGGAGTAGGCATACAGCACTTTCGGACGCAGGGTTTCATAGCGTTCGCGGAAGCGCTCCAGAATTTCGTCATTGATCATTCCGCTGGGCGCGGGAATACGGCGCAGCAGAGTTTCTTCATAAAATCGCCAGCGCCAATTGGGCTGGATGACCAGATCACGATGGGCTCCCCACATCAACAGCACGCGATCGCCCTGATCGAAGCCGACCCAGGAGTTCAGCTGCATTTGAATCGCGCTTTTATTGCGTAGGCTTTCAATGTCTCGATAAAACTGGATGGGCGTACTGGTGGTGCCGCTGCTGCCGGCCTGGCGCAGTTGTTTCAGCGGATAGGCGTTGGAGCGTAAAGATTCGCCACCCTCGCGGAGGTCGTCGCGGCAAAGCGCGGGCAAGGGAAGAGGTCGATCCACGCGGGCGTCGGAAGGCCGGAAGCCGGCATCGTCAAATCGCTTGCGATAGTGCGGCACGGTATCGTAGGCGTGTTGCAAAAGTCGTTGCAGGCGCAGTTGCTGCTGCTGACGCTGGGCGGCCGGAGACAAGGCTTCGAAGCGACGGATTTCGCGCATGCGCCGGGCCAGCCCAGCGTGACGTTCACGGTCCACCGTGGGCAACAAGATGTGCGTGTGAAAGAAACTCATTCCTGATTCTCAACCTCAGCTTGCGATCGACGCATATGAATGCGGCAGTGAAAGTCACGCGGACGGGCGGCAGCGGGAGTGCGGCGTGCGGCTGACACGCAAACCTGGTGGCCTTACGCGGACATGGCGTTTCTTTTCGGGCGAGGCCGGCTGACCGCGCGTTTTCGTCGGGCCGGCAACGCAAGCACCGGCTGAACGGGAGACTTGCTCGGGTTCAGATCGTCGTTGAACGTGATATTCGGAACCTCTGTTCCGTTGGCAATAAGCGCTCCCTGATCCAGTCGACCCAGGATTTTACCGACTAATGGAAACCATCGTCCACAACTGCAACTCTGTTCTGTCAGAGTGACGCAATCCCCGGTATCAAAGCGGATAAACGGCTGACCATAGTTGAGCAGATCGGTCACCAGCACGCGATACACCGGGCCATCCGGAGATTGACCGATGGGATCAAATTCGACGAAGGAGCCCCAGGGATGGAAATGCAGGCCCTCGTGCTCGGGGCATTCCGCAGCGATCATGCCGACATCGCGGCGGCCGTAGTAGTTGAAAGGCGCGCTTTTGAAGACCGAGGCAAGCAGCCTGCGATGAGGCAGGCTTAAGACTTCGGCAGTCGAGATGACGGCGCTTGGGCGATGGGTGACGCCACGTTCCCGCAGATATCCTGCGAAGGCGGCGAGGACAGTGGCGCGGCCGTACAGAATCTTGGGACGCTGTTTCTCATACCGCCAGCGCCATTTTTCCAGAACATCGACTCCAACCACGCCGGGCGGCGGAGGACTTTGGCGCATGAAGACACCTTCATAGACGCGCCATCTAGAATTGAATTCACGAGCAGCGTCAGAGACCGCTCCCCAAAGCATCATGGCGCTATCGCCAGGGCGGAAGCCGGCCCACTCATCGAGCTTCATCTTAAGCGCGACCTTGTCGCGGACGCCTTCAATGTCGCGGTGAAAACGTGTCGGCATGCGATGGGTTGTACCGCTGAGAGCGACCCGGAGTTTGTCCGCAGGAAAGGCGGAAGAAACCAGCCAGGTGGCGGCGGTTCGAAGATCTTCGCGCGTCAGCACCGGCAGCGGCAGCGGATGATCGACGCGGGCTTCCCGCGGATGAAAGCCGGCGCTATCAAATTGTTTGCGGTAAAAAGGCACGGTGGTGTAGGCGTGCTCCAGCAGCCTGCGCAGTCGATCCTGCTGGATTTTGCGCTGTTGCCGTTCGGACAACTGTTCAAACTTCTTAATCTGGCGCAAGCGGCCAGGCAGACCGGCATGTCGCTCCGGCTCCGTTAAAGGCAAAATGAAATGTGTGTGCAGTATTCCCATTGGTGCTTTCCTTTACAGGCACATGGCCGTGGGAGTTTCAGTTTTTTCGACTGTTTTAACGAATCTGTACTTCCCGGAAGGCTCGGAGGGAATCGAGTCAGCGGTCACGATGGTAAGGCTGCTCTCTTTTTCCAGGTAGGGTTGCATGCGTCGCCGCAGTTCCTGCTCCGTGCGTTCGCTGTAGCCGTTGCCGGCGACGACTTTCAAAGTGACATTGGATGGATCGGCCTGAAGGAACTGGACCTGCCGGACATCGCGCATATCGGCAGCCAGCAGCGCCAGGGAAGGACCGGCGATCATGCGACCGCTGGGCAGGCGTAAAAAGTCGGAGGTGCGACC
The DNA here is from genome assembly GCA_040389265.1 of Acidobacteriota bacterium. Lineage (GTDB taxonomy): Bacteria > Acidobacteriota > Terriglobia > Terriglobales > Acidobacteriaceae > JAKAAZ01. The sequence continues at coordinate 8,024 of JAZKAG010000182.1, forward strand.
CTGAATATTTCCAATCAACGGCAGGGAACGTCCACAGGGGCAACGCATATTGCTGTCGAGGCTGGCAAGGTCGCCGATTTCGTAGCGAATCAGCGGCATGGAGCGATTCAATAAATCCGTGACCAGCACTCGTCCCATACCCGCGGGAAGGCCGGGAGCGGGATCGACTTCGACAATCAGGGCATCGGCATTGACGTGCAGGCCGCTGTGATATTCACATTCGCTGGCGATGACGCTGACTTCGCGACAGCCGTAGCGATCGAAGACTTTACCGCGGAAGGTCTCTTCCAGAATTTGACGCTTGCCGGGAAGCAGCATCTCGGCGCTGACAATCATCGAGTCGAAGGTAATGTCGTGGATATTGTTGGCATTGCAGAACTCCGCAAACAGAACTGCGGACTGGGCGTAGGACACCATGGAGCGAGGCCGGTATTTGCGGAGAATCTCCGCATACTTCATCATCGAAGCTTCAGTCACGTCCGCGGTGTGAAGCGAAAGATTGCGATAGAGAAATTTCTGTCGCCAGAGCGGAGTCGGGTCGGGCTCATCGCCAAAGTCATAGCGGGAACCCCACAGCTGGGCATGCCAATCGCCGATATGCAGGCCGGCCCAGGCATTGTGACGGACGGTGCTGGCCATGCGGGAGTCGTTGCGTTCGTAGTCGACAAAGAACTGCAGCGGACTGCCGGTGGAACCGCCGGTCTGATTTTGTTCGCGTTTGCCGGGAGGAACCATGCTGGAAACCAGCAGGTCCTGATGATCCTGGATATCGCGCTTGGTCAGGACCGGCAGCAGGCGCAGATCGTCCAATGTGCGGATATCGAGTGGGGTCAGCCCCGCCTGAGTCATGCGATGGCGATAGAAAGGAACGTAGCGATAGGCGTCGATGAGCTGTTGCCGCAGGCGCCGCATCTGCAGCTTGCGGAGGTCGTCCGGATGCAGATACTGGTTACGTTCAAACTCCCGCAAATAACTGGCAAAGTGAGGGTGATTCAGCTTTGCCCACATGGGGTGAATGACGTGCCGAACCGCAGCGGCGGTAAAGTCGAATGAATTCGACGACTGGGATGCTTTGGTCTCGTCTCTCATCCCGCCACCTGTGCGGCTTCTTCGGCCATGTGGAATGTGGATTGACGGGTGGCATAGGTCTTGACCTGCAGCACGCCTTTGTGGGTATCGCGCACTGGAGCAAAGTAAAACTGGTTGAGCAAGCGCTGCAGTTTGTCTTCCATCATGGCCGTTCCCCAGGTCTGGCGAACGGTGGACTGAAACGAAAGCGGAATGTGGGGCTGATACGGATCGATTTCCCAGGGATGCAGGTAGATCATTGCGGGCGACTGCATATCTTTCTCCCAGGCTGCAAGGCCGCGCTGAATGTATTGAAAGGGGAGCAAACGTAGATAGGCGCCACCGCCGACGCTCAGGTTGCGTCCGGCGACTCGCCAGGTTGCAATCGGAAACTCCATCAACTGGCCATGAGCGACCGGGTAGGCGGAGCGAGGTGCTGTTGGATTCCCATACGTGGGATGGTGCACGGGGTGAACGCTGGAGTCATAGCTAAAGCCCAGCCTGGCAAGAGCGTCAAACGCCCATTCGCACCCTGGGGTGATGGAAAAGGAAGGTGCACGATAGCCGTAGATGGGTTCCTGGATTGCCGATTCAATCAAATCTTTTGCGATTGCGGTGGACTCATAGAACTGGCTGGGGCTTATGCGATGGACCAGCTGATGATCGAGGCTGTGGCAACCGATTTCATGGCCGCGCTGGTGAATCTCGCGGACCAGGCGCGGATAGCGACGGGCTACCCAGCCGAGCACAAAAAATGTCGCCTGGGTATGATTGCGGTCCAGCAGATCGAGCAGGCGATGGGTGCTGGGCTCAATCCTGGAAGGCAGTTGTTCCCAGTCGGAAAAGGAAATGCCCTGGGAAGCGACCTCGGTGTGGAAATAATCTTCCAAATCGATGGTGAGCGCATGGCAGGGGCGCTTGCTGGGATCAAACGAGCGCCTTGGCGCGAAACCATTGCGGGCGATGATCGAAGGCCCAAGCAGGGAATTGCCCGGCGCCTTCGAGGAGACAGACGCGCTTTGGGCACCGGTACGACGAGACAGCGCCGGAATCGTTCCGGCGTAAACAAGACAGAAAAGGCCAAAACCAAGCAGCCCCAGTGGTTCAGAGTGAAGCGAATGCGCGAAAGCGAGATTCAGTGCGATGGCAACGATCGCGACGATCAGCAAGATGACTGTCGACTTGCCCAGCACAGATGACCCTTCGTGGTTCATAAGTGTCCCTTCAACGTGAGCAGTGAAAGAGTGCTCGACGAAGATGATTGCAACTGCGGGGCCAAACCGTTTGCCCTAAAAAGGACGCAGGATCGGCGGATTTGAACGAGTCTGTGGCGAGGGGAGGATGCAACGCCTGAAGTGATGTGCAGTAATTTGCACTGTCACGTGGCAGACGGCTCACACTTTACCCATTTCCTGATCGCATTTGCTACCGGGGAAGGATGAAACC
>JAZKAG010000183.1:0-1762 GCA_040389265.1 Acidobacteriota bacterium
CCATTTTCTGGCACCTATGGTTGTCGGAGAGACCGCGGATATCCAAGGTGAAGGTCAATCGGGATTTCGTCCCACCATGTCCGAATCGACCGACGTCAATGTCGATATCGTGGCGGGTTTCAACTCCGGGGACTTGGCATCCACCGATGTGAACGCGGAAGCAGAGAAATCGGGCACGCATAGTACGCGGCGTGGAGAGAGAGTGGACCAGATCGGCGGCGGGGCTCGCGCGAAGACAGCCAAGGTCCACCCCCATCCGGCGGGATATAGAGGTGCGCGATGAATTTGAGCCGTCCGGATTGGACGAACACTCGCATCACCGCGCAGCATTGGCATTATGGTGCGATCATTGTGCTGCTGCTGCTGAATCTGGTACTGGCGGTTCGCTTGGTATTTGCATGGAATCGCGCCAAGCAGGGGGATGCAGCGAACATCGCGGCAAATCAGGCACAATATCGGGTGATGAAGTTGAAAACCGCTCCGCTGCGGGGGCTGGATAAAAAGATCGACCAGGCCAAAATCGATCAGAATGCCTTATACGACAAGCGATTTCCTGCGAATGACTCACAGGTGTTAACTGAACTGGGCGCCTTGGCGGTGAAAAATAATGTGTTGCTGGCCCGCGGCCAGTACGCGCATCGCAAACCGCAACAGGGTCTGGTGGAGATGGACATGGAAGCCAGTTTAAGCGGCGATTACGCTCCCGTCGTCCGCTTCATCAACGGACTGGAAAGGGACAAGCTTTTTTTCCTGATTGATGGCGTTGCATTGAATGGCCAGCAAAATGGAGTCGTCAGCTTACGCATGCGCCTGATCACGTTTTTGCGCGAGGACACAGCGAATGCCGGCGGGGCGCCAACTTCTGCCGACAATACTTCCACGGAGCAATAGAGAAACCATGGCGATTCGACTCGGCACTGAGGACAAGAAAAAGCGCCTGATCGCCATGATCAGTGTGCCGCTGGCATTGACCGCGATTGCCTACATGGTCTGGTATCTGGCTGGGGGGCCGCCATCCGCGCCCATACCCGCGACTCTGAGTACGTCTGTTTCCACCGCGACGAATCCCACAAGTCAGGTCGGCGGGGTGGTCGGCAGACCGGCGCAGCATGTGGAAAGCGCCAACAGCCTGGATCCCACGCTGCATCCGGAATGGATGGCGAAAGCGGAAAATACTGTCTATTCCGGTACCAGCCGCAATATTTTCTCCAAGGATTCACTGCCTCCGGTGCAACAAACCGCAATTGAAAAACCAATCGCACCGGCTCGCACGGGACCTGTCATTCCCTCCGGTCCGCCCCCACCGCCGCCGATTGACCTGAAGTTTTATGGCTTCGCTAAACAGCAGAACGGTCGCAAGCTTGTGTTCCTGATGCATGGAGAGGACATTTTTATTGCCGGCGCGGGAGATATCGTGGACGGCCGATACAAAGTAATCCAGGTGAATGACAACTCCGTGGTCGTGGAAGACCTGGCGTACACCAATCAACAGACACTCCCGCTGCTGTTGAGCTAGCTGAAAGGATAGTTGCTCAGGCAGCTAGCGCGCTGTGATTGTCATGGTCGATAATTTTGGGTGAAAATCGGTCTTTCTTTGATTGGGCGTTCACGCCGAGAAGCCTGCCCATTCTCTTTCATCCCTGTGAGGGCTCTGGTACACTTAACGCTGCAACGCAGATCGCGCCCATACTCACTGCGGGATGCGCATCTGGGGACGTAGCTCAGTTGGTCAGAGCGCTGCCCTGTCACGGCAGAGGTCGCG
>JAZKAG010000184.1:0-11735 GCA_040389265.1 Acidobacteriota bacterium
CCAACCGCCAAAGACAAAACTCAAATCAAATGTGCGAAAAATATCGTACGTTATCCGGCGGTAGCCGCGGCGGACGTGGGATGAAAGCAATGGTAGGTGAGAATGGGAATCCCGGTCGCGGGCGAAGCTTGACCGCGTAACAGCAGGAGGAAGAGCAAAGGTGTCATCAGCCTCAGGCCGCCCAAAGCTAAGCTAACGCCGACGTCCCACTGGGGTTCCGTGAGACGGGTGGCTAAAGCGCAGACGCGGCGGCGTGTGCTTCTGCCGCAAATCTGGATGGATAAAGATCTTGCGCTGCGGCTTTTTTGGTGCAGGGAACTGTTTGCTGCCGGACTTTCGCAGCCGGAAGTGCTGGCGATTTGTCTGGCTTCGATATAACGGGCTGAGGGTCCAGCCATGGGCTTTCGAGCAGCGCGAGACCGTTTGGAGGCGCGCGGGCGTTCTCCGCTGGCGGCTTCGACAAAGTTATCAAGTGCGGCCCTCGCATCAGACCATAGATTTTTCAGGCAAGATTGTCGGCCCAGGGTTGGGATGGGGTTCTCCGTGAGGGTCAGGATGCGTCACGTTTCGGCAGGCACGCTTGCGGTGCTCTTGGGGGTGATCGCTGTAATTGCCCCCATCGTAACCTCCATTCGCCTGGCATGGAGGGAAGCGCTGGCTTATGAGAGCTCCGTATCCCTGAGCTATGGAGAGGACGTTCTGCGCCGCGCCGAGGAGACCGGCAGCCAGATGGCGGCGGGGATTCGTCTGATCAACGATGCGCATGAAGCTCCCTGCTCCGAGCCCGAGCTGGCGATCATGAGGAAGGTCGATGTCGGCTCAAGTTACATACAGGCTGTTGGACGAATCAACGGGGAGGAGATTGCCTGCAACTCCGTAGGCGGCGTGAGTCCCATCTCACTAGGCGCTCCCATTCTCACCACGGAGAGAGGAGCGCACGAGTGGCTCAACGTAATGCTGCCCCTGGCGGACAGTCCCGTAACAGTGTTTGCCCTGCAAGGGGTTGCGTTTATTCTCGATCCCACCCTCGTCCTCGACGTGCCCACGGAAGGGCCGAATATTTCGATTGCGACTTTCGTTCCATCGTCGGCCAATCACACGATCTTTTCTGCGCGAGGCCTCCGGCCGCACGCGGTCCGGTTCCGGACAATTCTGAAGGGCAGCAACCTGACTTTCAGGGACGCGGGTTACATTGTGACCATCGCGCGCGCGGCGAATATTGATATTGCGGTGATAACTTCCGCGCGGGAGTCGTACATGCTCAGTCGTGTGCGCCGGTTTGCTTATATCTTTATTCCATTCGGATTGCTTTCGGCCGCCGGTCTTGCCTGGGCGGTCACCATTATCTCGCGGCTCTATCTGTCGATGCCTTCCGTGTTCCGCGGGCGGTAAGACGGAAAGAGTTCTTCGTCGAGTATCAGCCCATCGTGGAGCTGGCCACGGGACGCCGTGTGGGTGTGGAGGCACTGGTGCGCTGGCAGCGCAGCGGAAGAGTGGTGGGGCCAGACAGCTTTATTGCCATCGCCGAAGAGAGCGGTGTTATCACCCAGATAACCGCTTGCGTCATTGAGATCGTAGCCGCCGACCTGCCGGTCCTTCTGAAAGCAGATCCGAATTTTATCGTTGCGATCAATCTCTCTGTGACTGACCTCTGCTCGACGCAAACGGCGGAGCTGTTTGTGTCTCTGCTCAAGCGGAACGGGATCAAGCTGGCCAACATCAAGGTTGAAGCGACTGCACGCGGATTTCTGCAGGATGCCAAGGCACGCGTCATCCTGGCTGCGATTCGCGAGCTCGGCGTTGAGGTGGCCATCGACGACTTCGGAACGGGATACTCAAGCCTGGCATGCCTGGAGACGCTGAGCCTAGATGCGCTGAAGATCGATAAAGCGTTCGTCGATACGATCGGCACCGACGGAGCAACGAGCCATGTGGCGTCGCACATCATCAGCATGGCTCACTCGCTGGACCTGATCATGGTGGCGGAGGGCGTAGAAACCGAAGCCCAGTTGGAATTCCTGCGTAGGAACGGAGTGGAGTTTGCCCAAGGATGGCTCTTCGGAAAACCCATGAGTCTTTCTTCCCTGCGTGTCGAGTGCAAGAACTAGGCGGTCCCTCCCGCCGACGGAAGCTAACAAGGATTCGAACGATTCGCTCGAATTTGTTTGGCGGAGTCGCAGGTGTGGGCGGAGCTGATCGCTGTGGGCGTTTGATCAGTGCCGGTTTTCAGATCAGATGAGCTATTTCCCCTCAGACACATACCCACTCCGCAATTTGACCCAGACGAGAGATTGTTTGCACTTCTGCTTTAGAAACACTGGGTCGTCCGATCGCCTCGGCCATGTAAACAACAGCTATATCTCCGAAGGGCATTGTCCTGCGTTATTCAATGAGGTTTTGACCGCCTCAATATTGCCTACAGTCAAAGGTCACGAAGAACAGATGCGCTAGATCTAATCGCCATATTTACCTCATTCATGAAGTGTTGGCGAGAGAGTTCGTTGACGCTTCAATACTAGGCCGTCTGTTGTGAGAGCAGAGGGCCCGGCTAAAAAAGCATCGCGCTTAACCCGAAGCGCTGGACCGGCTGCTCTGAGAGCCGGTGGCTGTGTAAAGGCCGCTGACCCGACCCGGCGCGACAAGGTACCCCTTGCCTGGTATGGAACATGACGAAAGACATATCGGAATTCACCCTAAGCTGTTGGATATTATCGTTGCGCTTGAAGCGCTTCGATTGCACGGATACAGCCTGGTTACAAGAACTCCCACAACCGCTTGGCGTTCCTCGCATGTGGTTCGCATCACTCCACGACCTAGTGAGCACCTACAGCCGGCGGTGAAAAGACCATGCGGCTCTCGACGAAGGATCTAGTGGCGCGTGTGCGGTCGTCAGCGCATGAATTTATCGTGCAATCCCTTTGTGCTAGCCCCGAACGTATGTGTCGGGCACCTGAGCAACGCTATCGCACGGCTAGATGAAAATGTCTCGTAGCGAACGAAAGCCTTGTGATTTGTATCACGGCTATGATATCAACGGTGGCGTTAGCATTCATCCGGTTCAGTTGAGGAATCCATTATGGCTCCAAGCGGGCAAGAGTTCAGTAGCTGTCTAAAAGCAACTAAGCGACGCGTGGCGTTCGGTGCCTTGGCTTTGTTCTGTGTGTCGTTCGCTGCCAGCGCCATTTCCGCGCAATCTTCCCAGGTTGCCGCATTCTCCAAGAGCGAGCCGGAGGCTTTAGCGATCGTCGGGAGAGCCGCGATCGCGCTCGGAGGAGCGGGCAATTGGAGGAGTTTCGGAGCCGCCACAGCGAGTATTTCCATATCTCGGTCCGTGGGCCCAGCAGAGACGGTGCAACTGTCTCATGATTGGCATTTGGGCCACTTGCTTTCGCGTGCCGACTCGACCAATAAAAACGGCAGAAGGGCCAACATAATCACTCTCAAGGATCAGCGAAGCCGAACTATAGCGGGCGGCACAGCGCACGCGATTCCGCATGAGAATGACGTGGCCGTTCTTGCGAAGGTCAATCCCGGCGCGGCCCTAACGCTGTCGCTGGATCAGAATATTTGCGTTTTCAAAATGATTAGTGCCACGAACCTGAGCGACGCCGCAAAGGCGCGTGAGGCAAGCGTTGAAACAGTTGAAGAAGACTGTACTGATCCATTCATGCCATTCTCGCCGCGCCTGACCTGGACCTTTTCAAATTCGACCGGGCTTCCTATTCAGGTTGAGATTCCAGTTCGAGATATGCTGCACGACTCGGTATTCTATGAGACCGCCACCTTCGTCCAGTTCTCCGACAAGAGCGGACTGTTGCTGCCTTCGGAGATGACCATTACGCTCCCCAGCGGACAAATCGAGCGGTATTCCATTGCTCAGTGGTCGCTCACATCCTCTTTACCGGGCAACACGTTCACGACAACACACTAGGAGCAATACCAATGTCGAGCTCAATCGTGATGAAATGCGGAGTATCGCTCCTTGCTCTTAGTTCAAGTGCCTTCCTAACGCTTGAGATGTCTGCGCAAACGTCCGCACCACCCCCATCGCCGTTCGGGGTTTCAAATATGGGCGCATATGAAGCCTACAACGTCGATACAGTAAACGTATCAAATGGCAATGTCATCATAACAATACCACTTTACTCACTGCCCGAGCAGGGGAGACTGGCGCTTAGCTTCAATGCGATCTCGAACAATACAGCGTGGCAGAAGCAAGAGGACTGTTCCGGCATATTGTGCAATGAGTTTTACGTCAATGTTCAAGCGACCACAGTTCCACCCACTTTTGCTGCGGGAAGTTTTCCCTATTCAGGACCAGGTGCGCATGCGGTTGGACCGGCGATCGTTAATACTGCTTTACCGATTCTGGCAGGGCCATACGACACCATCATCCCTGCCCCTCCTTTTTGCTCAACTTGTTATCCCAGGCGCTACAGCCAGTATACGGTGTATGACCCCGATGGCGCTTCGCACAATCTGTATTACGATGCTGCGAACAGCGCCAGCCTCAGAGCCACGGACGGCTCCGGGTACCTCCTCAACACAAACGCGTCCACGCCCTATCCTGGATTTACCGCAGCGACGATTGTAAGCGCAAATGGTGTGCGCACAGCACTATCGAACTCAGCGATAACACAGACAGACCCAGCTTCCCCGACCAGCAGTATCGCACTGGCAAACGGCGTCTATACGGACACTCTCAGTCGTCAGATACCGGATCCGATGCAACTGTCGGGATCGTCCAGTACATCGGGATGTCCCACCTCGCCCAATATAGTGACTCAACCCACGACTGGAAGCGTCGCATGGAATGTTCCCGGCCCCAATGGAGGAACTGCACATTATCTGATCTGCTACACAGCCGTGAAGATTCATACTGACTTTTGGGGAAATCAAGGCCAGGATACCACTATCGGATCAATGGAAGACGTGGACCACAACTTTTATGAGACCGTGGGGCCGGCAGGAGCTATCCAGGCGATCGTTCTCCCAAGCGGGGATTATTGGGGTTTTACGTACGATTCTGCAAATACGAGTGCGCCTCCATCTGACAGCGCTCCCTATATTGCATATGGGTTATTGACTGGAGTTCACCTCCCAACAGGCGGAAGCATCGCATACACGTATCAGTATGAGTGGGTCTGTGGCGCAGCAAACTACGGTATTAATACTCGGACTGTTACCGATACGGAAGGCCATTCGAATACCTGGACGTACGATGCCAATAACCGGGTTGTAACGGATCCAAATGGAAACGACACGTTGTATACCTTTGTGAATATTGGACCCGGCTCGTGCGCGACGTTCCAACAATCCAAGACTACCTATCAGGGACATTGGAACGCCTCGTCCCCTGTGGTGCTCACTTCGACACAGACCTCCTACAGTTCGACTATTGGGCCCGACAACGGAGCCGCACCTACGGGCCTTGCAAATGCTTTAGTAACCTCGACGACCACCAGCCTTAATGGCGCGGTCAGTACAACTACGACTACCAGCTACGACTCCGGAATCTTCACTGCCGATGCCCCGTCGTGCTCGTTTTACTCCGGAGCCTGGTGCACCCAGTTCTCTACCGGCCAAATCATCGGCCTATCTCTGGGAATCCCGACGTCCACCACAGTGACCGACTACAGCGGTACGAGTTTGCGGAAGACGCAGACCCAATATGAGTGGCAGACAGGTAGCTCTCCGTACTTGACAGCCAATATTATCAATAGCCCAAAAACCGTTACGGTCTATGACGGAAGCAACGTCCAAGTGGCAAAGACAACAATGACGTACGACGAAAACGATTCCTGCGGTGGCCCCGTGAAAGGTAATCTGACGACAACCTCCCACTGGAACAATCTGGGCGCGGACACAGAAGCGCACTCTACGTTCAACTGTGGTGGCAAGGTTGAGTTGCAAGAGGATGGCAATCATAACCTGACTACGACTTCGTACGATGGCACTGGAATATTCGTAGCCACGGTCACTCAGCCATCCACCAACGGAGTTGCGCACCACGACTCCTACACTTGGGACCCGAACACGGGGAACATGTTGACGCACATGGATCAGAATAGCGTCACAACAAAGCTCTCCTATTCGGACGCACTCGGTCGTCTCACTCTTGTCCAACGTGCCTACGGGCTCTCAGGCTTCGAGAGCGATACGACGTATTCGTACCCGAGTCTAGCGGAAGTGGATATCAGCTCCGACCTTCACGCTACAGCAGACGGGTTGCTGAAGAGCACGGCCGACTATGACGGTCTCGGGCGCGCTACTCGAGTGGTTGGCCCAAGCGGTGCGGTCACGAGAACGGCTTACGATTACTTTGGCAAGCCCTGTGCCACCTCGAACCCAAGCTATTCCGATCCAGGTGTTCTCAACTGTACTCCCGGCCAAAATCCGACACTCGCTAGCCCAGACGGGATTACCTACTACGTTCAGGATCCTCTCGGAAGGCCAAATTCTGTGACTCATCCGGATGGAGCTTCGCAGCGTTGGAGCTACAACGGCAATGTAACGACTACCACTGACGAACGTGGGTTCCAGTGGCGGCGAACCTCGGACGCGCTTGATCGCCTCACCCAGGTTGTGGAGCCTGGGACGCTGACAACCACATATAGTTATCTTGCGCTCGGGGACTTGCACTGTGTGGACCAGTGGGGAACGTCGACCGCAGGTGCCCCATGCACGAGCGGTAAGTCCAGAAGTTTTGTCTATGACAGTCTGTCGCGGTTGATAACGTCAAGCAATCCCGAGACCGGCATCGTTTGCTACGGCCTCTGGAGCGGCGGCTCGCCCGGATCGGGAACTTGCGGAAATGGCTACGATGGGAACGGAAACCTGTTGCACAAGACAGACGGGAGCGGCATCGAGGTGGACTACACGTATGATGCGCTCAATCGACTCTCGACCAAGTACTCTGGGTTTGAGAATGCGTCCAACTACTTTTATACCTACGATCAAGGCACGAACGGCATCGGCCGATTGTCACAGGAACTGAACCAATATGCCACGTACTGGATTCTTGCCGGCACACAATTTCAATACGATGCGATGGGCAGGGTCACTAGTACCAATTGGGGCAGATATGGGACCTATGAGTGGCGTCCTGGAATGCAGGTTCAATACGACCTGGCGGGGAACACGACGCAGCTCACTTATCCGGATGGCCGTGTAGTCTCTCAGACTTGGGATGGTGCGGGACGTTTGGCTTCCGTGAATGCGGGAGCCCTGGGCGGCGGAGGCAATCCGTACGTGAGCGGAATTCAGCATTACCCTTCGGGAGGGGTTAGAAGTGCGGCCTACGGGAGCGGTGGTGCTGTGACCCAAACGGTGTTGCTCAATAATCGTTTGCAGCCGTGCCGCGAGTCGGCTTCAACGTCGATATTGCCATCCTCGCCGTCCGGCGGGAATCTGATGGACCGAGAGTTGTTTTATGCCGTTCCGGCAGAGACCAACTGTATGATGGCGTCGCAGAACAACGGCAACATTCAGAATGTCCTGGAAGGAGTGGGACTAACCACTTCTCAGACATTTTCCTACGACTCACTCAATCGTCTGACGTCTGCTTTTTCAGCGAACAGACCCGCGGCATCGAGTTACAACCAGGCTTACAGCATCGATTCGTTTGGCAATATGCTGCTGGTCGATCAAATGCACACGCCACTCAATTATGGGGTCGAGGCGAGTACAAATCGGCTGACGCTGAATGGCGACACGACTACGGGCGATCTGCGTTACAACACCAATGGAACGCTGGCCATTTCGCCAAACGGGTTGGGTGGTTCTCACACCTACATATACACGGGCGAAGGATACCTGCGGGGCATCGACGGGTATGGGACGGGGAGCTATCTCTACGACTCGATGGGTGAGCGGACGCTTGCCGTCCACAACAACGCAACCTGGAACGAGTACGTCTACCTGAACGGTCAGCCGATGGCCGACGTGGACAACAACGGCGTTTGGGAAGACTTGATCTATGCCAATGGGCAGAAGATCGCCAAGGTAGAGAGTAGTGAGGCACGAATCCATCTGTCCGGAAGCAACTGTGCGAGTTGCGGTGCTCAATACACGTTGTTTAGTCTGCCGTTGCCAAGCTACACACTGCAGACCGGGGACACACTGTTTGCGTCTCAATACTCGGCAGGCAGCCGGGGCGGGCTACAGATCCAATTGAGCGGGACGAGCTCTTATTTGGTAGGGGTGGACTCAGATGGCCAAAACCTGCTCGACGATACGGTCCAGAATCAGTGGCATCACCGAAAATTTAGTGTGCCCGCGGCCGATGTGGGCAAGAGCCTTGTTGCAGGTGGCTTGTCGGTCGACAGCCACACTCCTGCGGGTGCATGGAATATGTACTTCCGTGACATTGTGATCGTGCAGGCGAACGGAACGGTGGTGCCGTTATATAACGCGGGCACGACGCTGAGCCTTAGCGCTACGCCAACATCAGGTGTGACAGGCGCGACCGGTGTGACCGAAACGGGAACTCCACTGGCCGATCAAACGGAGGATGTTCACTATTTCTTGGCGGGCCAGGTTGGAACGACACAGATGGAGTTGGCGGCTGGGGGATGGCCGGTTTGGCAGGGGTACTTCACGCCGTTTGGGCAGGAGATTGTCAACGGGGGCGAGCAGATCGTGCCCGGAACGGTGGCGGCGGATGGAACGACGAATCGGTACAAGTTTACCGGCAAAGAAAGAGACACCGAATCAGGTCTGGACTACTTCGGGGCCAGGTACTACGGTTCCTCGATGGGCCGGTGGATGTCACCTGATGTAGTGAATGTCACCGAGGAGCGCATGATGAACCCCTCGTCTACGCTCAATAAATATGCTTATGCCGCAAACAATCCGCTGAAATACATAGATCCTGACGGGCGAGATGTCACATACTTCTATGATCCCGGTTTTCCTGCGGGGCATGCAATTCTTTTTGCCTACAATCAACAAACCAGTGACTCGGCGATCGAAAGCTTTGGGCCGGTAGTTAGCTCGCCCGTATACAAAGGCGAGGCAATGTTCCATATGAACACGGATATGTTTCCGACGGCTGAAAATCTTAGGGACAATTACGCTTCAATCACCATTCAAACGACTCCCGAGGTCGCGCAGGAAGTGATCTCATTCATTAGAGAGCACCCGGACCCCTCAACTTGGACCGAGCCGTGGAACGTGTTTGGCCCGAACTGCAGTAGTGAAGTTCAAAAGATACTAAAGCAGTTCAAGCTCACTAATTCAAATTCACTTTGGGCTGGCAGAACGCCCAAAATCCTATGGTCGACCCTCTTGTCCCAGTACAACCCGACGTTCGCCGCCTTCGGTGTTCCGCCTCAACAAGGTCGCGATGACGGTAATCCCCGCTACAACCTCGGGGCAAATGGCTTTGATATGTATGACCTGTTCTGGATGACGATCAAGGGCTCGGAGGAGCAAGGGACTGTAACAACACAGCAGGGAGACGGTGTGCCTTGCGGAGGCAGCACGGGGAATCCGTGCCCCAATTGAGGTGATGGATGAGAGTTCACTTTTCGAGATGGATGAAAGTGGTTCTTTTGTTGCTGTTTCTCCCCGCTGCATGGGGATGGTATGTCGTGGCAGCGGACTATGACTACCCGGCGCTGTCTGGAACTTACGTCTTCAGTGGCGGCGGGGAGGAATGCACCTTAAATCTCCGCTCTGACGGGACATTTACGGAAGACCTCACGCAGCAGGGCCAACGGCGATCTACCAAAGGGACATGGCACCGTTATGGGCTCGGTCATGTATCGTTCTCGAACGATTTCGTCACTCTTCCTGGACAAAAGCTTAATGGAAACGGCCAATCACATGGACAGTTTGGCAAGACACTGGGATTCTTTCCGACTCTAACTCTCGCACCTATCCCCGGAGGCCCGGTGCTCAGGAGGAGGCTGTTTCCGATCCGGCTATGACGCGGGCGGATTCACGTACGACGGCGCTCCATGTGTGTGCATTTATATGCAAGGCTTATCTCGGAAAAGTTACACTTCACTGGAAGTGAAGCATATCAGGGAACGGCGCTAAAGACTTGCCTCGAAGTTTCAATGTGTTTTGTAATTTCAACGCTCGATTGGATACTTACACCTAGTGTCGCGAGCTGATGGAATTCGACCTGTGCCTCGCCACAATGCCATCGGCATCAAGAATCGGCACGATCCTGGATCTCGATGATGGGGATCGGATATCGATGACGAAGGGGGAGTTCATAAGGTCATGTCGGACCGCGCATGTCTGAGACTGGTTGGTTAATGGGAGGCCTGCCACAATGCCATCGGCATCAAGAATCCTAGATCTCGATGATGGTTTGGGATCGAATATTGAGGACGAAGGAGCTGTAGGCGATGGCGGAACGCGACAGAAATAAAGTTGAAGGCGCATCGGGAAGGCAACGGACACAACTCGCCCTGCGGTTTTCCTCAGCCTTGTTGAATGGGAGCCGAAGCTCGGTCTCAGGCTGCGAGGTCGTAGCGATGGTGTAAACCGCCAAGCCTTGGCTTGGACACGATGTTGCAAGTCCTGTTCGTTCCCGTCGCCGCAAGCCTGCCCGCCGGAGTTCTCTTCTCCAACGCGAGATGAGTCCGATCATCGTGGTAATAACGGATGTACTCGGACATCAGCCGCTTCAGGTGGCGTTCGTTGAGGACGATCACGTGATCGAGCAAATCGCGGCGGCAGTTGCCGACAAAACGCTCGGCGACTCCATTCTGCCAAGGACTGCGGAAGCTGGTTCGCGTGGGCTCGATGCCGAAACTCCTCACCATGTCGATGACTTCCGTGTTGAAGTTCGTTCCTCGATCGAAAATCAAGTAACCCGGAGCGGTGTTATCTGGGAATGCTTCCCGCAACTGCTGCACGACCCAAGCGCTAGTCGGATGCTTGGTCACACTAAAGTGCAAGATACGACGGCGGTCATGCGCGATCACGAAGAAACAGGAGAGCGTCCCGAACGTAAGCGTCGGCACCGTGAAGAAGTCCATCGCAGCAATCGCTTCCCGGTGGTTGCTCAAAAACGCCGCCCATCGCTTGGTGGCCTCAGGATGTCTCGGAGCCTTCCTCATCCATCGCAGCACAGTTCGTTCCGAAATATCGAAGCCAAGCATCTTGAGCTCGCCATGTATACGTGGCGCTCCCCAGGTGTGGTTCTCGGCAACCATGCGGAAGATCAGGTTGCGAAGCTCTTGGTTTACGCATTTTCGACCTTGGGGAGATCGATGCCGCGAGAGCCACTTCCAGTAGAGTTTGAAGCCTGTCCGATGCCAGCCGGCGGCCGTTTCCGGCTGCACGAGAATCAGAGCTCGCTTCCATCTTGGCCACAGCCGGCGCAGCAGCACCCAGAAGAACTTGTCGGCTGCAGAAAGCCTGGGCTGCGGAAGTCTCGCCTTCAAGACCGAAAGCTGTTGGCGCAAAGCAAGGTTTTCCAACAGCAGTTCGTGACGGGAACAGAAAGCAGACGGCATCAGTCCGAAGAAGAGGCTCAGCATCCGGGGCATGGCATGGTTGTATCAAGGAAGGCACCGTGCAAATCCGGGCACGATGGAGTTGCGAGTTTCAGCTTCTACGTGAGCGAGGCCGTGGCCTCGGGTATGGTTTTGGAAGGGTTTCGGAAGACCTCGGAGGCTCTGACCGCTACAGAATCGCCTACAGCCGAGACGCAGAAAAAACAGATGCTCAAGGCAAAATCGCCGCATCTGCCTGATTTCTAAGATCTTGAAATG